>CAZCBG010000060.1:0-20783 GCA_964496885.1 uncultured Bacteroides sp. | reverse complement strand
CTCCCATTTTGGGAGTGGAAGCACTACGCAAATAATCATTGTAATCAGTTAATACTTCAGGTATCGGCGTGCCATTTGTAAAAACCGAAGGTATTAATGCCCCATCCATCGCCGGGTCGGTAGTGACGCTGTGTGCGTCCATGCCTGCCAATAAGGGCAAGGAATTGACAGTCCCGGTAGTATACGATCCTAAAACGCCACCAAGGCCAGAAACATTATAATCATTATAATCAAGTGTTAATTTTGTATCGGCACTAGTAGAAAAATATGCTGCATAATGCAAATTAGAACCACTGACGGTTGATCGGGAATTTTTAAAAATATTATTTCTGACATTTCGCGTGACTACAGCGGTAGCACTATTTAAACAAGCTGAATTTACAGTGGTTCCCGATGCCAAACTTCCTGAAATATTAATTGTATTGTGATACAGATTGATCGTTTCTGATGCATATCCATAAGTATAAAAACCATAAATGGCATGTTTATAATTGCCTCCCAGATCAATTTTATTATTGGAACATGTTGAATTCCCGGAATATTGACATATTCCAATAGTTTTGCCGCCATTATTTGCATTCGTTATGGATAGGTCGTGAATGAAATTATTGGATACGTTACTGCTGACGCAGGTAATAAATATTCCATCGACATATCCAATGGGGCCGGCAGCATTTATATTGGATAAATTATAAACAATATTTTTACTGATATTTACAACATTTGATCCTGCATAGATAATGCCGCATATAGCAGGTGTAGTGACAGTGTTTACCAGGCCTGAAGCTGTTAAATCGTGTACTGAATTACCGGTGATATTACACGAAGAAGAACCCGTAACATTTATACCTAATAATTGACCTCCCTGGTATGCCCCCGAGTTGGCTAAATTTGAAACAATATTTCCGGTAATCCCAACATTCCCGGCAGAACTATTATAATTTATGCCATACCCATTCTGAGGATAACTTGTCGAACTACTAGTTGCATTGATACTATTAGGCGTAGTCGTACTGCCGATAACATTGTTTGCAATCGACACCTGACCGGAAGAACTATAACAATTTATTCCATAAAAATGAGTTGCATTAGCCGCAGCCGAATTGGCAACAGTAATAGAACCCACCTTATTGTTAAAAACATTTAGATTATTAGCGCTGGATGTGTTGATTCCAAAAAAATTCCCACCTGTTCCGCCATTTGTTAATGTAATATTCCCCGTGCCGGTTGTCGCACCAATCGTATTGCCTGCAGATGTGCCGATATTCAAATCGCCTGCACCACTATTTATGCCCCACCAGGTTGCAGCGGTTGAATTTGCCCATGAAAAATTGCTTATTAAATTGCCCTGTATGCCCGAAGCCTTTGTAGTCCCGACATTTAAATAGATTGCATAAAAAGCATTGTTAAAAGCATTTGTCTTGGTCCATTTTAATACAGTACCTGAAGTGCCGCAAGTCGGAGAGCTGCCCCCGATGTAATTGCCGGAAACAGTAAAATTATTCCCGGACGCATTATCAATATTTATTACCCGATATTCAACAGATGCGGTTGGCACAAGCGAATTTGTCTCGTAAAAGCTATTGCCTGCAATAGTCCAGGCTGTCGAATAATATGCGAGACTGATGCCATAAGAAGCAGTTGAACGGTTTAGGACATCGTAGATGTTATTGTTACTGATGGTATTTTCGCTGTTTTCTTTTCCAGAAGTACCATTAGAAAAGATTGCTTTAACCGGGCGGTTGGCATCCGAAGAATTGGTAATGTCGTTATTATCTATCTTATTGCCATCGTTTCCGGTAGTTCCCGTGGTTGAGCTAAAAAGCACAATTCCACCTGCTGTTGTAGTTGCAGTTGATGAACCTTTCAGTATACAATACTTTATCGTATTTCTGCAGGCATCATTAATAAAACGGATGGTTGAAGTAGCTGCCGTTGCAGAAACACTCGCATTGGAAATAACAAGATTTTTTGTCCCCGCCTGGTTAACTCGGCCATCGATGGTCACATTATCGGCACCATTTAAATCGATAAGCGGAGTTGCAAGATCGCCGCTAATTGAAAGCCCCGTGCTTGTCGGGTAAAGCGTAAGCGATGTCCACTGTCCTATCAATGGCTGGTTTAAAACTGCAGCTGAAGTTTCGGTAGTGCTTGCAGTAATGGTAACAACAATGGTTTTTCCAGTTTGCGTTTTTGCCACTGCATTCAATGCATCAAAAGCAAGTTTTAATGTGGTGTAGGTTCCATCGGCGCTACCGGCAGAACCTGCTACGGTAACCTGGGCATTGGCGGTTTGGGTAAAAATGGCTGCTATTAATACCAGCCCAATTAAAAAAGTAAAAATTGTTTTCATAAAACTGTAATTTATATTAATTATTCAATTTATTTTCTGGTTTATTTTCCATGCTTTCTTTATCAGTTTTAACGGTTGCTGTCGAATGGCGCTGAGATTTTTCCTTCAATGCTTTGGCCAGCTTATTAAAGGCTTCTGATTTTTCTTTAAGTATAAGATTTAATTCATCCATTTTCCGGGAAAAATTTTCATTCTCTTTATCATTATCATTCATATTTTTTATGTTTTAAAAATGCAAATTAATGCCTTGAAATCACGTTTTCCAAATAAAATAGCTGTCATTTATCTGTCAGTGGCAATAAAACCATCTGTCATTAATCTGTCAGTGGCATAGTAATGGACAGAATAACAACTATGTATGAAAATATAGCTGATATGATAATAGAAAGGACAATCCGGGATAGCAACGAAAGCTCATCCGGAATGATTTTAGGTGTATTTTAATAAATTGATTTAGAGAGAAAGCAGATAAGACGTTAGGTTGGCATCGTTTTCAAGGTTCATTTTACTGCGTATCGAACTTCGGCTATGGTCAATGGTACCGATACCACGATTTGTGAGCAAGGCGATGTCTTTGGTGGTAAGGTTGAGTCGGAGGAAACCGCAAACTTTGAGTTCGGTCGGGCTCAATTCTGGATAAAGGTATAGTAGTTTATCATAAAATCCTTTGTGTACCTGTTCAAAACGGGTTTCAAATTCCTTCCAGGCCTCTGTTGGAAGGCTGCTCTCCAGGTTTTTGAGTAATTGTTGCAACAATTCCGTTTTTTCTTTTGTAAGACCTGGTAATACCTTTTTGAGCTGATCGCTCACGTCTAAAACCATTTGATTGATTCTCGACATACTTATGGCTTTACTTGCCAATTCCTGATCTTTAACATCCATGTACATTTGCAATTTCTCATTTTCTTCAAGAGCAAGCAGTTGCTTGAATTGCTGGGAACGTCGGTAGATTATCTGTAAAACAACAAGTAGTAGAATAATGATAAGCGACATTCCAAGTCCCATCAAAACATAGCCATTCCTGACTTTTTGTTTCTCAATGTTTTGCTGTAACTGTTGAATTTGAAGTGCTGAATGTTCACTTTCATAACGGGTTTGTAGTTCAAAAACATAACGATTGGTTTCTCCGCCTGATATACTATCTTTTAATGCAATAAATTTTTTGTAATAATCGAGTGCGCGCTGGAATTGTTTATCTTTTTCGTAGGCATTCGAAATAATTCCCCAGACTTGGCTTTGTATTTCTGGCATATTGTTGCCGGCCATCTCTTTTTCGGCATCTTCAAGCAATGCCAGGCTTTTGCTGATTTCTCCTTTTTCAAGATTCAACTGACCCTTATTTATTTTGTAAAGCAGCAAACCTACTTCAATATTATTTTTTTCGCAAATAAATTTACAACTGTCCAAATAAGCTTCCGCTTCATTGTATTTCTTAAACTCTATAAATGCATTGGCTATATTCATATATACCCTCGCAAGTTGGAAATCGTTCCCTATTTTTTTTGAGAGAATAATTGTTTTGTTAAAATACCTGAGTGCCTCAGACGGTTTGCTTAGTTTTTCATAAGCCACAGCCAGATTGCCGTAGGTGTCATTCAGATAGTTTTCGTTCTTTTGATGTTCGTTGTAAATTTCCGATTCACGAAGGTATTTTAAAGCCTCATCATAATTTTTAAGATTGAGGTGCAAGGTGCCAATGTTGTCTAAAACAATGCCCAAACTGAGGCTGTCTTTTTTCTGTCTATGAATGTCAGCAGCCTTCAGATACCAGTCAATTGCCATTAATCGCTGACCACTCAAATCAGCAATACGAGCTTTATCGTTAAATAGAGTGGCATTATATTGATCAATTTTATTATTTTGAGCAACGCTATAGGCAAGATCAACATAATAGCCTGCTGAATCGGCCTTCATGGCTTTGTAGAAAACATCTGCAATAGCAAGCGCACAAACAATGTACTCTTTGGGATTTTTATTTTTATTTGTCAAAGAGATGGATGCTCTCAAGCATTTTAAGGCCGGGCTATCGTGATCATGTGAAGATAATAATACTCCTACCTTGTATAGAAACAGACTTGCTTTTGCAGGATAATACGACGACAACTTTTCTATAAAACGCATAGTCATCAATTTCGCAGCATCTTTGCTAAGAGGTGGATTATTTTCGAAAGTATGTAAAATTCTTTTTTCAAGTGTATCAGAATTTACCGTTTGAGAGAATACGACCCCCATAGGAAGACACAACAACACTAAGATAATAAAGCTTTTAGCAGTTTTTATTTTCAATTCTACTATTTTAAATTTGAAATGCTCAAATACATGAACTATATATTAATAACAAGTTTCAGAGAAAAATGTTTAAGTTTAAATTTGTATTTAATAGGGATGCAGTTTTAATAGAAACGGAAACAAAAAATGCAACAATAAGCCCGTAGGCCTGCCTAATAATAGAAATGAAAATAATAAATGTAACGATAAGCCCGTAGGGCTGAACCGTTAATAAATACGAATAACAAAAAAATTATTAAGCTGCGTAGCAGCGTCCTGTTAATCCAAACTAATCTGAAATGTTTTAACTGGTCGCACCTAGGGTGCTTAAAAAAAACAATTTGTGTCTTTTCTATTAACAGCTTGCTCCTTCGGAGCAATAAATAATGCTAATTTGCAACGAAAATATTCATTCCCATTCATAAAATAGGAATATTAAATACATTCACAAACTCGTAAAATCATGCAACTGCATAAAATGAAATAACTATATTATAATAAACCCTTTGCTTTAAAAAGATATAAGAGAATACTGGATAATAAATATAAAAGTTGTAAATTTGTAGATATTAAAAAAACAAAAATGAAATCCGATTGTGCTGTACTTATCACTGCTGCAGGTTTTTCAGGAAGAATGGGCGTTTCCAAAGCTTTGTTAAAATGGAACCATGAGCTGAATTTCTTACAAAAATTAATCTCAACGTATTCAACTTTCGGATGCAATGAAATCATCGTTTGTTTGAATGAAGAAGTTTTCGCTGCTATCAATAAAATTTTGGTCCCAAACGTTCATTTTGCTGTAAATCAACATCCAGAAAAGGAAAGAATGTACTCCATTCAATTAGGACTGAAAGCTATTAGAAATTCTTCTTATTGCTTTATCCAAGCCATTGATAATCCATTTATAAATACAAATATACTTGAGAAAATCTATCATCAGAGAACATCAGAAGAGTATATTACCCCAACTTACAACGACCAAAGTGGACATCCCATTTTAATCAACAAATCTATCATTGATCATATCTGCAGCATAGAGTTTAATCATCAAAATTTAAAAGATGTATTGCATAAATTTCCGAGAAAGAAAATAGCGATGGAACATTCAGAAATACTTATCAATATTAATACCATGGATGATTACAGGAAATTAATCAATATGATTTCATGATTTAAAAGCTTATTTTTGGCAAAAATTGAGTTTATAAACAAAACGTTTATCTTAATGAAACTATGCTCCCTATAAAAAAACAACACCCCATCGAAAAATCCATTTTACATCCCAACAATAAGCATCGCGAGCGTTATAATTTCAAACAATTGATATTGTGTTGTCCGGAATTGGCAGCTTATGTCCATTTGAATGCTTACAATGAAGAATCCATCGATTTTTTCAATCCTCAAGCTGTTAAGATGCTGAATAAATCATTGTTGAAACATTTTTACAACATTGATTATTGGGATATACCCGTAAATTATTTATGCCCTCCTATACCAGGAAGAGCAGACTATATTCATTATATTGCAGAACTTTTAAGCAAATCGAACCAGGAAAAAATACCTGGAGGGAATAATATAAAGTGTCTTGACATTGGAATTGGTGCGAATGCAGTCTATCCTATTATAGGGAATCAAGAATATGGATGGTCATTTATTGGAAGTGATATTGATCAAATTGCCATTGAATCTGCACAAAAGATTATTGATATGAATTCCTGCTTACATGGACAAATTGAGTTAAGAAAACAATTGAATCCAAAAGCTATTTTTCAGGGAATTCTTCAAAAAGAGGAATGCATCGATCTATGTATCTGCAATCCTCCTTTTCATGCTTCAGCAGCAGAAGCTCAGTCAAACAGTCAGCGAAAATTATCTCATTTAAAGCATAAAAAAATCAAAAACCCACTACTCAACTTTAGTGGTCAGCAAACTGAATTGTGGTGTGAAGGTGGTGAAGTAAGCTTTATAAATAATATAGTAAAAGAGAGCAGCAAATTTGCCGCAAATTGTTTATGGTTTACCAGTCTGGTTTCAAAATCCTCCAGTCTCAACAAAATTTATAAAGCATTAGAAATAGCAAGATCTGAAGAAGTTATATGCATTCCAATGGGACAAGGAAATAAAACAAGTCGCATTGTTGCCTGGACATTTCTAAAAAAAGAGGAACAACAAAAATGGGTGAATGCTAGATGGAATCAACAAGGCTGAACCCGAACTTAAAGCATAACCTCATTTTATAGAAGTTTTGCCTTAAACTTTCAGTAGGTTTTTACAAATTAAAGCAATAAGCAGAATGCAATTTAATTTTAAATCCATCTCACAATACTAAAATCCTGACGGTGAGGCAAATCCTTATGTTTAGGATACATACGGAATGCAAAATCAAAAACGCCTGCAGTATTAGCAGGAATATCGCACTTGAATTTAATGATACCATTGCCAGATTTTTCAGCTGTCATTTCTACAACAAACAATGGTTTTTTAACTTCATCGTTTACTTTTTGTCCAAATAAAACTTCAATACCTAAATCAATACCTGAGAGTTCGTTGAGATTAACAACGATTTCAGCTTTAAAATTTTCGCCGAGTGAAAGTGGTTTTAAGGTAGAGTCTGGTAAATTAATTTGTAGGACTTCAATACTGTCCCAACTGTGAATTACTTTACGTTTCCAAGCTGAAATATTTCGAGCCAATAAAAAGCTATCATCTTTAAGTAAAGTAGAGCGGACAAACATTTTATTGTAGAATTTCTTAAAATAATCGTCCAACTGGCGTTTCATAGTAAACTCAGGTGCAATTTTTGCAATGGTATTTTTTACGTAACTTATCCATTTTACTGGGACTCCGGCTGAATCTTTATCATAATAAATGGGTATGATTTCGTCTTCAAAAGTAGTATAAATGGTTTCAGCATCCAGTTCGTTTTGAAAATCTTCATTTTCGTAGGTTTGTTCTTCTTTCAGTGCCCAACCAGCTTCAGGTTTATAACCTTCTGCCCACCATCCATCTAATACACTAAAATTCACAACACCGTTCATAATAGCTTTTTCGCCACTGGTACCAGATGCTTCCAATGGACGTGTTGGTGTATTTAGCCAGATATCAACGCCTCTAATGAGATATTTTGCCAATTCAATATCATAATTTTCAACAAAGGTAATTTTCCCAATAAATGCAGGCTGTTTTGAAATTTCTAAAATACGTTTAATTAAATCCTGCCCGGCATTATCATTTGGGTGTGCTTTACCAGCAAAGACAAATTGCACAGGTCTTTCAGCATTATTAACGATCTTCAGCAATCTTTCCAAATTACTAAACAGCAAATGAGCGCGTTTATAGGTGGCAAATCTTCGGGCAAATCCTATTGTAAGTGCATTAGGATTAAATGCTTCCATTAACTTAAAGATTAATTTTGGATTATCATTCCTACGGGTCATGTCATCCTTTAATCTGAATCTAAGATAATCAATCAGTTGTTGTTTTTGTTTCAATCGCATGTTCCAAACCACTTCGTTGGGAACGCTCATTATTTTCTGCCAGAATTCAGGATTAGACTGATCAATTAAAAATTCTACTCCAAATTCCTTTTTATAAAGTTGTTGCCAAGATTTTGAAGTCCAGGAAGGATAATGAACCCCATTTGTAACATATCCAATATGTAATTCATCAGGAAAATAACCTGGATACAATTTGCTGAACATTTCCTGTGAAACCTTTCCATGTATTTTGCTAACACCATTCACTTCCTGTGAAAGTTTAAATGCCAGCACACTCATCGAAAACTTTTCGCTGGAATCGTCTTCAACAAAACGGCCTAAGTTCATAAATTGTTCCCAACTGATATTCATATGCTCAGCAAAATGAGGAAGATAGATACGCATCAAATCTTCGCTAAACGTATCATGCCCGGCAGGTACCGGAGTGTGGGTTGTAAAAAGGGTAGAAGCTCTGACTACCTCAACAGCTTCTTCAAAAGCAAGTTTTTCTGATTGAATGTATTTCATCATTCTTTCCATAGTTATAAAGGCAGCATGTCCTTCATTGCAATGGAAAAGATCAGGATTAATTCCTAAAGAATCAAGCATTTTTATACCACCTATTCCAAGTAAAATTTCCTGTTTTAAACGATTTTCCCAATCACCACCATACAAGCGATGTGTTATTGACCGATCTACTTCAGCATTTTCTACAATATCAGTAT
Organism: uncultured Bacteroides sp.; assembly: GCA_964496885.1. GTDB lineage: Bacteria > Bacteroidota > Bacteroidia > Bacteroidales > JACABE01 > JACABE01. The sequence goes on along the minus strand of CAZCBG010000060.1, from coordinate 11,961 downwards.
CCAATAAATATAATGGAACCCTTCCTACATCAACTCTCCAGATTTTTGCATATAATTGTCGTCCTGGTAAACCCAATGTAATCATTTTCCAATCCCCATTTTCATTTCTTTCGGGAATTAATGGCAATTGTGAAAATTTCTGTGGATTGTAAATAGCAACTTGATCACCAGTAATTGAAATATTTTGTTGAAAATACCCATATCTGTATAGTAAACCAATTCCCACCATATTGATATTGCAATCGCTGGCTTCTTTTAAATAATCACCGGCTAACATCCCCAAACCGCCTGAGAATATTTTCAATGTATCGTGCAATCCAAATTCCATACTGAAATATGCAATTTGTTGTTTCGATTTTTCGGTAGCTTGAGCCATATATGCATCAAAAAGAGATGTGACTTTTTTAAGTTTAGCCAGAAATTTTTCGTTTTTCTCTAATTTCCTCAATTCTTCCATTGAAAGTGCTTCAATAAGAGCAATTGGATTGTATTTTAATCTAATCCACATTTCCTGATCAATCATTTCAAACAATTCGGAAGCTTCATAATTCCAAGACCACCATATATTTTTGGCCAATTTCAACAAACCTTCCAGGCTTTTAGGAATACTGGGTTTAATTAGAATCTTTTTCCATTCGGGTCTTGAAGATTTTGATTTCTGAATTGAATGAACAAACTCTTTTAACTGTTTATTAATATATAAATCGGACCTTAATAATGCTTTGTTGAGAGCCAAATCATAAGTATTGTAATACTTTGAAATTAAATTAAGCCACAATGCACTTCTTGAAATGTCGAAAGATTGCTTTCTGATTTTTTCGATACTTGCTGCATCTTTAATAGAACAACTAAAAATAGTATCAATGATTTGTTGTACAACATCCGTATCATTCTCGTCATTGCGTTCAATTACATTGATACAATTTTCGCCAAGATCATGACCTGTTTTTATCCATAAGCCAAAGCCTGCTAAAGTTGTAGTAATGGTTGGAATATGAAATGCCAGACTTTCCATTGGTGTGTAACCCCATGGCTCATAATAAGACGGGAAAACAGTACCGTCGAAACCAATCAAAAAATCATAATATTCCATATTGAAAATACCATCATTGCCGTTGAGATAAGCAGGGACAAAGAATATTTTCACTTTATCATCCGGCGTATTTAAAAGATTGTTCTTTCTGATATGTTTTATGATAGGATCATCTTTGGCATCATACAACCGATGTGTAGTATGTTTTGACAAAAGAGGACTGTTGAAATCTGGATTCTTAATCCTGTCGAGCAACTTAAATTTTGGACCTACCTGATGAGCTGGGACTGCAATTACTGCAACTATATTTCTTTCTAAATCAACACGTTTGTTGAGTGCACCCAGGGCATCAATAAATAAATCAATACCTTTGTTTTTAAATTCGTACCTGCCCGAATTGAGTATCAATAAGCTGTCTTTGGCTAATTCTTGATTGGTCAAAGAGCTGAACACGTTTAATATTTTTTCACGGGTAAGTTTTCTTTTCGCATCAAACAGCTTAGGTGAAGGCACAAAAGAATCTTCAAAGCCATTGGGTGTGACAAAATCAACAGCTTTTCCAAAAAACTGTTTACATTCATTATTGGTGATTTCACTAACAGTAGTAAAACCATCAGCTTCAATGGCTGCTAGTTTTTCGAGAGAAAATTTTGATTCTACCCCAAATTCTTTTGAAATAATATCTGCATTATATGAACTTAATTGATTGTAAAGCGGCAAACCATTTCCGGCAATACATCTTCCAACAACAGTTGCATGTGTTGTAAATACAGTGGCAATTTGAGGTACAAATTTCTTTAAATACAAAATACCTGTTCCTGTCATCCATTCATGAAAATGAGCGACAATTCTGTCCTGAGCAATTATATTGTAATCATAAAAACTCTCGATTACCTTTGCTGCAGCATAACCAAACAATGCGGGTTCAATATAATCCCATTGTCCAGACAATGAGTCTAGTTTGTAATATTCCCATAATGAAGCAAAGACTTTATCTTTTTCGGCAATATAATGGGTAAAATCAACGAGAATAGCAATTGGATTTCCCGCAACATTCCATCTACCAATTCTTAATCTAAGTCCATTAATTTCAGCTTCTTCACGCCATGATTTGTACAAATATTTATCTTCAGTAAATTCGGGATTGTTTGAATTTTCTTTCCAAACATCTGGCCCAATCACGATATAATTGTCTTTATATTCAGTTACTACACTTTTTGCTTTTGTTGAAAGAACAGTATAAATTCCTCCAATTTTATTACAAACTTCCCAACTGCATTCAATAATGTAATTTGGTTTTATTAATTGTTCAGTCATACAATTATTTATATAAATAATTTAATTAATTTTTAGATAATGATTAAAATTTTAATGCTGTCGAGATTTAGCGATCTGATAAATAATTTAATTGATTCAAAAAGATGATTATACATAATAATTATAAATTTCATCTGTTTATATCTTATTAAATTATTGAAATCGTATTGTTAGTTTCTTATAATTATTAATCCCATATTAATTTCGCCGAAGGAACCCGCTAAATTAAACATCCTTCTGTGTGTGAATATTTCTCACGGCTCGTTTCATAAAATAGCATCAATCGTTCTGATTCGATTTCTGAATTAGTGAATTTTCAAACATCAGAATCATTTATTTTTTTGTTTAATTAAAGCAAATGAGTTCATTACAACTAGCCTGAATTTTTATTAGCAGCTTTCATTGATTTCGCAAGCACTTCAAAATCAATCTTTTTTTACAACTTTCTTAATCTTAGCATCTTTTAAACTTGTTTTTGCATTTATGTCAGATGCAACAGCTTTTTTAACTTTCGATGAAGCAACTGCTTTTTTCTTTGTTAAAGGTTTTTCTTTCGGAACTTCAGTAGCGCCTTTATGATTTGTTTTTCCCTCGATCAAACTTTTTAATGGAATAGTATCGTATGCATGATCTATTCTGATAATAAAATCAGAGAGCACATTCATATAGTTGATAAAAGCCTCATAAGGCGTTCCGTAGGGGTTAAAATATTTATGAACATCTCCGTCAGAAAACCATTTGGTACACATATAGTAAAAATGATCGGATGTTTGCAAATAACGCCATTCCATAATCAATTGAAAATTATTGATGGCCTTTACCTTATGCTCAATGGCATAAACGGCATCAAAAGCTTCATCCTGTAAATCGTTGCCAAGCCAGGCTGTTAAATCTCTTTCTTCGTCGGCCCAGGAAATAGGATGAGGAACATAAATTGCCGATATGGGTTGTAAGGCAGCCGAAACTTCTGAAGGCGTATTGAACGTAAAATTTGAATGGGAAAAAACCCTTGCAGGTAAAGCTCGCATAAACTCAAATATACCGGTTTCCATCCATTGATGCTCACCAAATGTTTCGTAATCCATAAATAAATTGATAACTTCCTGTTTTTGGTCTAATTGATTGATCCAATCAACAAATTTTTCAGAAGTTAATGGCCATCCTTCCCAGCTTTGTTGCGAAAAACGGAAGGCGATATCATCACTTAACTGGAAATTTTTAAGCAACAATTTTAATTTTGGATTGATTGCATTACAATACATAAAGTTAGGACTTTTCCATCCCAATATATGTTTTGCACCTTCTGTTAACATGGTTTCGAATCCCATTTCGGCAACCATTTCGCCGATTCCATCAGAATAAATAAGCTCTGTATTTCTGAAAGTTTTTGGTGTTACCCCAAAAAGCTGTTGAATTTTTTCTCTGTGAGCGTTGACCTGAGTTTTAAATTCATCCTTACTCTTCAATGCAGCCAAAGAGTGGGTATATGTTTCTGATAAAAACTCCACACAACCTGTGGCAGCTAGGCGTTGGAAGCTTTCAATAACATCAGGTGTATATCTTTCAAACTGGTCTAATGCAGTACCTGAAATAGAATAACTAATTTTAAACCGACTTCCATATTCCTGTATCAACTCAAGCAGTAGTTGATTGGTAGGAATATAACATTTATCTGCTACCCTTCTGGCTATATAACGGTTTTGAAAATCATCAAAATAATCATGATTCTTCCCTATATCAAAAAAACGATAAGTTCTTAATCGAAAGGGTTGATGAACCTGAAAATAGAAACAAATTGACCTCATAATTTATATTTTTAATGATTATTATTAAATTAATTTAATGCTTTGATATACACACCCTTTACTAAAGAAGCGGCATTGTCCCACTTCATATTGTCTACTTCATCTTTTCCATATCTGACAAACATCTTGGATAAAGCATCATAATGCAATAAACCATAAATGGCATCGGCCATTGCATCAATATCCCAGAAATCTATTTTTAAAGCATGTCTCAATACTTCCGAAACACCCGATTGTTTGGATATTACAACCGGAACATTAGAATGCATGGCTTCTAGTGGTGAAATCCCAAACGGTTCTGAAACAGAAGGCATCACATACACATCTGTCATAGAGAACATTCTGTCGACATTTTCGGCATCTAAGAAACCCGTAAAATGAAACTTATTGGAAATACGTAATTTTGCAACCAAACGAATCATCCTGTTGAGCATATCACCAGAACCTGCCATTACAAACCGGACGTTCGGATCTTTTTGAATTACCTTATAGGCAGCTTCCACAAAATAGTCAGGCCCTTTCTGGAAAGTAACCCTTCCCAAAAAAGTAACAATTTTTTCTTTGACAAACTTTCCTTCAAAATTATTTCCATAAACAGAGGAAGGTTCTACAGCATTATATACAGTTATCACTTTATCAGGAGAAATCCCATAACGATCAATAATAATATTGCGCGTTAAATTACTTACAGCAATGATTAGATTTGCAGCTTCCATTCCCTGACGTTCAATATCATATACATTTTGATTGACATTCTCTCCAGAACGATCGAACTCAGTAGCATGTACATGAATAATCAGTGGTTTGTTGGATGATTTTTTGGCAGCAATACCTGCAGGAAAAGTCAACCAATCATGAGCATGTATGACATCAAAATTATTTTTAGCAGCAATTGTACTTGCTACCAATGCATAACGCTGAACTTCTTCCATTAGATTCTGCCCATACTTACCCGAAAACTGATATGTATTGGCTGTAATTGATTCATGAATTGAAGAACCCGTTTGATTCCTTTGGTTGATAATATTGTAAAATTCATCGGGTGAAAGATAAGGAACTAAATTGGAGCCCACTTCGATGTAAGAGATATTTTCCCAATAGTCCTTGTAAATTGAATTTCTAATATCAATAGAGATTTCACTCGCATTTAAAAGTCTCACTGCCTGCTGATTTTCGTCACCATAAGCCTTAGGCACCACAAAAACAACCTCAACACCTTGATTTAAAAGGCCTTTGGTTAAGCCGAAACAGGCTGTACCTAAACCTCCGGTGATATGTGGCGGAAATTCCCAACCGAACATTAATACTTTCATATATGTGTTTTTTTTTGTTAGTGAGTTGAATGTAAATTATTCATTTTTTTGTTTATCATTCGATATTAAATCTAAGCACTTTCGAATAAACTCAGTTCTGTGTTTATAATTTATAATTCATAGCCCATCATTCATTTTCATTTTTATCTATCAGCCATTTAATCCTTAATAACTCAGCAACACTCCATGCCTGAGAAGGTGTTCCCCTGGGAGCATGAGGTGGATTTCCATCATAAACTTCTGAAATTGAGGCGATACCATGTTCTCTAATGGTTGGTTCAAATCCTTCATAAATATTTTTAATAAAAGACAAACCACTTTTACCGTAAATCTTCAAATAGCCTTCCACAAAATGGCCTAATAACCAAGGCCATACGGTTCCCTGATGGTAAGCATAATCTCTTTCTGTTTGGTTGCCTTTGCAAATATTCTTGTATTCAGGACTTTGAGGAGACAAAGATCTTAAACCTCTGGGGGTTAGCAATTCTTTTCGTATCATTTCTAAAACCAACTGCCTGATTTTTTCACTTAATGGTGAATAAGGTAATGAAGTTGCAAAAACCATATTGGGTCTTATGTTCCAATCCTTATATTCGCCATCCACATAATCAGCTAAATAACCTTTGTCTTTACTCCAGAATGTATTTTTAAAAGACTCCTTAATAACAAGCGTCAAGGGTTCCCAGTTTTTAACAAATTTCTCATCCTTAGCAAGTTTCGCCATTTCGACAGAAAACATAATGGCATTGTACCATAATGCATTGATCTCAACTGGCATCCCAATGCGGGCTGTAATGGCTTTGCTGTTTACTATGGCATCCATCCAGGTTAAAGCTTTTCCTTGTTCACCTGCAAAAATTAATCCATTTTCAAGCATTTTGATGTTTTGAAGAGAGCCATTGCGATAAGATTCCAGTATGAACAGCATCTTTTTCCCGTACTCTTTCCAGATTTTATCTTTTGTATGGGTAAAGTCAGCATATTGTTGCAAGGTCCAGAAAAACCATAATGAAGTATCTGCTGAATTATAGGCTGCACTTGAACCTTCTCCGATATTCGGAAACAAAGCACCGTTTAGTTCAGTTAACATAGTATCTATCACATCTTTACAAATTTTAAAATCGCCAGTTACCAATGTTAATCCAGGTAATGAAATAAAAGTATCTCTTCCCCAGCGACCAAACCAAGGAAAACCAGCAATCACGGATGTTTTTTTATTTTTCTTTACAATAAACTGTTCAGCTGAATTTTTTAAACAATTTTCAAAACTATTACGGGGAATACGTTTAGCTATTTCATTGTTATAGAGTTTTTTCAAGTTGAGAGGATTTACTTCCTCAATGCCGGCTGAAAAATAAACACTCTCCCCTTTCTTAATTGAAAATTCAAAATATCCCGGTACAAACAAATCCTCCAAAAATTCATAGCCTCTTTCTTTTTCCTGTTGATATTCTATATTATAATACCAATCTGGAACATGGATATAATCTGTTTTTTTTGAAGTCTGCATATAAAGATGAGAATAACCTTGATACAATTGCATCATAATTCCATTATTGACAGCCTCATAGGTTTTGTCAATAAAATGATTGGCTTTTGACAACTGATGAACATTGCGAAAAGCAAGAAAAGGTTTAATTCTGAGTTTAGTTTCAGAGTTTGCTTCCACCAAAGTATATTTAATTATAATTCTATCTTCATTATTTTCAAAAAGTATTTCTTTTGTAAGCAAAACACCTCCGACTCGATAAGTTAGAACAGGAATAGGTTCTGTATCAAAGCTCTGTATATATTTATGCCCCTTTGGTAAATATACATCATCGGGGTATTTACGGATTGCCAGATTAAACGCTGTTTCCTGTTGAATAACAGTTTCGTCCAGTGAAGAAAGGAGAATGTGATTTTCACCATCAATAAAAGGCTGAGGTACTACCAGTAATCCATGATATTTTCGGGTATTACAATTTATAATAGTAGTACTTGCATAAGAACCAGCACGATTAGAACGGATGATTTCTCTGTTTAAAGAAAATTCTAAATTAACCAATTGTTCTTTTGTGAATGACATATAACTCATATTGAAATATTTAAAAAAATCATTTAACAAATAAGTAAAGTTAAACTTTTAATTTTTCGATTATAAAATTACAAAAAAAAACGTTACAATTAACATAACATTATAAAATTTTGAAGACATTAAGCTGTGTTTTGACAATATTGCAAGTTATTTTTCACTATAACAACAACATATACGCAAATTTGTTATAAAAAAATATTTTTTTCACCATCTACAATAAATCAATGAAGATAAACGTGTATTGAATATTATTTATAATTTTGTGGATCAATAAAATCATTCATGCAAAGAATTAAAATCAGTTTTTTAACATACTCAGGTTTAGCAATAGTTGTTTTATTTGTACTCCTTTCATCCTGCCGAAAAGAGAATGATTTTATCACAGATGCCTCTGCTAAATTAAGTTTCTCAACAGATTCTGTTTTGTTTGATACAGTTTTTACTTCTTTGGGTTCTATCACCAAACGATTGATGGTTTATAATTCTAACAGTAAAAGTATCAACATCTCCTCTATCAGGATTGCAAATGGATCGTCATCAATGTTCCGGATCAATATCGATGGAATGCCTGCTTTACAAATAAGTAACATCGTGATAGCGCCCAACGACAGCATGTTTATCTTTGTTAAGGTAACCGTGAATCCAAATAACCAAAACAATCCATTGATTGTAAGTGACGAAATAATATTCGAAACTAATGGAAATACACAAAAAGTGAGTTTAACTGCCTGGGGGCAAGACGCTTATTATCATGTCCCTGATCATACAATTAATTTTTCGGATGGAAGTAAACTGCAATATTCAATTGCTGATTGCCAAACACCCTGGCCAAATAACAAACCTCATGTAATTTATGGTTATTGTGTGGTTGATTCAGCTAACACACTGGTATTACAAGCAGGGACTAAAGTCTATTTTGCTCCAAACGCAGTTTTATGGGTGTATGAAGGTGGTACGCTAAAAGCAAACGGAATATTGCACAATGAAGTGATGTTTCAGGGTAGTCGTTTAGACATGCCTTATCGCGACACACCCGGTCAATGGGGGAAAATATGGCTATCGGCCGGGAGTAAAGACAATGAGATCAACTATGCCGTCATCCGAAACGGTAGTATTGGCTTACAGGTTGATACAGTTGCAAATACAAATCCTACTTTAAAGCTAAATAATACCATTATCGAAAACATGAGTGTAGCTGGTATCTTCGCTCAAGGGGCTAAAATAAAAGCTACAAATACAATTGTAACAAATTGTGGTCAATATGCCATCATATTGTCTATAGGAGGAAATTACGAGTTCTTGCACTGTACCATTGGCAATTATTGGAATTACAGCCTTCGCAAAACGCCTTCTATCGTATTGAACAATTATTACAAAGACATCAACGATGCAATTCAGTTAAGACCTCTTGAGAATGCTTATTTTGGGAATTGTATTATCTATGGAAACAATGAAGAAGAATGTATGCTGGATAAAAATGCAGCTGCAACTTTTAATTTTAAATTTGACTATTGTTTGATGAAGACAATCTTAAATACAAGCAATACCGCAAATTACGATCATTGCAAAATCAATCTGGATCCTCTCTTTACAAACACATCATCGAACGTGCTTAAATTAGGGCTTGGCTCTCCAGCAATAGGAAGCGGAAGTTCTTCAATAGGAGCTTTGGTCCCTTTCGATATTGGAGGAAACACAAGGGCAACTATTCCGAATATGGGGGCATGGGAATAAAAAAAGGAATAAAGATTTTGACGTTATTGTAAAAAAAAAGCATGATAGAATTTAGTAAAATTCCAGCATGCTTTTTTTAGTTCAATACGAAAATGATTCGAATAACATAATTGGAATTAGACAATTTTTTATAATCTCTAAAGCCTAAATCCCAAATTAGCTATAGCCTATCAATTATCTTCCCAAAGCTTTTTTCATGGCAATACCAATATCGGCAGGGGAATCAACCACATGCACGCCACATTCTCTTAATATTTCTTTTTTAGCTTCAGCTGTATCGGCTTTACCACCGACGATAGCACCAGCATGTCCCATCGTTCTGCCTTTTGGGGCAGTAGCACCTGCAATAAAACTTACAACAGGTTTGTTGCCATGTTCTTTAATCCAATAAGCTGCATCGGTTTCCATATTGCCACCAATTTCGCCAATCATTACAATAGCATCAGTATCAGGATCGTTCATAAATAATTCAACAGCATCTTGAATAGTAGTACCCGGTATTGGATCACCACCAATACCTATACCGGTAGACTGGCCCATACCCGCTTTGGTAATCTGATCAACAGCTTCATAAGCAAGCGTTCCTGAGCGTGAGACAATACCAATTCTACCAGGTGTGTGAATAAATCCGGGCATAATACCAATCTTGGTATGAGGTGGAGTAATAATCCCAGGGCAATTAGGGCCTATTAAACGAGTTTTGCGACATTTGAGGTATTCTTTTACAGCAACCATATCTTTGATAGGGATGCCTTCGGTTATACAAATAATAAGCTCAATACCTGCATCTGCTGCTTCCATGATGGCATCTGCAGCATAAGGAGGTGGAACAAAAATAATTGAAACGTTGGCAGATGTTGCTTTTACTGCATCTGCAACTGTATTAAAAACGGGTTTTTCCAGATGAAACTGTCCACCTTTACCTGGTGTAACACCTCCTACCACATTTGTTCCATACTCAATCATTTGTGAAGTATGAAAACTTCCTTCTGAACCGGTAAATCCTTGTACCAGCACCTTTGAATCTTTACCAACAAGTACACTCATATTTTTCTTTTTTAGCGTCTACAAAAATAAACGAATAAGCTTGAAAAAACAAACAAAAAAAAAATATTTTTTTTAACCAACTAACGGAAAAGCTGATGTACTTTTGTAAAAAAATAATATTGCCATGTTCACTCAGGATACTATTTGTGCATTAGCTACAGCATCAGGAATAGCTGCGATTTCTGTCATTCGTGTTTCGGGTGAAAAATCTTTTGAAATAGCCAATCAGATTTTTCATTCTAAGCAGAAAAAAACAGAATTTCAAGAAATGAAAAGCCACCATATTTATTTTGGGACTATCCAAAACGACGAAGGTATCATTGATGAAGTACTGCTGAGTATCTTTAAATCGCCTCACTCCTACACAGGTGAAAATTCCATAGAAATTTCCTGTCATGGCTCTAGCTATATTCAACAAAAAATACTCGAATTACTAATAGATAAAGGAGCCCGCCTAGCTAAACCCGGCGAATTTACCATGCGTGCATTTTTGAATACCAAACTGGATTTATCTCAGGCCGAAGCTGTTGCAGATCTAATTTCATCTCACTCTAAATCATCCCATGCACTCGCTTTGGAACAAATGCGTGGTGGTTTTTCAGCTAAAATCAAAGAATTACGAAAGCAATTGCTAAATTTTGCATCTCTTATTGAACTGGAGCTAGACTTTAGCGAAGAAGATGTTGAGTTTGCCGACAGAGCACAGCTGAGCAAATTACTTTTGACTTTAAAAACAGAAATATCGGCTTTGGTCAATTCATTTGCAATGGGGAATGTATTAAAACATGGCATCCCTGTTGCCATTATCGGAAAACCAAATGTTGGCAAATCTACCTTACTCAATTCATTGCTCAACGAAGAAAGAGCCATCGTCTCAGAAATTCCGGGCACAACCAGAGACACCATAGAAGATACACTTACAATAAAAGGAGTCACATTCAGATTTATCGACACTGCAGGTCTGCGAGATTCTATGGATGAAATCGAAAACTTTGGCATCGAAAGAACCTATCAGAAGATTGAACAAGCAAGCATTATCTTATACGTGGTGGATATCAAAAAAACATCGGTAAATGAAATCAAGGAAGCTTTAAAAGATTTTGAAAAACACATCGAAAGCAAGTCCAAACGTTTTATTATTGTAGCCAACAAAACAGATTTACTGGATAAAGCGCCTCAACATTTTGCCGATTTATTATCCATGGAAATCATCTTTATTTCGGCCAAGCGCAAGGAAAACATCAACCTGATAACCGAAACCCTATTAAAATCGGTGGCTACTGAAAACACCACAGACACCACACTGATTTCCAACATTCGCCATTACGAAGCCCTGGTAAAAACCAACCAAGCCATTCATCAGGTTGAGATTGGAATTGCCAATAACATCAGCGGCGATTTGATTGCTATAGATATCCGGACCGCCCTCCATCATTTAGGGGAAATTACCGGAGAAATTACAAGTGATGAAATTTTAGGAAATATTTTCTCGAGTTTCTGCATCGGCAAATAATTCTTCTAGCTATTCAAAGCCAATAAAGCTGTATAAAAATTAAAAAAGCCTGTAATCTTTTCCATTTAGATTTACAGGCTTTCATTTTTTGAATAATCATATTATTCAATTTCCCCTTTGGG
>CAZCBG010000059.1:0-20905 GCA_964496885.1 uncultured Bacteroides sp. | reverse complement strand
TACAGGTACTGCAAAAATAAGCCTGATTGGATTCAATGCTTGTGGAAACAGTATTTCTTCAGATTCTTTAACCGTAACTATCAATTCGTCACCATTCAAACCAGCAACACCCACCGGAACTATCACTTTATGTGAAAATAACAGCAATACTGTTTATACTAGTATCGGAAGCAGCAATGCAACATCTTACATTTGGAGTATTTTCCCATCTAATGCAGGAACTATCTCAGGAACAACTACTTCTACGACCATTGACTGGAATAATACCTATACCGGAATTGCAAAAATTTCGCTAAAAGGATTAAATGCGTGTGGCAATGGAATAGCTTCAGATACTTTATTGGTAACATTAAATCCTTTACCTCTAAAACCAACTACACCTATCGGAAATACTTCGCTTTGTCAGCCTGCTACTGCTACAATTTACACAACAGCTGGAAGCACCAATGCTATCAGCTACTTATGGAGCATTTATCCTTCATCTGCAGCGAGTATTGTAGGAATAACCAATACTGCTACTTTAACCTGGAATAGTATTTTTTCAGGAATTGCTAAAATTTCGGTGAAGGGAGTAAATAGCTGCGGGAACAGCATATCCTCAGACAGCTTGAATGTTACTATCAACCCATTACCTCTAAAACCTTCCACTCCGACAGGAACAACTTCTCTGTGTGAAAACAGTGTCAATACTAATTATTCATCCACGGGAGGTTTATATGCTAATTCATATCAATGGAGTATCTTTCCTGCTTCAGCAGGAACTATTACGGGTACTTCAACCACAGCTATTGTCGACTGGACAAATACCTATACAGGTACTGCAAAAATAAGCCTGATTGGATTCAATGCTTGTGGAAACAGTATTTCTTCAGATTCTTTAATTATAACTATTAACTCATTAGCTTTAAAACCTGGAGCACCAACTGGACCAATATCATTAAGTCAGAATAGCCCTAATTCTAATTATACAACAACTGGAGGCGCAAATGCATCTTCTTATCAATGGAGTATTTCACCTCTAAGTGCAGGAACAATCAGTAGTACTACCACAATAGCTGCTGTTGATTGGACAAATTCATACATAGGAACTGTAAAAATCAGTGTTAAAGGTATAAATGCTTGTGGAAACAGTATATCTTCTGACTCAATAACAGTTTTAATAACTGCACTTCCTACTGCAGATTTCCTTAATACCAAAGATACGATCTGTCCAGGCGGGAGCGATTCACTTTACATCGTTCTTACAGGGAATTCTCCTTGGAACTTAGTTTATAATAATGGAGTTTCTAACCAAAATATCAACAATATAAGCACTTCACCCTATTTATTGATAGTGAATCCTTCTATTTCTACTACTTACAAATTAGTCTCTGTTTCTGATGTCAATTGGAGCAACAATATGAATGACAGTGCAAAGGTTTATATCAGATTATTACCCATCGCTCATTTTACAAAAATAATCAATGCGCTGAATGTAAATTTCACAAATACTTCGACGTATGCAACATCTTATTCCTGGAATTTTGGAGATGGCAGTTCTCTATCAACTCAGCTAAATCCAACTTATACTTATCTGGCATTCGGAAATTACCTGGTAGTTCTAACAGCTACAAATATATGTAGTTCTAACAATTATCAGGATACTGTTAAACTGACAAATGTAGGAATCCATGACATTTCAAATCTTACTGAATTATTAATTTTCCCCAATCCTAATAATGGAAATTTTGTTGTAAAAATAAAAGGAATCACTTCTGATTTTCAATTGTTAATATATAATGAAATCGGACAAATAATGGTAAAAGAAAATCATAGTATTAACAGTTCTGGTTCTTTGATAATAACATTTAATGTAAATGAATATCCTAAAGGAATTTATCTGTTAAAAATTCAAAGCCAAAATGGAATTCTTTCCAGAAAAATAATAATCCAGTAAATAAACTATACAAATGCTTATTAAACCTATCTTTCTCAAACGCTTTTCAGTATGTTTATTCATGCTAATTTCGTTCAGTTGTTATTCTCAAAAAAATGAAGTAGTTAAAGACAGTTTGAACGGGATTGAGTTTTATTACAACTGGAAAGACAGCAAGTGCTTTCATAAAAAAACGCCTTTGCAATTAAATGTAAAAGTAAAAAATACAAATTCCTATTGTGTAAAAGTTCAGTTTCAACTAAACTATTATCAATCAGGTATTATTGTAGAACAAAGTGATACTATTAAACTTTGCCTGAATCCTAATCAATGCAAAAAAGGGAGTAAAAATGGATTAAATTTTTCAGCTGAACATTTTACCAGAGATGATATCAATAAGCCATCTTTTACTTTGGAAATGCATCCAATCCAAATAATTAAAATGCGTAGCTGTCAGTAAAACTTATAATTATAATGAAAACCATCATTCAACTTTTCGAAATAAGCGTAAAAAAATATGCTAACAATCCCTTGTTAAGAGAAAAAAAAACAACTAAGTACGAATTTATTACTTATCAGGAAACCTATGATTTGGTTCGTCGATTCGCAGCAGGACTAATGAGTTTGGGCGTTGAAAAAGATGATAAGATTTCGTTGATTTCAGAAGGCAGAAATGATTGGTTAATCAGCGAATTAGCTATCTTATATTGCGGAGCAATAAGTGTTCCACTTTCTGTTAAACTCATTGATGCATCCGAAATTAAATTTCGCATCAAGCATTCAGAAAGTAAGTATGTAATAGTTTCTCAGGGACAAGCAAAAAAAATTAAAGAAATCCGTTCAGAATGCCCTTTGCTTGAAAAAATCATATATTTAGACCCACAAGAGATTTACAATGATGATGAAATATGGAAAGACAGCATTTACGAAATAGGAGATGCTTTTTTAGCAAATAGGGGCAGTGATTTTGAAAAGCGGAATGAAGCTGTTCAAGCCACCGATCCAGCTACTATTTGCTATACATCCGGAACTACTGCAGACCCAAAGGGCATTATCCTTACCCATCGCAATTATACAGCTAATGTTGAACAAGCTTGCACATTGATGACGATTCCAGAAGACTATTGTACCTTGTTAATTTTACCATGGGATCATTCATTTGCTCATACCGCAGGACTTTATACTTTCATTTTTAAGGGGGCAAGCATTGCATCTATACAATCGGGCAAATCTCCTATGGATGCCCTCAAAAACATACCTATCAATATCAAGGAAGTTAAACCCAATATTTTACTCAGTGTTCCTGCGCTGGCTAAAAATTTCAGAAAGAATATTGAAAAAAACATAAAGGATAAAGGTAAAACAGCTGCCTTTATGCTTAACATTGGATTGAAAACAGCCTATATTTACAATGCTGAAGGTTGGAACAAAGGTAAAGGAGGTCGTTTATTGTTAAAACCATTGGTAAATCTATTCGATAAGATTTTATTCAGTAAAATACGTGAAGGATTTGGTGGCAAACTCGATTTTTTTATAGGAGGAGGTGCACTGCTTGATATTGATTTACAAAGGTTTTTTTATGCAATAGGAATTCCAATGATGCAAGGTTATGGCCTGTCAGAAGCATCTCCTATAATTTCTTGCAATGCATTGCACAAACACAAACTCGGTTCTTCGGGTAATTTAGTCTATCCTATGGAGTTTAAAGTTTTAGATAGCGACAATAATGAACTTCCTTTTAGCGAAAAAGGTGAAATTGTCATCAAAGGTGAAAATGTAATGGCAGGATATTGGAGAAACGAGGCTACCACTGAAGAAACCATTAAAGATCAATGGCTTCACACCGGTGATATGGGCTATCTGGATAAAGATAGATTTTTATATGTGGTAGGTCGCTTTAAAAGCTTGCTTATAGGTAATGATGGTGAAAAATACAGTCCTGAAGGAATCGAAGAACAACTAACAGAACATCTGCCTTTTATTGATCAGATTATGTTGTACAACAACCAAAACCCTTATACGATAGGTTTGTTTGTTTTGAATAAAGAAACTGTCAGGAATTGGGTAAAACACAATAAGCATCATTTATCAAATACCACAGAAGAAAAGGCGACACACTTCATTTTTCATTTATACAATGAAATCCAGCTCCTCAATAAATCAGGCAAGCACAAATTGATTTTTCCTGAGAGATGGCTTCCCGCATCATTTATCTTCTTAGAAGAAGGTTTTACAGAACAAAACCGCATGCTTAATTCAACCATGAAAATGGTAAGGGCAAAAATTACAGAATATTACCAAAAAGAAATTGACTATTTATATACACCCGAAGGAAAGCCTGTCACCAACGATAGAAATCTTGCATTCATAAAAAAAATGATCGAGAATTAACGCTATTCCATCTAATTGCTAATTAAATGTAAATCTTTATGTCTTTTTCCTAGTATTTATCTACTAGGAAGATTTGGCATAACTTTACATAAGAGATACCTTAAAAGCAGATAATGCGTTAAAATACTGATAACGTGATAATTTTGCTACCTAATCTATGTTTTAATAAAAAAAATACTTCTTTTTTTTGTATTAAAAAAAAACTTTTTTTTCAAAGTTTAGGTATAAATAATTTATACCTTTGTTCCGGAATTAACAATCAAAAAAAATGAAATAACCAATTAATTATAATTAACATGAAAAAACATAATTTTAATGCAGGACCCTGCATCCTACCTAAATCAGCAATTGAAAACACGGCAAAAGCTGTATTGGAATTAGATGGAATCGGAATGTCTTTAATTGAAATCTCACACAGGAGTAAAGAATTTCAAGCTATTATGGACGAAGCTGTAGCTTTATTTAAAGAACAGTTAAACATACCCGAAAATTATCATGTTTTATTTCTAGGAGGTGGTGCGAGTTTGCAATTCTGTATGATACCTTTCAATCTTCTGAATAAAAAAGCTGCCTATTTAGAAACAGGAGTTTGGGCAAAAAAAGCCAACAAAGAAGCAAAATTTTTCGGAGAAGTAAACATTGTTGCTACTTCAGCTGACAAAAACTTCAGTTATGTTCCAAAAACATATACTATTCCTACGGACGCTGATTATTTCCACATCACAACCAATAATACTATTTACGGAACTGAACTTCATACAGA
This sequence comes from uncultured Bacteroides sp., assembly GCA_964496885.1. GTDB lineage: Bacteria > Bacteroidota > Bacteroidia > Bacteroidales > JACABE01 > JACABE01. The sequence goes on along the minus strand of CAZCBG010000059.1, from coordinate 15,836 downwards.
TATCGACAGTCCTGTAACTTTAATAGCTGATATGTCATCTGACATTTTAAGCCGACCTGTTGATGTATCTAAATATGCATTGATTTATGGTGGTGCTCAGAAAAACTTAGGCCCAGCTGGTGTTACTTTTGTTATAATCCGTGAAGACGTACTTGGGAAAGTTGATAGACCCATTCCAACCATGCTCGATTACAGAACACATATCAAAGAAGGTTCCATGTTCAACACACCTCCTTGTTTTGCCATATTCACAGTAAGAGAAACCCTTAGATGGATCAAATCCTTGGGTGGGGTTGAAAAAATTTATGAAATGAACAAAGCAAAAGCCAATTTACTTTACAACGAAATTGACCGTAATTCAATGTTTAAAGGTACTGCTGAAAAAGAAGATCGTTCTTTAATGAACATTTGTTTTGTAATGAACGAAAAATACCAGGACAAAGAAGATGCATTTATGGATTTAGCAAAAGCAAATGGAATGGTTGGCATTAAAGGCCATCGTTCAGTAGGCGGTTTCCGCGCTTCCACGTACAATGCATTACCTATTGAAAGTGTTCAGGCATTGGTTGATTGTATGAAAGAATTTGAAAAGACCAACGCCTAATTTTAATTAATTTATAAAAAGCTTGGGGCGTATTTTTTTATTCCTCAAGCTTTAATGTTTACAAAACATATAAATATTATAAACATGACAAAAGTATTAATTGCTACCGACAAGCCTTTTGCAAAGCTTGCAGTAGATGGTATCCGTAAAATTACAGTAGATGCAGGTTTTGAATTTGTATTGCTGGAAAAATATACAGCACAATCGGATTTAGTGAATGCTATAGCTGATGTAGATGCTGTAATTATTCGAAGTGATATAGCCGACAAAGAAGTAATTGAAGCTGGGAAGAACTTAAAAATTATTGTCCGTGCCGGTGCCGGTTACGACAATATTGATTTGACTGCATGTTCAACAAAAGGTGTAGTTGCTATGAATACACCAGGACAAAATTCCAATGCTGTAGCCGAACTAGTTTTGGGAATGATGATTATGGCTGCTCGTAATAATTACGATGGTTCATCTGGTACCGAATTGAGAGGAAAAAAATTAGGCATCCATGCTTATGGCAATGTTGGTAAATATGTAGCCCTCATAGCCAAAGGATTTGGTATGGACATCTATGCTTACGATCCATATGTCAGCAAAGATGTTATTGAAAAAGACGGCGTCAAATGTATTGATTCTGTGGAAGAATTATATTCCACTTGCCAGTATGTTTCTCTTCACATTCCAGCCAACGACAAAACCAAAAAATCAATTAATTTCGAGCTATTGTCAAGAATGCCTAAAAATGCTTGCCTTGTAAATACAGCCCGTAAAGAAGTAATTGACGAAGATGGTTTGCTAAAAGTATTTGCAGCTAGAACCGATTTTAAATATGTATCAGATATTGAACCAGGTTGTAAAACGGAAATTATAGAGAAATACATAGGACGTTTTTTCTTTACACCTAAAAAAATGGGAGCTCAAACATCTGAAGCCAATGTAAATGCTGGATTAGCAGCTGCCCAACAGATCGTTGATTTTATTAAAAAAGACGATAGAACTTATCAGGTTAATAAATAAATCAACGATTACTTATATCTATTCGATTATATATTATTTGAAATTTATTTTAATGATTCAAAAGGTCTTTATTTATTAATATTTTGTGTAAGGTTTTTTAAAACAGAAAAAGGATGGGTTGATTCCATCCTTTTTCTGTTTTAAATTCGTCAATCGTCACCCATACATGGGATGCTCAATTAAAGCACCCAATTTTTCCGATTGAGGTTCAAGTTATAAAAGATATTTTGTAAATAATAAGAATATTTTTGCCCTAATTAAGACATCAAATAGCTGAATTTCAGAATATTTACAGTAAACAAATATCAAATAATATTTATTTTTTTATATTTGTTTTAGGGTCTTCTTTATCTGTTTTATCATCTTCGTTGTAAGCTCCATCCTTGGCTTTGGTAAATTCATTAATTCCTTTACCAATGCCCCGCATTAGTTCTGGGATTTTTTTACCACCAAACAATATCAGAATAGCAATGATTACAAGAATAATTTCCTGACCTCCAAAAATTCCCAATAATATCATCATGTAAAATTTTAAACGTTTATATTATGTTTTCATGCTTATTCAAACAAAAATTGAATAGAAATAAGCATCATTATATTAATCACAAAAATACAGTTTTTAAATCAAATGAACCATAAAATTTAAACTACTTCTCTTACAAAACTAAGTTCAGCTTAAATAAAAGCTAAGAATATAAATGAAGTAAAAATTTAAAGCATTTAAACTAACTGATCGTCAATTTTATCTTCACTTATACTTTTCTTTTTGTTTTTAGAGTAATAAACTGAGATAGCAATTGAAATGATTGCAAGAAACATAAATGCAAAAATCCGATAGATAATTCCGACACTGGCAAGATCTACAACGAAAAGATAAATTGCGGCAGCTACCATTGTAAAAATAGCCATCCAACGGTATTTAATATTATGTATCAAAATACTTACCAGAAAATAAACCAAAGCGGCAATGGTCCATGATAAGATAACATATTGCAATGGGACTGCTATGTATAATGCATAAAGCATCGCAAAAAAACCAAAAACAAGGTAAATATTTCTTAGCATATCTGTTTTTATATCAAGCCTTTTACGCTGTAAATTAATAATACGGGCTGATATAATTGCGATGAGTGCAAAAGAGAAATTAATGGAATTTATTGAATTCGCAGAAGAATAGTAAGCAATCATTAAAAAGATAAAGAGAAAAAAGTTCATAAAAACAATAATCTTAGACCTGAACCAAATTGCCATAGAAACAACCAGTAAACTTTGAATGGACAATAAAAGATAAGAAAGTGGAAGTCCAAAAATACCATAAATGGCTGTACTTATTGAAACAAAACCGTAAAGTGCATAAAATGCCGGAGTATATTTCCATTCAGAATATTTCTTTAAAAATACTGAAAAACCCAAACAGATTGCAGAAATAGAAAGAAAAATCCCCACATAATTATTGAGGTAGAAAGTAATCATATACAAGGCCAATAGTATGGTAAAGAACAAACCATTCAAAGTAATCGTAACAAATATTGAGGCTTCAGGGATAGATGCTCTTTGTTTGAAGAGGGTAATCATTGAAAAAGCAGAAACACATATAAAAAGATAAGCAATGCTAAAATGATCTGTAAGATCTTTAGGTAAGACATTTTCAGCATTAACATGTACCAGATACCAAATAATAAAAGAGAGGTAAGTCAATAACTGGGATGTAATAATCAGTCTCCACCAGTTATTTTTATACATCAGATAAACTGAAAAAATGGCAGTCAATGTAACAATACTGAACATAAAATGCGTCGTATTGCTAATATTTGCTGTTACAAATAGCAATATGAGTGCAATTGAGGCGAGAAATTCCGAACGGTTTTTATTGGCTACATAACATTGAAAAATGCTGATTATGACCAGAAGAATCAAAGGGATAAACGGTTCGGCAAGCAGTGGGAAATTTGTAAAAAAGTGAAGTCGTAATGTAACATAAAAAAGTAATAAATAACTGATTATATTCAATTTAGACGACAATCCCTGAATAGATGTACGTATATAATGGGCAATAATAAATACAAGCGCAGCAGCAAAATAGCCAAATATTGTTGAAAAAAGGGCATGTCCGGAACTTTGAATATATTGAGTAATGAATGCTATCCCAAACAGAAGAACAATACTTCCAAGCCAGCCTAAGCCAAACTCTCCTATTCTTGATTCCATTGCTGATTCATCATCCTCATTTGAAAGTTTTTGACTTAAGTCTTCTTTTGAAAAATCCTTATCGAAAGCATTGAACTCGTCCTGAGATACTTTTCTGACGCCTAATAATGATTCAAGTTGGCCGATTCTTCGTTCGAGATATTCTAATCTTTCAAAAATCTTTTCATCCGTATTATTTGCTTCTGATATTTCTGCCATAATCAATAATATTTAATGAATATTAAAAAATGAAAAAGGATTAAGTCAACTGAATCCTTTTTCATTATACATTTATTGTTGCATAAACATATTCTTATTCTTCAGGAAGATGTGATTTTTTCCAGGGAGGCAATAACCATAAAAGAACTGACAGTATAATGAATGGAACAATCATCCATACTAAAGCCATATACAAACCTTCTTTCCCGATTAAACCAACTTTATAAGTAGTAAATCCAAGAAAGCTTTTCGAAAAAAGCTGACCTCCGATTACAACATTCCATCTCATAAAAAATATGCCAACCAAAACACAAATACTGATTATGAAATAGGCAATTTTCCTGATTTGTTCTTTTGGTTTATGAAATTGAAAGAAACCAAGAATAGCCAGAGGAATAAAGGTTCCAACAAGCACCTGCATGATAGTTAATGTAAAGAATAGTTTCGTCATCAGTAAAGAAATGATATCAAAAGATTCTCCTGCTTCATAAATACGGTGAATCTGATCCAGTGATTCCAGTGTAAAATCTATAATAAGAATATAAAAAAGCAGCTTTCCTATAGTATCCAGGCAAAGCATATCGAGTTTTTGTTTTCGGATATAAGAAACAATCATGTATAGAAACAGGACCAAAGCTATCCCAGAAACCATTGCTGAAAAAAGAAATATGATAGGCATTAATACAGAAGCCCACCATGGATTTGCTTTAACAGAGCCAAAAATAAATCCCACATATCCATGCAAAAGGAAAGCAGAAGGTATACCAATGACAGTAATTATATAACCCAATTTATTATCAGTTTTTATTGCTTTAGGTGAAATATCAAAAACCCCTAAGGTGAGTATTTTATAAACCCACTTCATGACACCTTTTTTCTCATTCGCCCAAATTACAAAATCAGCTCTGTAATCAAACCAAATCTCTAATAAAAGTACAGCCATAAGATACCAAAGATACACAAACCCAAATATAGCCATGGCAGATGTGAGGTGAGGAGTCATCATGATTTCATAGAATCTCAATGGTTGCCCTAAATGATTGATTAAAGGCATGGTTGCAACACAAAGAAATGCAAATGCAGCTAACAACGATAATTCATAGGTAGGTTTTAAGGCTTTCACATTAAAAACCCGGTTTAAGGATGCAAGAATAAATGCACCTGCAACAAGTCCGGTTATATACGGATAAAGGACTATCAATATTGACCAGCGGAGTTCTAACTCGTTTGGATAAATAAAGCCATCGACTTTGGTCAATGCCTGAAATAATTGTTCATAATTTTCCATATTATCTTACCTCCGCGCTTAATGAGTTATAGAATAATTTTGAGCCAGTATTTAAATGAGGCTTCAGTACATGGCAATTATGTTCTTTTAGGAACTTAACCATTTGACTCTTTTTATCGTGTAAATTTCCGTATATCCTCGCTCCTGTCGGACAAACTTCAACACATGCCGGAGGAATACCTTTTTGGATACGATGGTAGCATAATGTGCATTTATCGACAATATCTTTTTTAGGATGAATATAACGACAACCGTAAGGACAAGCCTGAACACAATACCCGCAACCGATACAATAATTTTCATCCACAAGAACCACACCTTCGGGGCTTACAAAAGTTGCACCTACCGGACACACCTGAACACAAGGTGATTTATAACAATGGTTGCAGGTTTTTGGAACAAAATAAGATTTAAAAATATCTTTATCGGCAACTGTTTGAGTTTGCCCATCAATACCACCGTTTGGAGAAACAACGTTTAATGTACCGTCATTTTTCTCAGTATATTGTTCAACCCAGGTTCTGAAGAAAAAAGGTTCTGTCGGAACATTATTTTCTATTTTACAGGCACTTGCACAAGAGCCGCATCCTATACATTTCTCAATATCAAAACCAAAACCAAACCATTTATCACTGGGGTTTTTTGGTAATGTATTCTTATCAACAGTTCTGACAGATGAATTCTCTGAAGAATCAGATGTTGGAGAATTTGCAACAGAATTAAAAGGTTTTAACAAGGTAGCTAAAACCAGCCCACCAGTTATCGCTGATGAAGCAATCAAAAATTCTCTTCTTGATTTGATTTTTTTGTTATCTATTTTCATGGCTGATGGGGATTATGACAATCAACACATTTACTATCAGTATTGTGTTTTGATAAGTCCTGTTGTTTTATGATGTTTTTAGGTTTTGCCGCATTTAATGAATGACATTTCCCACAAAAGGCTCTGTCGGTAGGCTTTTTTAAAACATTAGCCGAAGGATCCTGGGCATGGAGATAACCGGGTCCATGACAGGTCTGGCAATTGATAAACTTATGCGAACCTGACATCTTTAAGGTATCGATATCGGTATGGCAGCTTTCGCATTCTTTAGCATCAATGTATTTGGCTTCACGGGATTCATTATTTTTTATTGCTTCCGGGTTATAATGACCATATTTACCGAAGGATTTCGGTACTAAAAAATGTCGGGCAATAAAAAATAATGAGATGAAAATCAAAAAAACGATAAGAAGTCTGGTAATTTGTTTAGGCATAATCTTGATTTATTAGTTAGTAATTATATTTATATCATATTTTATTTCAATATTGACTGGCAAACAATCAGCATGCCTCAGGAGCAATTAAAAATTAACATACTGCTCTGCTGATAGCTTTTTCCAACGTCAAATTCAAGAAACCAATTTTACAGTAATTTATTCCAACGAAATCAAAGCCCAAAGAAGTTATCCTTATGGGCACAATCAATTAAATATCCCAAAACGTAATCAGAATTTAGGTTTTGGGATATTAACCATTTTAAAACAAAGAACATTAATTTAATAAAATAAAACACTTAATTTAAGCAGTAAAATCTGCAAAACAAGCTTAAAAATTATTGATATAACTTTGAATGGCATTCCATACAATTGGATTCTTTCCATGCATCTCCAATATCTACAGGATGAACAAATCCCAAATTTCCATTGATGCCAATATAATTTACACTTTGAGATTTTCCTTGAGCAACAATAGTATGACATAAATTACAGTCTTTTGAAATTGTTTTACCTGATGCCGATTTGAATTTATCGTTGTGACACCTGAAACATCCGTTGGTTTCAAGATGTCCAATATGACGAGGATATGCGCTATAATCAACTTTCATTTCAGGAAATACATTTTTAGAATATACAGCCTCAATGGAGGTAATTGCAGCTAAAATTTCTTTATTGTACTGTTTATAAATTGCCGGATATTGTTCCTTGTAAAAATTAATAATCTTTTTCTTAATTTCTGAAGCAGCAGAATCAGTGGTGGAATAAGTTATCTTTAGGGCTTCCATTGCAGCACTTTTTAGCCATGGTAATGAAGCTAACATCGGTTGAGAAGCAAGCAAATCATTTACAAATTTTGAAGGCGAACGAAATTCATGAGAAGGACGGTTATGACAATCCATACAGTCCATGCTTCTTATTTCCATTTTTCCTTTGGCATCAGATTTTATTTCGGTGGCATCATCTTTAAAAATAGTTTCAACACCTGTTTTTTTATTGGTAACTTTTACCCAATTGATTAAATCACGTTTTGCATTCGATTTATAATCAATTTGAATATCAGGATTAATATGCCAGTGAATACCTTCAGTTAAACCTAAAGCCTGGTGATTAGCTCCTATTTTCATATTTAAAGTAACATCCCATTCGGTATTGGCCGAATCAGCTAAAAAATATTTTTCTTTACGTAAAGCATTTGTATAAAATTTTTGTGGCCAGTGACATTTTTCGCAGGTTTCTCTTGCAGGACGCAAGTTTTCAATTGGAGTTGCAATTGGTCTGGGGTAGGTTCCTAATAAATATTTATATACCTGTCGCATACCCGACATTTTTGACTTTACATAAAAATCAGCACCTTCACCAACATGGCATTCTGCACACTTTACTTTTGCATGAGGCGAATTTTGATAAGCCACATATTCAGGTTGCATCACTTTGTGGCAAAGTTTTCCACAAAATTCAACAGATTCTGTGTAGTGAAAAGCTTTATAACTTCCAACTATTGTAGAAACCACAAAAAATATGGATACAAATGAAAATATTAAAATTGCATTTCTGGTTTTTGGGTCTCTTAAATTTAAAACTAATAATTTATCATCTGAAACTGGAATTCCTTTTTTGATTTTTTTCCTTCGCATATACATTCCGACAGGAATGAGTATATGACCTATGACAAGGAAAGCCGGAGTAACAATAAAAGTATATAAATCAAAATAAACATTATTTATTCTGAAAAAATAAATCTGAACTACAAAAAATATTAATGTAGCCCATGCAATCAGAGCAATAATAGTTCCAAGATAAGAAATATAATTATAATATGTACGTGGTAATTTCATGAAAAAATATTATTAATATTTATAAAAAAATATTTTTCCATATTCCGCTTTATATCGGAATATGGAAAAATATTTAAAATTCTAATTCCTTAAATTTATTTAGGATTTTTATGTGAAATTTTTGCGCTGTATTTAGCAAAATCAAATCCTTTAAAAGAAGGGCTTTCTGAATTATGACATTTTGTACATAATTTTTCATCTGGAGTGATTAAACCATTCTTTTTGCTTTCATCTTTGCTTCTCATGACTGCAGGAGCTTTGTAGGCACTGCCTGGTCCATGACAAGTTTCGCAGCTAACACCTTCTTCATTTTTAATTCCACCGTTCAAATTAGCTGGAATAGCGGCTGCTGTAGCATGACATTTTAAACATTTTACATCAGTTGAAGGACTAGCAATACCTTTTCCTTTTCCAATTTTTAAAGCAGCTTCTCCCTTTAAGGTTTCAAAAGCTTTTGCATGTTTTGAATCAGCCCATACAGGATAAGCTTTTCCTTTTGCCATGTGACACATTTTACAGTTTTTAGCTCCAACATATTTGTTTTGAGCTAACAAAACATTACTAAATAAAAATAGCATACAAGCCATTACAATTGATAGTTTTTTCATTTTTGTTTTTTTTTTAGGTTAATAATGAAATTTATTTTGAATTTATTTGGTTGTTTTTCTCTTTTATTCCTGTTATGATTATTAATATAAATATAGCAAAAATCGTGCCCCAAGCCCATAAAGGGAAAATGGGTGTATCTCCGGCACCATAACTGTGCATTCCTTTTGATAAATAATAGTTAACCCCGACAAATGTCATAATTACACTTGCAAAACCTAAGACTGCTGCAACATTAAAAACAAATTTATCTTTTAATTTAGGAATTAACCTCATGTGCAATACGACAGAATAAGTTACAACAATAATAAGTGCCCAGGTTTCTTTGGCATCCCATCCCCAATACCTCCCCCAGGATTCATTGGCCCAAACAGCTCCAAGAAATGTACCCAGTGTAGCTAAAATAAGGCCAATAATCAAGTTCATTTCAATAATATAGGTATTTTCAGTTATTAACAAATCAAGACGATTTGAATTATGATTGTTTTTGAACAAATAAATAAAAAAGTTCATCAAACCCAGAATAAAGCCAAGTCCCAGAAAACCGTAACTGATTGTAAGTGTAGCCACGTGAATGATCAACCAAAAAGACTTCAACACCGGTTGGAGGTTAGTTAGTTGGGGGTCATAGCTGCTATGGCTTGCTGTCATTAATACAAAGAATGCAAGTAAGGTAGTGGCTGCCAATGTTAGTTTTGAATATTTTGCAAAGCTGAAACCTGCCAGTAATGCCCCCCAGGCAACTAAAATCAATGCTTCGTAACCATTGCTCCATGGAGCATGTCCAGTGATATACCATCTAAGTCCCATTCCCAAGGTGTGATATAAGAAAGCAATTCCTAATACTGCTGTTAAAGCATTTAAAGTATATTCAATAGATTTGCTCTTGTTCGATTTTACATTTTCAATAAATGCAAGCAGAAGTAACAAAACACTTAAAACAGCATATACAAATTTAAGAAAAATAAATATATCAGCATTGTTATAAAAAATTTCAGCTTTTATTTTAGTCTCAGAAGGTAATAAACTTTCATCTGAATTATATTTCTGAATTTGAGAAATATAAGTAATAATTTTATCAGCTTTTGTATAATCGCCAGTCTTCATAGCACTCATCACCTCTAAGATGTATGCTTGCATGATACTGGAATAATTAAAACTGTTTAATTTCAATTCCTGATTGATAATACTAATGGATCCGGTTAAAGGAACAAGAGCTGCATTATTGTCCCAGCTAATCCACTTGTTATTTTTTGAGCCTTGTTCAGGAAATATCTTCAAAATACTTCCATTGATAATCATGTGGAAAATATTTAAACGTTCATCAACTTTTAAAATTTCTTTGTCGAATTTATTTTTTTCGGATTGTTTTTTCCTGAAAGCTTCATTGATATTCTTTTCAAGTTTATATTGTGAATTTGCATCAAAAAAATCAAGCATTGAAGCATATTCTGTAGTAATACCAAGTAATTCTCCGATAGCTTTCTGAGGAATATAAATAATCTTTTGTTTTTGCCAGAATGCAGGTTCTGCCATCATATCAATAAATGCTTGCATTGCATTCATTTTCCCTTTTCCTTCGATATCAAATTTGTCTTTTTTCGATATTTTATGCATCAGGTCTAAAGCAAGGGTTTGAACAGGTGCAAATCGGCCATCGTAAGTTTGAGTGAGAACACTTCCTAAATTTTCTGCATGCTTGGCATCAACGACTGTATTGCTTGAAGTTTGAGAATAAGCGAGTCCACTTAATCCTAAAACAAATACGATAGTTATAAGTAAAGATTTCCTTTCAGCTCTTAGGTTATTAATGGATTTTCTCAGCATACTAAAACGGGAGTTTTTATTTAATAATGTGATCAAAAATCCTATTCCTAATAATATATAACCAAGGTAAGAAATAGTTGTACCCCAAAAATCGTGATTTACAGATAAAACAGTTCCCTGCTCATCGGTATCATAAGAAGATTGGAAAAAGCGATACTGATTATAATCCAACACATTGTTCATATAAATACTGTGATCTTCGTTCAAATTGCTTCTTGGGTCTATCAGGGTAACTTCACTTTTATAGGAGGATGGACTTTCGGAACCGGGATATTTTTCAAAAATAAAGTTTTTCAGCAATAATGAAAATGGCAATTCAAGTGGTTTATTACCATAAGCGAACTTTATTTTATTTCCGTCAAAATTAAACTCTTCAAAAGCAGAAGAATAACCTGAATTATTAATGACATCTGCTTCAAAGTTTTTCCCATTTACTGTAACATCCAATACTACTGCATCCAATCCATTGCCCATTTCTTCGGATGTTGAAGCATGCAATCTCTTTATAGCGCTTTTATAATATTTGGCAAAAAAGAAGATAACTCCATTGGTATGGTAAACAAAATTCTCTTTAAAAGAAGTAAGGCTGTCTTTTGGAATAGTATCTGCTTCTGTTTCACGCATGGTGGTCTGAATAAGATCGTAAGGAGAAATAATATCAAGTAATCCGTCTTTTTCGTTAATGCAAACAGCATCCTTATTTTGATTGTTGTTAAAAGCAATCGTAATTGCCCCCAACTTTTTAACTTCACCTTTTTCGAAGCGTAAACTTTGTAAACCGGTGGGGGTAGGTATCGAAAGTTCAATCATATCTTTTCCGCCAGCAATATTTTCTTCCATTTTAGAAACAACATTTCTGAGGGTTTCTCTATATTTAATTTCAATATTGGATTTACCAACCACCGGAATACTGACATGAAAAGAATTCTTATTTATAAAGCCATTGCTCATTGGGAAATCTTTTGTAAAACTGCCATCTTTATCAGTATAAGCTATCATTAAATAAGGCTCCGAACTAAAGACAATGTTTGACATTTCGCCTTTACGAATATGCATACTGCCTTCGTATCCAATATATCTTGTAATACCTGCTCCGATAATCATAACTATAAACGCTGTATGAAAAATAAGACCACCTATTTTTTTGATTGAAAGCAGATTATACGTTTTAACATGAGCTAAGAAATTTAATACTAACAAAAAGAACAATATTTCGAACCATATTGTATTGTAAACTAAAACGGAAGCTGTTACAGTATCATATTTATCTTCGACAAACGTTGCAACTGCCATTGCTATAGCAAGTAATAGGAGTAAAATAATAGTTGCTTTTGAAGATAAAAAAGACTTGAGAAAAATTTTCATATATTAAAATATTTTAAATTCAGATTTTATTGAATCTATTGCAATATTACTAATAAAAAAGCAAACTCAGTTATGTGCATTTTAAAAATTAATGATAGATGTATATTGAATTTAAAGAATGATACTACAAATTTTTGTATACTTAAAATTCAAATAACAATATTACAATATTTTACAATATGAAACAGCGAAATACTAAATTATTTTTTTGTGATTAATATCATCCTAATTACGACATATATCATAGTTTGAATTCTAGTTTTTTATAATTAGATTTGAATAAATTTAATGTTATATCTACAATATTTCTTTGACAAAAATCATCATAAAAAAAAGTTTAGGTACCATAAATCCTATTAGTCTTCGCTTTCAAAATTATCAGGTTATTCATTGTTATTACAAAGTTAACAAATTGAATTTATTTTTATACTTTTCTCGAAAATTATCATTATTTTTGCACATTATTTTTTTTAAAATAAAGTATTTTATATGAAATAGCCATAAGAATAACATTCATACTAACCAAGAATGATGATATATGGCGTATTTCTTGCCTTTAAATTAACCAATAAATAAATAATTTTAAATAATAACCTATGAAAAAAATATTTTTCTTATTAGTAATTTCTGCTATTATTATTGGAAGTAACAGCGGATGCAAAAACATCAATAAACAAACTACAGATTCAACAAAAGTGAGTGTAATGTCAGTAGACAGCTTTTTGGTAGCTCCTGAAAAATATGCAGGTAAAAGCATCATTATTGCAGGAACTGTTTCTCATGTATGCAGACACAGTGGTAAAAAACTTTTCCTTTTTGGTGGAAATCCAGAAAAGACTGTTAAAGTTAATACCGGTGGTGATTTTGCAACATTCGACATCAAATATGAAGGTATGGATGTTGAAATTACAGGAACCGTTATTGAGGACGAAAAAATTGATGCCAACTATTTGAATGAATGGGAAGCAGATATCAAAAAAATGGTGGCTGATAAAGACCAAAAAGTTTGTAACGAGGAAAACAAAGCCATAAGTGGTCAAACTAGCGTGAAAGCAAAAACAGAGGAGGCTACTAATGATCCTTATGCCGATGTAAAAGAATTCCGTCTAAAATTGGAAAAGAGTGGCAAAACTTATATTTCAGTTTATGCAATCGATTGCAAAACCATGAAAGAAGTTAAAAAATAAAATTATTATAAAATACCACATTTTTATATGCCTTCAAATAGTTTAAGAATCTTCCGTAAATGGAACAGAATATTGCATCGTGATATTGGATATTTCTTTTTCGGAATGACCTTGATTTATTGTGTTTCGGGTATTGCACTCAACCATAAAAAAGACTGGAATCCTAATTACGACATTACATACAAAGACTTTACCATCAATGATAGTATTAGCAAATCAATGGTAAATACCGAATGGGTGTTGGCTTTATTAAAGAACTATCACGAAGAAAATCACTACAAAAAATTCTTTTTTCCTGATGCACGTACCTTGAAGATATTTATCGACAATGGTTCTGTTTCACTTAACATGGAATCAAAAGAAGGTTATATTGAGAAAATTTCAAAAAGACCTATTTTTTTCGAAGTTAATTTTTTGCATTACAATCCGGGTAATTGGTGGATGTGGTTTTCTGATATTTTTTGCTTCTGCATGATCATTATCGCAATTAGTGGTTTGTTTATAATAGCCAAAAGCAAAAATAGCTTAAGCAAAAGAGGTGTATGGTTTGTTTTAGCAGGTCTTTTAATCCCGATTTTAGCGTTGGTCTTTTTATAAAACGTAATTTCTGCCAATAGAATCTTATTCCTTTGAATAAAAGATAATTTTACATAAATCATTCAAAATAAACACTTTTTAAATTAACAAACTTTATAAATAAATTAATAATTAAATAAAAATGAAAATGCGTTCAAAATTTTTAAAATTGATTTTTATAGCTTTAATAGCTTTAGTCGCTTGCAAATCGAATAATTCAAAACAATCTGAATTATTAAAATTGGGTGTCCATACTATTATCGTTCAGGAAGTTGTTCATACCAGTGAATATACTTATCTTCGTTACAAAGAAGAAGGCAATCCTGCTGTTAAAGAAAATGACATTTTATGGTGTGCCGTTACCAGAATGGAATCAAAAATCGGAGATACTCTATATTTCAAAGGTGGCTACCCAATGAAAGATTTTGCAAGTAAAGAACTTAATAAGACTTTTAAAGAAGTTTTGTTTCTTGACTTTATCAGCAAATCATCTGAATTCGCTACTAAAGGTTCAGCTGAAGGTTCAGAACATCACGAAATGAATATTTCAGATTCAGCCATGGCAGGAAAGCCAAACATTGCTAAAATTGAAGTAAAAATTGATGCTGTTGCCGGTGGAATTACAATAGCTGATTTATTTGCAAAAAAAGCTGATTATTCAGGTAAAACCATTAAAGTAAAAGGTAAGGTAACTAAATTCAGTCCAGAAATCATGGGCAAAAACTGGATTCATATTCAAGATGGAACCGAATCAAATGGTAAATATGATCTTACCGTTACAACAGCTTTAACTGCTGCTGTAGGTGACATTGTTATCCTTGAAGGCAAAATTGCCTTAAACAAAGATTTTGGCTTTTCTTATTTCTATGAAGTATTGATGGAAGACGCGAAAATTATAAAATAATCGAATCCCTAAAATTGCTTTTTCTTTGTTGGTTGAACTAGTTGAAACTACCAATGGAAAAGCAATTTTTGTTTTTATACGTTTTTAATCCTACCATATTTATTGCTTTTTTACAGCCAAATCAACCAGAAATAATGTCCTATTCTTATTAATTTTAGTTTTCAATACTGCTTATGTGTAATAAATTTTCGTTTTATTATTTTATCCTGCCAGCCTTGTTTCTAGCTTTCTCAGCTTGCAATACAGATACACAGAATACTGCAATGAACCCAGATAAAGATTCCGTCGCTCAATCAAATGTTTTCGCTGCTGACAGCTTTGCTTTTTATGAAAATGTATTGAAGTCGGATTCATTGAATACAGAACTTCACTTTGCACTTGCTATCAATTATTATACCGAGAAACAATTTGAGAAAGCCATTGAGCATTTGCTTATTGTTTGTCGGATTGACCATAAAAATACTGAAGCATTGATTACGTTGGGCAATATCTATTATGATGCTGAACAGAACGATAAAGCGATTGAAACTTACGAAAAACTACTTCAATTGGATGATAAAAATGTTAATGTGAGATGCGATTTAGCTACTTCCTACCTGAACAATAAAGATATACAAAAATCATTTCGCCTTTTAACTGAAAATATTAAGATAGCTCCCAATCATGCACAATCGCATCATAACTTATCTGTAGTCTATTCTCAGATGGGCAAGACGAAAGAAGCTGAAGCCGAAATGAAAATTTTCAATAAATTAAGTGTCCTAAAATAAAGAATTTATATCGCTCAATCTTTCAAGAATTCAACTTTTTACAATAAAAAAGGCCCTCAACATTGAGAGCCTTTTTTATGAAATGAATTTCTAACCCAAATAGGTTTTTAAAATTTTACTCCTAGAAGTATTTTTAAGTCTGCGTATGGCTTTTTCTTTAATCTGACGAACTCTCTCGCGGGTTAAATCAAATTTTTCGG
>CAZCBG010000058.1:0-21206 GCA_964496885.1 uncultured Bacteroides sp. | reverse complement strand
ATACACTTATTTAATTGAATAACAAAGAATTAAATTATAGAAGACCCCTATATAAGATTTAATTCCTTTAAACAGAAATGAATTTTCTCAAAAGTACGTTCAATATCATTGTCTAAGCCTACTGAAAATCTAACCAACCCTTCACTTAATCCCATTTCTTTTTGTGTTTCTTCAGGAATTTCAGATGAAGTACTCTTGCCTGAATTGCTAAATAAAGTTTTAAAATAGCCTAAACTTACAGCCAAATATCCAACGCCTTGTTTTTGCATCATTTCCATCAATAATGAAGCTCTTTCAGCTGTTTGCATATCAATGGCAATCATACCACCATAGCCAAATCCAGGATTCATTATTTTCTTCATTATATCATGTCCTTTACATTCTGGCATTCCTGTATATAGAAATTTTAATCCAATTTCTTTGAACTTTTGAGCAAGATACATTGCATTGCTACTATGTTGTTTCATACGAATGTGTAAAGTATGCAGGTTTTTTAAAATACTTGAGGAACGTAAAGGATCGAGAACCGGACCCAGTAACATGGCCGTACCAGTGTTTACATCGCTTAAAGAATTGATATATTCAAAGTTTCCACAGATAGCACCTGCTAAACAATCATTTTTCCCATTGATAAACTTGGTCATGCTGTATACAACAATATGAGCTCCATGTTTTGAGGGAGTCACAATCATAGGTGTAAAGGTATTGTCAACCATTAATTTAGCCCCAACTGTTTCTGCTATTTTTGATAATGCTGGCAAATCAGCAATATTTAACATTGGATTGGTCATGGTTTCTGTATAAACAATTTTAGTGTTAGGACGCATGGCTTTTTTAACTTCGTCCAAATTGGTTATGTCAACAAAACTAACTTCAATGTTGAACTTAGGTAGATAGTTTTTTAGAAAAGCAAAAGTACCTCCATAAGTGGTTACGCTTGAAACAATATGGTCACCAGCACTCACTATTTGTAATATTGCAGAAGTGATTGCACCCATCCCAGATCCTGTAACCCAAGCAGCTTCGGTGCCTTCCATTGCTGCCAATGCATCTGCTAAATATTTATTACTGGGATTCCAATGACGTGAATATAAAAAACAGCCTTCAGTTTCACCATGGAAGGTATTTACCATGGTTTTGGCTTCCATAAAAGAATAAGTAGCTGAATCAGTTATTGAAGGGTTTACATCTCCAAATTCTCCAAATTGTAATAAATCCTGAATTTTGCTTGCTGGATCGAAATTTTTCATATCATTTAAGTATTTATTGTTATCTTTGTTTAAAGGAATAAACTTTATATTAGCCTTTAAAATATCAAAGTATTATAAGGCAAAATTATGTTTTTTTAGGAGATAAGCAATGAAGTTTGGAATAATTTTAATAATTTAGCAGGCTAATTATTCTTTAGTATCTTAGCATATTTATACTGAACTAAGTACCTAAAAAATATAATTCTTTCTTTGCAAATATTTTTTAATAATAAAATTATGAATTACGATATAATAGTTATTGGTAGTGGCCCTGGTGGTTATGTTGCTGCTATCAGAGCATCACAGTTAGGTTTGAAAACTGTTGTTGTTGAACGGGCCGAATTGGGTGGTATTTGTTTAAATTGGGGATGTATTCCAACCAAAACATTACTTAAAAGTGCTCAGGTTTTTAATTATTCATCACATGCTGCAGATTATGGCGTTAAAATTGAAGGTGAAATCAAAGCTGATTTCGAAAGTATGGTAAAACGAAGTAGGAGTGTGGCCGAAGGAATGAGTAAAGGGGTTCAATTTCTGTTCAAAAAAAATAATATTGAGGTTATCAATGGTTTTGCTAAAATTAAACCGGGCAAAAAAGTTGAAATTACAGATGCTGAAGGTGGAATTCTTGAAATATCTGCCAATCATATTATTATAGCTACTGGCGCACGTTCTCGTGAATTGCCTAATTTGAAACAAGATGGAAAGAAAATTATTGGATATCGCGAAGCCATGACTTTGACTGAACAACCTAAATCAATGGTTGTTGTTGGCTCTGGGGCCATAGGTTCCGAATTTGCGTTTTTTTATAATTCTATCGGTACAAAAGTTACTTTGGTAGAGTTTATGCCCAATTTAGTGCCTGTTGAAGACGAAGAAGTTTCAAAACAACTCGAACGTTCTTTCAAAAAACAAGGTATGAAAGTGATGACTGAAGCCAATGTTGAAAGTGTTGACACATCTTCTGATGTTTGTAAAGTAACGATCAATACCAAAAAAGGCGAAGTTGTAATCGAAGCTGATGTTGTATTGTCAGCTGTTGGTATTGCTACAAATCTGGAAGGATTAGGTTTAGATGAAACTGGCATTGAATATGATAAAGGCAAAATTACAGTTGATGAATTTTATGCTACAAATGTTGAAGGTTTTTATGCAATTGGAGATATTGTTCATGGTCCTGCTTTGGCTCATGTTGCTTCTCACGAAGGTATTATCTGTGTCGAAAAAATTGCCGGTCATCATCCACAACCGTTAAATTATAGTACAATACCAGGATGCACTTATACCAATCCTGAAATTGCATCGATGGGAATGACTGAAAAACAAGCCAGAGAAGCCGGTTATGAAATTTTAATTGGTAAATTTCCATTCATGGCTTCTGGAAAAGCCACTTCATCTGGAAACAGAGATGGTTTTGTAAAAGTAATGTTTGATGCAAAAACTGATAAATTACTGGGATGCCATTTGATAGGCGAAAATGTCACCGAAATGATTGCTGAAGTTGTAGTTGCCAGCAAGTTAGGAGCTAAGGGAAGAGATATTTTAGATGCCGTTCATCCTCATCCTACCATGTCTGAAGCTATCATGGAAGCTGTTGCAGAAGCATATGGAGAAGCCATTCATTTGTAGTTAGTTATTGGTTAATAAATTATGCGAATCAAGGTTTTAGTTTCGGCTTATTTTAAAAAAATATGATAATTTTGCTCAACTTAAAGATTTAAATAATTTCTATTTTAAAAATTGCTTAGCTAATTTTATGAAAATCAATGAATGTATTCTTTCTCCGTAGGAGAACAATGTCAATAGAAAATAATTCAGAATTATGAATTTTTTCCCTTAGGGAATATGCCTTGCATTTAAAATCTATAATTCATAATGTCCTACGGACAAAAGAAACGTATTATACCATATTTCTATTGACATTTATGCCAAAGGGCAAAGAAAGATAGTAGATGATTCAAATCTTGATTCGCATAAATTATTAAGTTATTAAATTGATAAATGTATGATAACTTATAACAACATATTTTCTTCTTACTTTTGAAAAATTTAAAATAATTCTTTAATAATAACTAAATCAAAAAATGGAAATAATTAAAACACCTTTAGCTGATTTGCTAATCATTCAACCTCAGGTTTTTCGTGATGAAAGAGGCTATTTTTTTGAATCATTCAGTTCACAACGATTTATAGATGCAGGTTTGGATCTGAATTTTGTACAAGATAACGAATCGAAATCGCAAAAAAATGTATTAAGAGGTTTGCATTTCCAGTCTCCTCCTTTTGCTCAGGGAAAATTAGTAAGAGTAATTAAAGGAAGTGTAATGGATATAGTTGTTGATATTCGCAAAAATTCTGTCACTTACGGGAAACATTATAAATTGGAACTTACAGAAACCAATAAAACTATGCTTTGGATACCTCCTGGTTTTGCCCATGGCTTTGCTACATTAGAAGATGATACTATTTTTTCCTATAAATGTACAAACATGTATAACAAATTATCTGAAGGAGCAATTCTATGGAACGATCCTGATTTGAATATTGATTGGGACATCGCTCATCCAATTTTATCTGAAAAAGATAAAGTCTCTCCTTTTTTTAAGGATTTTGTAAGTGAATTTTAATTAATTTAAAATAAGCTCGTCAAAAAAAAAAACTTTTCATTTCTTTCAGATTTTATGCAATATTTAAATCTATGCTGCGTTTAAAATTAATATTTTTTTTTAGTTGGTCTATATGAATATAAAACGTATACTCTTTGTTGTTTTGTTTACAGTTTTTACTTTAATTTCAGGTAAATATTTTATTTATTCTTCTCAGAACGAAAAAAATTCAGACGATAATTATAGAAAAGCATTTCAGACAAATTATAAAATTTTTACTGCAGAAATACCTTCAAAATTAGCATTTTGCAATGAAAATGTTCCAATTAAAATGTTTTATGTTCGTGAATCTTTAGAACGCGAATTGCTTACAAATACTTTTTGGCAATCAAATACATTATTGTTGCTCAAACGTGCTTATCGTTGGTTCCCGGTTATAGAGCCTATTTTAAAAAAAAATAACATACCTGATGATTTTAAGTACCTCGCTTTAATTGAAAGTGGTTTTCTAAATGTGGTTTCTCCTGCTAATGCTGCTGGATTTTGGCAATTTATAAAACCTACTGCACTTAGGTATGGTTTAGAAATTACAGAAGAAGTTGACGAACGCTACAATCTAGAAAAAGCAACAGAATCAGCCTGTAAATTCATTACGAATACTTATGGTATTTTCAATAATTGGACATTAGCAGCCGCAGCTTATAATATGGGTGAGTTTGGCTTGAAACGTTCACTTGATACCCAGAATGTAAATTCTTATTATGATTTATATTTGAACGATGAAACTTCTCGTTATGTTTACCGTATCCTTGCTCTTAAAATAATTTACTCTCAACCTGTTAAATATGGCTATTATTTAAGATTAAAAGATTTATACCCACCCATTCCTTATCGAATCGTCACTGTTGATTCGGGTATAACTAATTTGATTGATTTTGCTAAAGCCAATAATATTACCTACCGTATTTTGAAAGATTTTAACCCCTGGCTGCGTAACAAACAACTTGTCAATAAATCAAAAAAAATATACGAGATTAAAATTCCAAAAGCAGGCTACGATAATTACGATATTTTATTAGGTAAAGACAACGATCAATTGTTTAACGATACTTCGACTGTGACAGGGTTATGAGAATTTATATATTAGAAATGGATTCATAGACCTTATTTTATAAAATTCTGAATTAATTGTAAGGTAATGATTGAATCTCAATTTAATTTAATTGCTTATATTTCAATTACTTAATATATTTTAACAATGTAAATTAATTCAAAAACTTATTGGAATAATCTTCTAAAAAAACATTAATAATTTAAAACTTAATAAAAATGGAAAACAATCAAAAAATAATTGAAACATTTAAGGCAGCAAAAAAACCTTTAAAAGCAGGTGAATTATCTGAATTGTCTGGAATTGACAAAAAAGAAGTTGAAAAATTAATCAAAAAAATGACAATCGAAGGTCATTTGTATTCACCGATGAGATGCTTTTACGATATTAAGAAATAGGAAGAGGTTTATTGTGTTATATGAAATCATAACTGAATATCGCCCTCTGAACTTGGATTTACAATTACCATCTTTTCATAAATCACCGAAAATGCTATTATTCACTGCAATGCTAAATATATTTTTTTAAGCTAAAACTATCTTTGAAATATGATTTAAAAAAGTAATTTTGCAAATATTTTGAAGAGGAAATAAAATGATGGAATATACACTCAATACAATAGAAGAAGCGATTGCCGACTTCAAATCTGGAAAAGTTTTAATTGTAATAGATGATGAAGATCGTGAAAACGAAGGCGATTTTATAACTGCTGCAGAAACCATTACGCCCGAAATAGTAAATTTTATGGCTATGCACGGGAGAGGTTTAATTTGTGCACCTGTCAACGAAGGAAGGTGTGATGAATTAAACCTTCACATGATGGTTTCCAACAATACTTCAGCTCACGAAACTCAGTTTACAGTTTCAATTGATTTATTGGGTGACGGTTGTACTACTGGTATTTCTGCTAGCGATAGAGCTAAAACTATTAAAGCATTGACCGATTCAAATTCTAAACCTTCAGATTTCGGTCGCCCCGGACATATTTTCCCATTAAGGGCTAAAAAAGGGGGTGTTTTACAACGTGCCGGTCACACTGAAGCTAGTATTGACCTCGCAATCATGGCAGGTTTATTTCCTGCAGGGGTTTTGGTGGAAATCATGAACCATGATGGCTCCATGGCTCGTCTCCCAGAATTAGTTGTGATTGCTGAAAAATTTAAACTTAAAATCATTACAATAAAAGATCTGATAGCTTATCGTATTAAAAACGAAAGTCTTATACGAAAAGAGCAAGTTGTAAACTTACCTACCGAATTCGGAAACTTTAAATTGCATGCTTATACTCAATTAACTACAGGAGATACTCATTTGGCTTTGGTGAAAGGTGAATGGGCGAATAATGAAGAAATTCTTGTAAGAGTTCATTCTTCTTGTGTTACAGGAGATATATTTGCTTCTTACAAATGCGATTGTGGGCAGCAATTGCATCGTTCAATGGAAATGATTGAAAAAGAAGGCAAAGGAATCGTAGTTTATATGAACCAGGAGGGTAGGGGAATAGGTTTGCTGAACAAACTAAAAGCCTACCATTTACAGGAAATGGGCAAGGATACTGTTGAAGCCAATGAAGCACTTGGCTTTAAACCCGACCAACGTGATTATGGGATTGGTGCTCAGATTTTGAGAGATTTGAACGCTCATAAAATTCGCTTAATCAGTAATAATCCTGTTAAAAAAGTAGGTTTAACGGCTTATGGAATCGAAATTGTTGAAACCATACCACTTATTATTGAACCCAATGAATTTAATTTTGATTATTTAAAGACCAAACAAGAAAAAATGGGGCATTTGCTTCATATATAATATTTGTTTAAATATTTTTATTCTGAAGCCAGAAAATAAAATCATTTTCTGGCTTTTTATATTCCCTTATTATTTACTTACACTTTTTTAAACGAAAAATAAATATACTCCCATGAATTTAATTGAAAATCTAAACTGGAGATATGCTACCAAACGCATGACCAGTGAAACTATATCAACTGACAAAATTAATACCCTGCTTGAGGCTATCCGATTGGCTCCATCTTCATTAGGACTACAACCTTTTAATGTATTGGTAATTAAAGATAAAGCTGTTAAAGAGAAAATGAAGGCTTGCTGTTACAATCAACCTCAAATTACCGAATCGGCTTATGTGCTTGTTTTTGCAATTTGGAAAGATGGCTTCGAGGAAAAAACAGAAGAATTTATCAGACTTATAGCTAGTACCAGAAATCAATCCATTGAAAGCCTGAACGATTATAAAAACAGAATTTTAGGCTTTATTAAAAATGCTGATAAACAGCAGTGGGCTGCTCGTCAGGCTTATATAGCTTTTGGTTTTGGCCTTGCTGCATGCGCTATGTTAAAACTTGACAGTACTCCCATGGAAGGATTTGTACCTGAAGAACTTGATAAAGTACTTGAACTTGACAAAAAAGGTTTAAAATCAGTTGTAATCATGGCCATTGGAAACCGCGATGAAGCCAATGATTATCTTGTAAATTTACCAAAAGTAAGAAGAACCGCTGAAGATTTCTTTATAAATTATTAAGGATAAAGCAGGCGTTTCTGTATGGATTATTCATAAAGGTATTCATTCCGTTAAAAAGCTAAAGATTATACTTATATGATTACACCTTAGATAGTGTAAATTTTTTATATTTTTCTTTAAAATGGAGTGATACTAATACCAACTGAAATTGGGTAGATTTGCGGTCCTTTATCTTTTTCAAAAAGCTTTGCTAAAGAATAATAAGCCATTAAATTATAGCGACCATAACCCATCCTTGCAGTAATACCATAATTCCAGTTATTAAAGTATTTTATATCGCTTTTTTTAAGCGTAATTACATCGCTGGTGTTTTCAATAACATCTTCGCCTCTGTATTTACTGTGATTGCTGATGTTATAGCCTATTTTAAACCCAACAGATGCTTTAAATCGTTTATTTCTTTCAGCTCTTGTTTTGAATTTAATTTCAATTGGAATATCAATGTAAGTTGCATTTATTTTGTTAATGCTAAAATCCACATTTTTTTTATAAAAATCATTCAGCTTATAAAATTCAGTTTTACCGGTAATTAAGCCGTTTAAATCTCTGATAGAAGGTAGGGCATCACTGTAAAAATTATGCGAACTCACGCCTAAACCAGTAGTTAAACTAAAATTTGAAGTGCTTATTGGGAAATTAAGCATTGCATAAAAGTCTACACCTTGATTAATTGCCCTGTTTTTTGCAACAGCAGGGACATCCTGCCAAAAGTCAGTAAAAAGGTCAAAAATAAAAATATCTTTCCCATTATTTTTCTCAGGTTTAGAATTAATTGATTCTTGGGTAAATGCATTTAAAGTAAGTATTGTTAAAATAATAAAAGTTAGATATAGTTTCATTTTTATAATTGTTTGATTGTTTGAATATATATTAGGCTATTGTGCAAGAATCCTCTATTCAGTTTGAGTCTGTTTAAGTAAAAACTATCCTTTTTGCTATTCTAAATAGAATTCTTATAAAAGTTTTACAAAGATAAGTACTTTTGCAAATAGAAAATTACTTTTTTAAAATTTGTTTGTTTTATAAGATTAATTAGAACTGGACTTGTTTTTATGAGTGATTGAATATATTGATATTTTATAAATTGACGGGTGTTTATACTGATTTAAAAAGAAAATTAATTGAGCAAAAATTATAAGCTAACTGATTGGCTGCCCACTACTGTGAAAGAAATGGAATTACTTGGCTGGGAACAACCTGATATCATTATCGTTACTGGTGATGCTTATGTGGATCATCCGGGTTTTGGATCAGCTGTTATTGGCAGAATTCTTGAAAAAAGTGGCTATAAAGTGGTAATTCTTTCTCAACCTAACTGGCGCGACGATTTAAGAGATTTTAAAAAAATAGGTAAACCGCGTTTGTTTTTTGGTGTAACCGCCGGTAATATGGATTCTATGGTGAACCATTATACAGCAGCACGCCGATTACGAAGTGATGATGCATATACTCCAGGAGGACAACCTGGTTTTCGTCCCGATTATGCCAGTATTGTTTATTCAAAAATTTTAAAAGAACTTTATCCTGAAACTCCCGTTATCTTAGGTGGAATAGAAGCTTCGCTTAGAAGAGTAACACATTATGATTACTGGTCGGATACACTGAAGCCTTCTATCCTGGTAGAAAGTGGTGCTGATATGTTGGTGTATGGAATGGGCGAAGAAACCATCGTTGCACTGGCTGAGCAGTTAAACAGCAATAAAAAAATAAATACTATCATCAACATTTCTCAAACTGCATTTTTATTACCCAAAAATGAAATTCAATTTGAAGTAAATAATTGGAAAACTGTTGAAATAGCTTCTCATGAACAATGTTTGAAAGATAAAAAGCTGTATGCTTCAAACTTTAAGGTTATTGAAGAAGAATCCAATAAACAACAAGCTGAAAGGATTATTCAAAAACAAGGTGATAAAATTTTAGTGATTAATCCGCCTCAAAAAGTAATGACTGAGAAGCAAATAGATGCTTCATTTGATTTACCTTATACCCGTTTGCCACACCCAAAATATGAAAAAAGAGGAAATATTCCTGCTTTTGAAATGATAAAATTTTCGGTGAATATACACAGAGGCTGTTTTGGAGGCTGTTCCTTTTGTACAATCTCTGCCCACCAAGGAAAATTTATCAGCAGTCGTTCCGAAAAATCAATTTTGGCAGAGTTGGAAAATATTGTTCAAATGCCTGATTTTAAAGGATATATTTCTGATTTAGGCGGACCTTCTGCAAATATGTACCGGATGCAAGGCGCTGACTTGGATATTTGCCAAAAGTGTAAAAGATATTCCTGTATTTTTCCTTCAACTTGCAGTAATTTGATTACCAACCATAAACCTATCCTTGATTTGTACAGGAAGGCAGCCAAATTGGATGGGATTAAAAAAATATTTATTGGGAGTGGCGTTCGCTATGATTTATTTACCGGAAAAACAAGATCTGAATCTATAGCCAATTCTTTTGATGAATATGCCAAACAATTAATTGTACATCATGTATCAGGGCGTTTAAAAGTAGCTCCTGAACATAATTCCGACAATGTATTACAAATGATGCGTAAACCTTCGTTTAAATTATTTGAGGAATTTAAAGCTAAATTTGAACGAACTTCCGAAGACGCAGGATTGAAACAGCAGATTATTCCTTACTTTATTTCGAGCCATCCCGCCTGCGATATTATAGATATGGCACTGCTGGCAATAGAAACCAAATACTTAGGTTTAAAGCCAGAGCAGGTGCAAGATTTTACGCCTACTCCTATGACGCTGGCAACTGAAATTTATTATTCAGGCTATCACCCCTATACTCTAAAACCTGTATTCACAGCAAAAACACAAATTCAGAAAAAGGAACAAAACCTATTTTTCTTTTGGTACAAACCCGAAAACCATCAATGGATATTCAATACACTAAAGCGTTTAAAAAGAGAAGATTTAGCCAGCAGATTGTTGCCGCAGAAAAGGTTTTTTAACAAGGAAAAAGCATTCAACTTTAAAGGGAAAAAACGTTAGTATGCCTAGATATTTAATCAAAGAAGACCTCCGTTGTTAATTGTTTTTAACAAAAAATGCGGTGAAAAATCTTTCAAATACAGATATAAATTTGTAACTTTGCAAATTATTTTAAATAATAGTAAATATTATTATTGATATAATGTAGTAATACTAAGGTAATAATTTGTTAAACAGTTATTTAATTATAATTTTTTAATACTTTGTTTGTTAGTAAACATTTTAACTAATTTTAATGTTTATGTGTATTATTTAAATTATCGAATCAGAAAAAATAGCATATGCATAATTTTCATATCCCAGTAATGGGAATTGGTTTTACTGTTGATACACCCGTAAAAGTTGCTCATCTTGGAATTTCATCGGTCATTTCTCTATTAGATGATATGCTGATAGAAAAAATGAGAGAGTTTTACTGCAATAAATTTGAGATTCCCTATCAGGAAATTTCAAACAAAGTTGAAGACTTTAGAGCCAAAAGAATTACAACATACTTAAATACAATTGATAAAATTGTTAAAGATAAATTTACAGAGCTTAAGAATTCTGCTTCTGAATTAGGAAAGGAATTTGAAAAATATATGGAATTACTGCCCGATATTTCTCCCCTAAAACAAAAATTTAATGAATTTCAAGAAGATGTTCACAAGAAAAAAGAACATTTACATTGGATTATTAATAACCTTACAGCTGGTGATATTGATGTAAATATCATGACTAAACTTGATAAATTTAATTATCTAAATGGTGAAGTACAAGCTGTTGAATTTAATGATGCACATGCAGCATTAAGAGGTTTTGCCAATAGTAATCTTAATTCTTCTGTAGTTTTGTCAGCAGGTATGAATCCAAGGTTATATGCCTATTTTGAAAAACTTCAGGATTTTTTTCCTGACGAAAATGGCTTTTTGAAAAAGAAAATAATTTTAAAAGTTAGCGATTATCGCTCAGCTATTATACAAGGTAAGTTTTTTGCCAAAAAAGGATTATGGGTATCTGAATATCGCATTGAATCTGGATTGAATTGTGGCGGTCACGCTTTTCCTACTCAAGGATATTTAATGGGACCTATACTTGAAGAATTTAAGAAAAATCGCACTGAATTGATAAATTCGACCTATGAATTATTTTCAGCGGCACTAAAAAATCAGCAAAAGCCTTGTCCACAACAACCTCCTTCAATTAAAATAACAGCTCAGGGCGGTGTGGGTACGCATGAAGAACATGAATTTTTATTAAGTTACTACCAATTAAATTCTATTGGATGGGGGTCACCATTTTTATTGGTTCCTGAAGTAGTAAATGTGGATAAAAACACCTTGCAACTATTGAGTGATGCAAAAGAAAAAGATTTATACCTTAGCAATACTTCTCCGCTTGGTGTACCGTTTAATACTTTAAGAACGAATACCAAAGATATTGAAAAGCAAGAATGGATCAAGAGCGGTAAACCTGGTAGTCCTTGCCCCAAAAAATATGGCGCTATCAACCAAGATGGACAATGTACTGGCTCTCGTCAATATCAACGTACAAAAATAAAAGAACTCGATACGTTGAACTTAAGCGAAACCGAATACAAAAAAGCTTTTGACAAAATTACGGTTAAGTCTTGTATTTGTGTTGGTTTGGGGACAACACCCCTGTTGGTAAACGATTTAGATATTAAAGTAGAAGGTATAGCTGTATCAGTTTGTCCGGGCCCAAATTTGGCTTTTTTCGATAAAGTGGTTAGCCTGAAAGAAATGGTCGATCATATTTATGGAAGAACCAATTTATTAAGAAATACAGCTCGTCCCAATATGTTTGTGAATGAATTGGTTTTGTATTTTAATTATTTAAAAACAGATATTACGGATGCCGACAAACCACTTTCAAGCAAGCAAATTGATTATTATAAGTCTTTTAAAACTAATTTATTGAATGGTATTGATTACTATTTTTCTTTAGTTGAAAACCTTGGCCCGGATGCTTGCACCATTGATGTGGAATTGTTGCAAAAGTATAAGCGTGAAATTAATGAATTAACTGTCAACTAAAAATATTTAAAACCTGCCTTTTTAAGCAGGTTTTTTTTTGAATTCATTATAGGATATTTTATAACCCTACATTCTCATTGAAATAGAAAAGCTTTTTTTAATAAAAAAAACTTGTTTTCTTTGCACATCATTATAAAAAATATTATCTTTACCGATTCTAAATAAGAATTTAAAAAATACAATGAATTATACTATAGATAAAATAAAAGAAGCTCTCAGTCAGGTAAATGACCCGGATTTAAAGCGAGATTTGGTCAGCCTGAATATGATTGAAAATATCTCCATCAAAGGAAAAACGATACAATTTGATCTGGTTCTGACAACGCCTGCTTGTCCGATGAAAAATAAAATGAAAAACGATTGCATACTTGCAATACAACAGTTCATTGACAGAGATGCAGTTGTTGAAGTTAATTTAACATCAAGGGTAACAAGTCATCGAACGGACAATCAGGAATTTTTAAAAGGAATCAAAAATATAATTGCCGTTGCTTCAGGTAAAGGAGGTGTTGGTAAATCAACCATTGCTGTTAATCTTGCTGTTGCCCTTGCAAATACTGGCGCTAAAGTTGCCCTTGTTGATGCAGATATTTATGGCCCCAGTATTCCATTAATGTTTGATGCAATGAACGAAAAGCCTGCCGCTATTCAAGTGGATGGAAAAACAAAAATCATCCCCCTTCTTAAATATGGCGTAAAATTATTATCCATCGGTTTTTTTGTGGATCCAGAAAAAGCATTAATCTGGAGAGGCCCAATGGCATCAGGTGCTTTGAAACAGTTGTTTACAGATGGCGATTGGGGTGAAATTGATTATATGCTCATTGACTTGCCTCCTGGTACTGGTGATATGCATCTTACAATGATACAAACAGTTCCTGTAACCGGAGCTTTGATTGTAAGTACACCTCAACAACTGGCCATTGCGGATGTTAAAAAAGCAGCAGATATGTTCAGACAAGAAGGTATCAACGTCCCTATATTAGGCGTGGTTGAGAACATGGCATATTTTACGCCAGCAGAATTACCCGAAAATAAATATTATATTTTTGGTAAAGATGGTTGTACAAAATTAGCCAACGACTTAAGTGTAGAAGTATTAAGCCAGCTACCTATCGTTCAAAGTATTGCAGAATCGGGCGATAACGGTAAACCTGTTGCTACAGATCCAAATTCAATAGGAGGGAAGGCTTTTCTGTTATTGGCTGAGAAAGTTGCACAGCAAATAGCCATCAGAAATGCAGCACATGAAAAAACCAAAATAGTAGAAATTAAACAATAATAACCTAATAAAAAATAAAATCATGACAATAGAAGAAAAACTTGAAATGACGACCAAAGTTCAAAACGTAATTGAGCAAATCAGACCATATCTCCAATCGGATGGTGGTGATATCCAATTTGTGGATTTAACCGAAGATATGATTGTAAAAGTTGAATTACAAGGTGCTTGTGGTTGCTGCCCTCATAGTTTGATGACCTTAAAAAACGGTGTAGAACAAGCTGTTGTTAAAGCTATTCCAGAGATAGTAGCGGTTGAATCTATATAAGTTTAAAAATTAAATAAAGCTGGCATAAAATCTGTAATTCTATACTGATCTTATGACTGTTTTTACATTTAAATTTTCGCTGTAGTTTAAATTACGTGTTGAAATTTAAATAGAATAGTTGTAATTTAAATTAGAAAAAGCTGATTTACTGATTAAAACAAATACTCATTTTTTCATTTCGAACGTTAGTGAGGAATCTCATAAAGAAAGTGATTTTGTCAATGAGATGCTTCCTTCGTCAGCATGACAAAAGAAAGATTTGTGAAAATAGGATAGTAATTCAAATTTCAAAATAAATAAGGTAGATGTCTTTCTAAATTAAATAATTATCAACGCAATACATATCTGCAAAAGATTCATCTATATTTTACAGATATTTCTTAGCTGTATTTTCTGAAAATAAATTTATATTTTTGTAAAATGAAAAATAAAATAACTTCTGTACTATTTTTTCTTTTTGTTTTTGCTTGTTTTTATGCAAACGAAAGCAAGGCTCAATATAGTTTTTCACCTTCCACTACAATTGTTAAATACCAAAACCGCAACAGCCTTTCCTACGATAGTATTCATATTGCTAATAATTCTAACGATACACTGCGTTTGCATTGGAAACTGATACTAAACGATACAATGGGAGGGAGCTATTTCGATTTTTGTTCAACAGGAAACTGCTGGTTAGGAATTCCTGCATCAGGTAGTTTTCCCGCTATAAAACCCGGTGGCTTTGGGTATGCTGGAGCTCATTTTTGGACAGCCAACCTAGCCGTAACTTCAACCGCTAAAATATTTATTTATAAAGAAGGTTTTCCAACTATAGGTGATACCCTAACCTATATTTTACATACAGTCAACGGAAGCGGTATTGATACGAAAGATGAAGCAGAAAATTTAATTTCAGTTTATCCTAATCCGGCTTCAGATAGGATCAGAATTAGCTGTCAAAATACTGAAATAGGAAAAACGACTGCCTCATTCTGCAATATGAATGGAGCCGTAATTTTTACTATATCCAGCTTAAAAGCATTGACTGAAATTCCACTTGACAACTTTGCTGAAGGCATCTATTTCATTACTGTCAATTTTGGGAATAGAAAATCTGTTAAGAAAATTATTGTTTCCAGGTAGAATTGGGTTCAAAAAATATATCTTATATAAAGCCTTTACAATTAAGTTTGTAAGGGCTTTTTTAATGAATGAATGGATGAGATGCTTCACTTTGTTCAGCTTAAAATAAATAGAACGCAGATGAAGCAGCTGTTGCAGATTTACACAGATTTATTGCTGTACTCCATTGATTCCTAATTCATAATTGTAAAAAAGCTTCGCATAATAAAAGACAGGTATAATCAGTAAGAAACCATTAAGACTTTGCCATATTCCAGGCCAAGAATCTTAAAAATCAATATAAAACTTGAGCTAAAACAATTCTTTAATTGTTTTATTATTACAACGTTTATGTAATTCAATGCAAAATAGGACTAATTTTGCATCATCAAATAATCTATAAAAAAATATAAAAATGACACATATAGTTAATACTTCATGGGCAGGTAACATGAAATTTGAAGCTATTGTTAGCGGTCATTCGCTGATAATGGATGCAACTGAAGAAGTGGGTGGCGAAAATGCAGGCCCACGCCCTAAAGAATTGATGTTAGCTTCACTGGCCGGTTGCACAGGTATGGATGTGGTTGCTATCCTTAAAAAAATGAAAGTTGAATTTGACACTTTCGACATTAAAATTGAAGCAGACCTTACTGCAGAACACCCCAAGCATTATACCCGTATGCACATTATTTATCAATTCAAAGGGAATAATCTGGATATTGAAAAGCTACAAAAGGCTGTAGACCTTTCACAGGAGAGATATTGTGGTGTTTCTGCCGCTTATAAAAAAGCGATGGAAATAAGCTATGAAGTTGTGATTGTTTCTTAATTGAAAATTTATTTGCCTTTAGCTATTTAAATTTAAAAAATAAAAAGATGACGTCAAGTTGCGAAAATGAGAACAAACCTAAAACTTTCAAAGAACTTATCAGAATTTCTTATTTCTGGAAGCTAGCAATAGCTGTAATAATAGGAGGGGTGGCAGGTTTTTTGTATTATCATTTCGAAGGTTGTACAAGCGGTAGTTGTGGGATAGCCAGCAATCCATTCAGCAGTGTATTATTTGGAAGTGCTTTAGGCTATTTTTTTGTGAACCGGCCATGTAAAACTTGCTAATGATTTGGGAGTCGGAAGATCTCTTAAAGCTTTATTTATATTAAACAATAAAATATACTATCTTTGAACGTAAGTTATGGAAATAAAAGAAATTAATATCAGGTATAGTCAATTAGCCGAATCGGAATGCTGTCTTTCATGTGGAGGAGCCATCAATTATGCTGAACCGATGAAAGGTGAAGTTTGTGTGGATCTGGGAAGTGGTCGTGGTACCGATGTTTTACGTATGGCCGAAGCTGTAGGTGAAAATGGTTTTGTTTATGGTATCGATATTTCGGACGGAATGCTTGAAAAAGCGCGTCAGAATGCTGAAAAATTTAAAGTAACAAATGTTAAGTTTGTTCATAGTGAACTCGAAAAACTTGAATTGCCCGATATGCTGGCCAATCTTGTTATCTCAAATTGTACATTGAATCATGCTGCCGATAAACAGGCCGTATGGAATGAGATTTACCGCATATTGAAAAAAGGTGGCAGGTTTGTAATCAGTGATATTTATGCCACTTCAGCTATCGACGAAAAATATAAAAATGATGCAGTGGCTGTAGCCGAATGTTGGGCAGGTGCGGTCACCCGTGCTGAATACATGGATCATCTTATTAATGCAGGATTTACTTCCGTTGACATCATCGAAGAATCAAAACCCTATGCCAAAGGAAATGCGGAAGTGGTTAGTTTTACCATTGCCGGTGAAAAGCCTGATGGATGTGGTTGTGGATGCGGATGTAGCAATTAGCAATTACGAAGAAACGTAAATGCTCACAATCTTTTGTCATGCTGAACAAAGTGAAGCATCTTATTAATAACAATTAAAATTTGAATATATAAATTTAATAAATATAAACATGAAAAGTCTAGTTAAAAAAACTATTAAAGTTGAAAACACTCAAAAACAAGCTACTAAAAAACAAGCACAATGTTGTGCTAAAACATCGAAAACCATTGTAGGTTGTCACGATTAAGCTAAAAAAAACATGCTATTTACTCACAGGCTTACTTGATGGATTGCTGTGAGTTAGAAATTTAATATTTTCCTTTTAAGTGCTATAAATAAATGATGTATTCCAAACACAATATCTTTTCAAAGATAAAAGAATCTGAAAATTACTTTATTGTGAATCTGCTGAGCGGAAGTGCGGATATATTGACCCCGGAGGAAGGGATGATGCTGGCTGATTTTCATAAAGGAAAAGCGATTGAACCAGATTTTATTGCCAATCTTACTAAACAGGGATATTTTATTGATCAAAAAGAAGAAGAACTACTTTATCGTAGCAAATATCTCGATTATCTCGATAGCCGTGAAGAAGATGAAGTTCAACTGTTTTTTGTAACAAATTACAGTTGTAATTTTGCCTGTACCTATTGTTATCAGGACGAATATTCAAATGCAAACCAGGCATTGAGTACTGAAATTATCGATGCATTTTTTAGCTATGTGCAAAAAGAATTTGCCTTGCGCAAGAAATACCTCACGGTATTTGGAGGTGAACCTTTGATGAATACTCCGAAACAAAAAGAAATGATTGCTTATCTGCTCAATAAAGCCAATGAAGCTCAGCTGGAAGTTTGTTTTGTGACCAATGGCTACGCTTTGGAAGATTATACTTCTGTCTTAAAGAAGGCGCGTATCCGAGAAATTCAGGTTACCCTTGATGGTATAGCCAGTGTACACGATAAACGCCGTTTTCTGAAAGGTGGTGGCGCTAGTTTCGATAAAATCGTAAAAGGAATAGATAGTTGTCTCCAGCATGATTTGCCCGTTAATCTTAGGATGGTGGTTGATAAAGAAAATATAAATGCATTGCCCGAGATGGCTGCATTTGCAATAAATAAAGGCTGGACCACAAATCCACTTTTTAAGACACAACTGGGCAGGAATTATGAGTTGCACCATTGTCAGCCAACGTCCGAAAAACTTTTCAGCCGCATTTCATTGTATGAAAATATTTATGATTTGGTGAACATACATCCTCATATTCTTGCATTTTATAAGCCCGCTTATTCTATCTCTAAATTTTTAGCTGAAAACGGCAGTTTGCCCGATCCATTGTACGATGCCTGCCCGGCCTGTAAAACCGAATGGGCTTTCGACTATACCGGACAAATTTACTCCTGCACAGCCACTGTAGGTAAAGCCGACGAATCCTTGGGGAGTTTTTATCCGGAAGTGAGTCGTAAAGAAGAAATGATCAACGAATGGGAAAACCGTGATGTAACGACTATTTCTGAATGCAGCAGTTGTAATATGCAACTGGCTTGCGGAGGAGGTTGCGGTTCGGTAGCTAAAAACAGGACAGGAAGTGTATGCTCTACCGATTGCCGTCCTGTGAAAGAATTACTGGAACTGGGATTTGCATCCTATTTAGTGAAAGATTAACCAACGCTAAAATATTGGAACGCTGATGACGCAGATCCCTTCAGGAACGAGGATGATCGAAGATTAATAAAGATTTAATTTTTGTGTGTAAAATCAGTTTTATTCACATATTTTTTTGAAACTAAATACACCATAAAATGAAAGAAATTTCAACAGCAGAATTTGAAAATGAAGTAATCAATGGAGGGAAAGTTGTCCTCGATTTTTATTCAACTGAATGTCCACCCTGCGAAGCTGTAGCGCCTAAGTTTGAGGGTCTGGCAAAGTTGTACGATCAAGATATCAAATTTGTAAAAATGTTCCGTCAGCAGAACAAGGAATTGGCTGAGAAGCTGGGGGTTAAATCGTCTCCAACGCTATTGTTTTTTGACAATGGCAAACAACATGGGAATGTACTTACGGGTGGAATAAAGCGAAGTGATATCATCCATGAACTGGACGCGATGTTGCCATCCTCAAGGGTGGAAGCAATAAAGGCGCATATCAAACCCAGTATTTCTGAATTTGATGTCATCATACTTGGAGCAGGTCCTGGTGGATTAACTGCAGGTTTATACCTTTGTCAGGCTAAGATAAATACCGTACTTGTTGATATCTCCCTTCCTGGTGGTCATGTTTCTACTACCCACGAAGTATCCAACTATCCTGGTTTTATTGACCCTCAGCCAGGTTATTTGTTGTCACACAATATGTCGGAACAAACCAAACTTTGTGGTACAGTTTATAAAGTAGCTGTTGATGTAAGTAAAATTGACCTCGTAAAGAAAGAGGTGGTGATTGATGAATTTGAGACCATCAAAGCAAAGCGCATCATCATTGCTACGGGCACTTCACCCAATCTGATGGGTATACCGGGCGAGAAAGAACTCAAAGGCAAGGGTATTTCCTATTGCGCCACCTGCGATGCCAAGTATTATGGTGATAAGGAAGTGGTGATTATTGGGGGAGGCAACTCAGCCGTAGAAGAAGCTGATTTTATCAGCAAGTTTGCCAGCAAGATTACCATGGTTCATCAGTTTGACAGCTTTACAGCCAACAAACAAGCCCAGGAGAAGTTATTGGCCAATCCTAAAATTTCAACCCTATTTGAACATGAGCCAAGATCCTTTACACGCGAAGGAAACAATATTATCACCGAAGTTGAAGATTTGAAAACCAAAGAAATTAAAAAACTGAAAAGCGACGGTGTCTTTGTATTTATCGGTATGAAACCCAACATTGACTTGTTCAAAGATAAACTGGCCCTTGATAACTGGGGCTATATCAAAACCGACGAAGATATGCGTACCAGCCTCGATGGCGTTTATGCTGTAGGTGATGTTATCAGCAAAAAATACAGACAAATTACCACGGCAGTGGCCGATGGTACGATTGCTGCCATTGCCATAGCGAAAGAAATAAATTAATTTAAAAAAAAAAACTCAGATATGGACACAACTCAATTAATTATCGAACAATTAAGCCCTTACGGTGTGGATGTAACCGTCGAAAAACTTGTACAAGCAGCAGCTCAAAAAGAATGGCAGAATCCGGCTGTTCACAATCTTCAGCAATCACTGGCCAAGGCAGGCAAAGAAGTGAGAGCTGTTCAGGTGGTTGAAATTTGTAAACCTGAATATTCAGGCAAAATGCTTGAAAAAAGTGACGAAAGAATTGTTTCAATTATGATGCCCTGCCGCATTTCTGTTTATGAGAAAGCTGACGGTAAAACCTATGTGGCATTGTTAAACATGGCTGCTATGGCTACAGGAATGCCGGCTACTATTTTAGAAGCTGTTCAGGGAGCTTCCGACGAGACTTTTGAAATCGTAAAGTCGGTTATAGAAACCTAATATTTTTAAAAGTGGCGGGTTGACTTCAAGTCACCCCTTTACTTAATTTTATCCTTAAAATAACGAATTCTCAAGAATTTCTTATTTCCACATTCCTGTCTTTTTATTCTGAATCATCCACTGGCTGGCTTGCAACATCGAAAAGCTGTAGGCCTTCATACTGTCGGCAAGCATTTTGTATTGGGCCAGATAATCGTGGGTATCCTGTTTTTTGTATTTGTAAAGACTTTCTTTCCCGTTGATTCTATATACATAAAAGAAAGTATCGTTGCTGCAGCCAATTTTATCGTCGGCACTAAAATACATAAAAGGACGGCTTTCGTTGAGTAAGTCAATACCTGCCGTATTGTTCACAAAAGGAAACCCAAGCAAACCCATGATAGTCGGGAAGACATCTATTTGCCCACCCGGTTGTTGGATGGCCTGTGTTGATTTCAGTAATTTAGGTGCATAAATAATCATAGGAATATGGTTGTAGGAGTAGGGCATATCATACACATTGCTGCCTACCACTGCTCCATGATCGGCCAGAAATACGAAGATAGTATTGTTAAACCAGGTTTGCCGGCTGGCCAATGCAATAAAGTGGCGGAGAGCCCAATCTGCATATTCCACAATGGCATCGTGTTTGGCTTTTTGTCTGGGTTTAAAATCAATCCCTTCAGGAATAA
>CAZCBG010000057.1:0-21462 GCA_964496885.1 uncultured Bacteroides sp. | reverse complement strand
AGCCTTGTAAATCAATTAATTTACAAGGCTCTTTCGATTTGTGGAGCGTATGGGATGCTCTACATCTTCTAAATCTGAATGATATCAGCTATTTTGCGTGTTTCTTTTTTTTCTACTTATTATTTTCTATATAAATTTTCTATTTACTTACACTTAAGAAAGATATTTGTAACTGATCTTCTTCTACTATTCCGTCCCCTTTATGTACTATCCAGCCTTTGAAACGACTTCCCCCAAAATTCCATGATCTTTCTTAATTATCTCTTGCAGAAATTCAACCTGACCTTGCAAGGTTTTAATATGCGATTCATAACTATCTTTCATATCTAATATTTGTTTACTTAAGATTTCCTCAGTCGTATTTGTTTTATTTTCTATTACAATTGGTTCAGTTACTATTTCGATGTTTTTCCCCTTTAATTCATTCATATCCCAGTCAAAAAAAGTATAAACCTTCAGGATATTCTGAAATTTCATTGAATTATTTAAGATACCGGTATAAAAAGACGTTTCACTTACACCCATTATTTGCGCAATCTTTTTTTGTTCAACCTTCTGTTTTCTAATTCGTTCCTTAAATATTTCTGTCCACATCTTATTTAGACTAATGATAAATTAAGTATAAACTTAAATTAAATTAGTTAAACTTAACTTTACCTTATTTTATGTTGTATATTTGTTTTTTATTTGTACGACAAAAGTAATATAAATACGATATAAAAACAATATAAAAAAACAATGACAAAAGAAAATCTTGAAAAATTAAAGAAGCGTTTGCCTGCAAAGTGGGCTAGGCAATTATCATTAAATACAGGTTTTGCCAAAGTAACTATTTTAAAAGTTATGAATGGAGAATATGATAATGATATAATATTTGATGCAGCTATTGAATTAGCTGAAGAAAATGAAAGAAAAATCATTTTAAGACAATCTAAAATTGACAAATTATGCAACTCCCCAATGGAATAGAAAACGGATTCGGAATCTACAAAAATGATAACGGCGATGTTAAAGCTGTTGTAATCGGCAATAGGATGGATTATTTTGAATTGCCCAGTAATCTGAGAGAGCCTTTTCAGGCTGAATTAATTGCAGACATTCCTGCTCAGAAATGCTTACAGGAAATGAAAATAGTAGATGCAGACCAAATGGAATATAAATTTGTTGGCTGCAGATACGGAATTTCTGATTTTATCTCTGATTCCACTGAACATAAAAACCTTCCTGATGCACCCTGTTGTAGTGAAATAAAAAGCTGCCCTGGGTTTAATATTTTATGTAAAGTTCCGGCAGGAAAGAATGGGATCCTTACCAGACAAGAATATTTAATAGTCACCCTTGTGAGTAAAGGTAAACTGGATAAAGAAATTGCCTGTGAATTGGGTATAGAAGTGAGTACTACCCGTACTCATCTGGCTCGTATTCGTGAGAAATTATGTGTAAATAACCGTATAGAAATAGCTTTTTGGGCCATGAAAAAAGGTATTGTATGATTTCCGACATTGAAGCATTATCTGAACAGGATAAAAAATACATTGAAAATGGTGGTGTAATTATTCGTCCGAAAGGATTGTTGGAGATTGAATGCATTACAAAGGCTGTTCCTTATTGGCATATACATTCTGCTACTAAAATATTTGATGATATGTATACCAGGGATGTATTTTTCAGAAAAATGCTGGCTTTTGCCGATTACAAAGAATATAAGCAATAAAGATATTAAAGAAGTGTACCCCAACACGCAAATAAAAAAATGCAGGATGCGCTATATTGATCAGGATAAAATCTATCAGGAAACCAGTAAGGGATTGTATATTTTCCAATATTACTTTCCCGAACTGGATTTTAACGACTCAAAGCTTTTTGTAAAGCTCAGGCCGGAAGAGAAAACTGCCTCTGCAAAAATAACAAGCTTTGATAATTACTGGCGTATTACAGATTTTGGCAGGCAAGACGAAATCAATGGCATGAAAGCCATTGATTTCGTCATCTGGAAAGAGAATATTTTATATTATGATGCATTACTTTTTATTGAAAGCGTAATTATTAAAAGAGAAGTTGGTGGAAGTTATTACGAACCTTTACAACATCGTCCTGCTTATGAAATGCGGGAAATGACTCCTGAAGATACCAAAAAAGAATACAAATTTATTTATAAAGAGAAAGTTGAAGACACCGACTTAGCAGCCATTGGTAAATATGTCGATGAAGATACATTAAAATATTTTAATTGCCGTTGTGTGGAAAGCTACAGTTATTGTGCTACAAGTAAGAAATTAAATAAAGATGTCGTTCATATTTTTAAAGCCACCAAAGACTATCCCATTTTCATTTTCGATTACGGTAGTTTTAAAAAGATGTACAAACCCCATGAGTTGGAGAAGAAACACCGGTTTCAATACATTGGAGAAAAGCCCAAAAATTACATTTATGGTCTGGAGCAGCTGAAGCAATGTGACAATGAATTTGTGAATGAAGATGAAGATGAAAATGCAATAACAAGACCCAAGGATAAACCTGAAGCTGTCGTAATTGATGTATTTAGGTGTAGTGGAGAAAGTGATGCATTGAACTTACATGCATTGGGATTTCATGTTTATTGGCTCAATTCTGAAAGTGAAGATTTTAATTATAAGAAATTTAAGGAAGTTGATGAGTTATGTGAGAATCATTACCAGATTATGGATCTGGATGCTACCGGCAGAGAACAGTCTTTAAAAAATGCACTTAAACATATAGAAGTATATAGCATTGAGCTTCCTGAATGGCTTACATCGAAAAAAGATTTCAGGGGCAATCCTTGTAAGGATCTGAAAGATTTTATTAATCTATCCGGAGAGGATAGAGAGCAAACATATTTTAATTTTTTGGTATTAAAACGCAATGCACGCAGGGCAAAGTTCTGGATGAAAAATGTTTACGAAAAGACCAAAAAAGTGAATTACAACATCAACATGGAGTTCTATTACTTCTTCCTGAAATGCAATGGTTTTTATCAGATGGAATCCATCTATCATAAGAAAGCCGGCTATTGTTATGCCTGGGTAAAAGGGAAGGTAGTAGATCTTATCCATCCGGATAATGTAAAACGAATTGTAAAAAGATTTACCAAGGATTGGATAAAAAGTAAAAATCGTATGGATGGGCTCGATTTACTGAATAAAATCAATACATCCAATCAAATTATTGAAGCCAACCTTGAAAGCATTGATATGATTAATTGCAACTTCAAAAATCATGATCGATTTACTGAGTATATTAACTTCAGAAATGGAAGTTTGAAGATCACTCAGGATAAGATTGAAAAAGTAGAACATGATGATTTAAAGAATTATATCCTTGGCTTTTTAGAAGTAAACACAAAAAAGATTTCCCACTTGATTGATAGAGATATCAGAATAATTGACAAACCCGTAATTGAAGTAAATGCCTCAATAGAATATCGGGAACTCTTAGATAAGTTGGCATCATCAAAAACTGACGAAGAGAGACAGTTTTTAAATGTTGAAATTGCGCAATTACAGGAAACAGATAAGTATGAGTTGAAAATAAATGATGAAAGCTTTATATATGTACGTTTCCTTAAAGATTTGGCAGCAATACACTGGCGTAAAGAAAAAGAAGATAAAAAACCGCTTTCGTCTGATGAAAAGAAAGAGCAGGATTTGTTGATGATCAACTTAATGTTCGTATTGGGATATCATTGCCAGCAATACAAGGATCCGGGAAAGCCTTGGTTAACTTTTTTGCAGGATATGAGAATAAGTGATGTTGGCACCAGTTCTGGTCGTTCCGGTAAGAGTTTGCTGAGTAAAGCTCCTACTTATGTAAGAGCTAGTTTTTACAAAGGTGGCCGTACCCTGGATAATAAAAATGAATACCAGTTTTTTTATGATGGATTGACTGAATTCCACGATTATATTGAAATTGATGATATGCATGAATATGCTGATTTTTCATTTTTTTATACTCAGGTAACTGGAAAAAGGGAAGTAAATCCCAAGAACTATACACCATTTACAATGGAATATGAAGATAGCGGAAAGATGCTTATTTCAAGCAATTTTGAGCTTCAGAATATGGACAGCAGTACAGTGGCCAGATTAATCAATGCAGGTGTAAGCGATTATTACCACGAAGCTACCAAATTTAATGATTACAAAGAAACTCGTACTCCTTTGACAAAATTCGGGAAACGGCTATACGATGATTTTACAGATGAAGAATGGATAAAATTCTACAATTTAATTGCTTATTGTATTCAAATGGTTCAGCGTTTCTATAAAATTAATCCTCCTTTAGGTAATTTGGAAAAACGTCAACTAAAAAGAATAATGAGCCAGGGACTTGGAAAGGATGAAGATTTCTTTAACTGGGCCAATGATTATTTTATCAATTACAATGAATCGGGTAATCGTCCTGAAACATCACCTGATAGCAATGGATATTTTAACACCTATATCATCAGGGAAAATTGTTTTCTTAATTTTAAAGAACTACTTACCAAGAAACAACAAAGCGATTACAGATCTGGAAAATTCAGAGCACATATTCAAGCATGGTGCGACTATTATGGATACGAATTAAATCCTGCTGATTTATGTAATGGAGATGGATCACACCGCAGAATAATCAGAAGTATAAATGGAACTTCAAAAGAATGTTTTTTTATTTCTACGAATAAAAACATGCAATCAGATATCCCTGATGATACGCCTCCATTTTAAACTATAAGACATGAAAGCAAAAGAAATAGACAGATTAGTAAGCAAAATAATGCATGTGTCTATAAAAGAAATACATGGGAAATCAACTGAACATACCGTTTCTGATGCCAGGCATATTGCAATGTATTTGAGGCGAAAATATTTAAAATTCAGCTATCCGATGTTAGCTGTTGCTTTTGATAAAAAACATCATTCAACGCCACGTGCAGGTGTAATAAAGGCAATGAACCTTATGGATACAGATCATTATTTTTATGAAAAGGTCAGGTTGCTTGAAAATATGCTTGAAGAACGAATTCCTAAGCTCATACAAGATAAGAAAAGATATAATTATCATCAACTCCTGAGAAATGCCGGATATAAAGTGGATGCTAAGCAAAAAATAATTTGTATAAGTCAGGATGCTTTTGATGCAATAAAGGGAACCAATAAAAAGAGAGTTAACAATCTGGCAATGTTAGGCTATTCAATTCAATTACTAATTTCAATGTAAACATGGATAAATGTAACGGCTGCCCAATGGGCTGTGAGGAAGCCAAAAAGCTAATGAATGTTTCTGTGTTGAATACTATTAAATGCAAATTAACTGGAATTTGGATTTACAAAATGTTACCTGAAGGAATGAGATTGGCAACAAGAGATGATATTAATCCTGATGGACGAAGAGTCTTGGGTTTAAGATATTTACTTTTTAGTTCAGTAAGTGAATTGTATGAAGCTTATCCTTTAACTGAAAATACTGATTTGCCCAATTTAATAAGATTTGTGGATGCCGGAAAGTGTTGGATTAAAATCTAATCAATCATTATTAATAAATAAATTATTATCAGTTTAAATTTTAAAATATGGAACCATTTTATACACCATTATCAACTAATGTATTTATAGGATTAATCGTTGCTACGTTAACTTTATTTGTCATTGTTATTAAGATAGGAGCGGATATTTATAAAAATGATAAATAATATTTGAAAATTTTTAATAAAAAATCCTTTGGCTGTTAATAATTCTTATATTTGTAAAAAAATATGCCACGTATTTTTATGACAAGCAATCCAGTATTCTCAAGCTTGTGGAAGTTTTGTCTTGGGTATATACGAACTAACACCAATGATAGAAAAGAGAACAAACTTAAATAAAGACTTTTTAATATATTACCTTTGCATTTGAAAATAGGATAAATGGACATAAGCACAAAAAGAAATATTAAATCAATTAGTTCTGAAACATTAAATGGTAAACATTATGTTAGAAATGATTTTGCCAGAAACATTCTGAATTATCCTGCTATGATGGTACCATCTGTTCAGGAACCAATTATAGAAAAACTTTCAGTTGCTCTTAATAACAATGTTTCACTTTTGGATCCCTTTATGGGTGCATCAAATACTCTTGTTGCTGGAATGAAATATGGTATGAATGTATTTGGGCAAGATATTAATCCATTGTCTCTATTATTGAGTCAAGTAAAAACTAGCATATATTCACCTGAAGAACTTAATGAAGCTGAGCAAAGATTAGTGAAATCTATTGATTCAGACTCCTCCTCTTCTTTAGAAATTTCATTTTCGAAAATTGATAAATGGTTCACAAGAAACGCGCAAATAGAATTGTCGAAAATTTATAGGGCAATAATAAATGAGCCTTCATTAAAAACTAGGAAGTTTTTTTGGGTAGCTATTGCAGAAACCATAAGACTTACAAGTAATGACAGGACTTCGACATTTAAAATGCATATGCGACCTATTGAGGAAATAAATTTAAGGCAAGTTTCAGCTGTAAAAACATTTAAATCAGTGGTTAAAAAAAATACCAATAGTCTAATTGACTATATTAATATTTTGGATAAAAATGGACATATAAAGAATGGGAACTACGTTAAAACTGCTGAGGTAATTTGGGGTGATACGAATGCTGAAATAAAAACAGATAAGACTTTCAATTTACTTGTCACCTCTCCACCATATGGAGATAATCAAACAACTGTAACATATGGTCAATTTTCCTACCTACCATTACAATGGATACCTATTGAGGATATTGATAGTACTATATCATTAGAATACTTAAAAACAACTCAATCAATAGATAATAAAAGTCTAGGAGGTCAAATTAAAGAGAATATATGCAATATTGAAGATCGAGTATTAGAAAAAACCAAAACATTAAAACAATTTGTAAATCAATTTAATGAAGGCGACCGAAAAAAAGCAGAAAAAGTCACAAGGTTTGTTAATGATTTGGATATTTGCATTGATAGATTGCTTCCAAAGATGATAAAGAATTCTTTTTTGGTTTGGACAATTGGTAATCGAAATGTAAATAAGCAAGTTGTTCAAAATGATTTAATTCTTAGAGAATTGTTTGAATCAAAAGGAGTAAGTTTGTTTACAGATTTAGAAAGAGAAATATTAAATAAGAGAATGCCTGGAAGAAATAATTTTTCGAATATGATGAGCAAAGAGAAAATTCTAATTTTTAAAAAAACTG
This sequence comes from uncultured Bacteroides sp., assembly GCA_964496885.1. Lineage (GTDB taxonomy): Bacteria > Bacteroidota > Bacteroidia > Bacteroidales > JACABE01 > JACABE01. The sequence continues at coordinate 14,245 of CAZCBG010000057.1, read as the reverse complement.
ACTGATGATTGATCAAAATTATCATTTCGACATAACTCCACATATAGTTAAGCAGCTGGGCGAACAACTTGTTTCAGATGAGATAACAGCATTGTTAGAGTTAATCAAAAATTCCTATGATGCTGATGCTACTTATGTTTCAATCGAAATTAATACTATCGGTCAATATATAAAAGAAGAGCTTTTTTATCCCAATCATCATGGATTTATTATAGTAGAAGATGATGGATTTGGTATGTCTAAAGAAACCATATTGAAATCTTGGTTAATTATTTCATATTCTCAAAAACGTCAATTAAAGGAAGCTAAAAAAACAACACTAGGAGGTAGAACACCTTTAGGTGATAAAGGATTAGGACGTTTAAGTACTCAACGTTTGGCAGACATTTGCGAAATTTTTACCAATAAAGAGAAAGAACAAGGAACACATATAGCCTTTAATTGGAAAGACTTTGAAAAAGAGGGTGTTTTAAGTGATGTTAAAATTCAAGTAGAATCTTTTTTGCCAAAGAAAAATAATGGCACCAAAATAATTTTAGCTAATCTTAATCACTCAGAAGTTTGGGAAGGGCAGAATTTAGAAAAGTTTAAAGGTCAAGTTTCTCAAATCATTTCTCCCTATAAAGAAAATAGACCGTTTGTCGTATTTTTGAAAATTAACGGTATTAGTATAGATCTTGATAAATCAAACGAAGATTTAAGGGATTTGGCAATTTCCCACTTTACATTTGAGTTTAATGGTTCTACAATTAAGATAAAAGGAAAAACTAAACTTTCAAAATTTATTGGTAATAGAAAGGAAGAATTTAAAAATTATCTTGAAATAGATAATGGTAAAAAGTTTTATGAATTTCTTGTTAAAAAGCATACAGACATAAAAAGATCTTCCGAACCTTTTTTTATAGAATTCGAAAGAATATTTGATTTTAATAAAGATTTAGGCAGTTTAGAAATTTTTGATGGAGAAAGAGCAAATCCTGGGCCATTTAATGGTATTATTGATGAGTTTACTTATGACAATTGGTTTACATCTGACGATAATATGAAAAATATTTTTGGTAAAATTTCTAATTATAGAGAATTTGCTCAAAGTCAATCTGGTATAAAATTATTTAGAAATGGTTTTGCAGTTAAGCCTTTTGGTATTGATGGTGATGATTGGTTAAGATTAAGAGATTCTCAAACCTCGGGTGACTCTTACTATCCTTTACGTCCAGTAAATGTTATTGGATATTTTGCCATTGATGAAGGTAATAATAACCAACTGAAGGATAAAACAGATAGAGAAGGTTTAGTATCAAACTTTTATTCTCGTAATTTCTTTACGTTAGCTTTTTTTATACGTGATGAAATCAACCGTTATCAAGAAAATATTAGAAGAACGTATAATGATTTTCTTAATACTTATAAGACTAAAAATAGTGGTATAAAAACGGTAAATCAAGCATTTATTCAATTAAAAGAAACCAAAGCACAGACAGAAGAAATAGTAAATGAATTTAATGATTCAATTAATATAACTGGCAAGGCAATATCAGAATCAAAAAAAATTGTAAATAAAACTAAAAACAATCCATTATTTGCATCTGATAATGATACAGAAATCGCTAAGCAAATCGAGGAAATCTTGGCTGAATTAGAATCAGTTCAACTTACACTTTTTAAACTTAATAAGATAATTCTTAAGACCAATCAATTAAATGATGTTATTAATATTCTTGAACCAAAAATTCAAATTTTAGAAGAACAGTTGTCTAATTTTTCTGAATTAGCAAGTTTGGGATTAACAGCAGAAGCTATAAGCCATGAATTTGCTTCCATTGCAGATAGATTAGCAGAAAAAGCAACGTTTTATGCTGGAAAATTGCAAGGCAAAACACTAAGCAATTCTGATATCTATGTTTTTATAGAATATATTAACACTACAGTAAATGGTTTAAAAACTCAATTAAAACATCTTGACCCTTCACTGAAATACAACAGGGAGAAAAAATCTTCTTTCAAATTATCAACCTTTTTCTTGGACGAAAAGGATTACTATAAGAATAGATTTGAAAAAAAATTTGTTAAATTTGATATTCTTCCAGTTGATGATTTTTCAATTACAATAAATAGAGGGAAGTTAGTGCAAATTATTGATAACCTTTTAAATAACTCGGAATATTGGCTTATTGAACGAAAGAAAAACGATCCAAGTTTCAATCCATCTATCTCTATCAAAATTGAATCACCATGGATTTATATTTCGGATAATGGATATGGTATTTCTACAGCTGTGGAAAATCATATTTTTGAACCTTTTGTAACTACTAAACCTAAAGGTGAAGGTAGAGGTCTTGGATTATTTATTATTCAACAATTATTGGATTCTTCTGGATGTACAATTGCATTAGAACTTACAAGAAATAACGACAAGAGAAGGTATATTTTTGCTATTAACTTTTCAAATATCATTGTTAGCTAATGAATGAGAAAATTATTATAAATAGTGGTTGTGAATCATTAGAAATTAAACCTAAAAACAACCCATCTGTAGTGAACACAAAAAGCGAAGCCCAGGCTAAAACAGCTATTTTAAATTTCCTATCTCAATTAAGTGTTCAAAAAATTGTCTATGTAGATGATAGATGTTCAATAAACGAATTGAAGGAAGCATATGTAGGTAAATTAATGTCACATTATCATAATGATGTTAAACCTAGAGAATTAGATTTCATTAGTTGGGAATTAGAAACACAGGTTTTTGAAGATGAAATCAAAAAATTATGGGAGGGTAAGAAAGAAGAGGAACGAAGGGAGTTGTATTTGAAAATTTTAGCTTTTGAAAACAATACTGAAGAAATTGAGAATTCTATTGCACCATTAAAACTTAAAAGCGTATTAAAAGATAAGATAGATTTATTATCCCCTTCTGAATGGGTAGTAAATAAAATTAAAATAATACAAGGTCTAAGTGAGACGACAAAAATCTTATTTTTATTTGATATTGAGTTTGGTTTTGCTCCTTTGCCAGATAATAGAGATGGAATAGATTTAGCAGTAGAATTACTTCAAGACAACGGTATTAGTAACTTTCTGTATTGTGGTATTTTTTCCCATCTATTCAATATCAATGAAGAATATGACAAGAGAAGTGAATATTCTAAAACATATAATTTAAAAAAGGAAAAATTCTATACCATTTCAAAAAAGAGGTTTCAAAGCGATTCATATTTACCTGGGTTAGCTGAAGGAATAAGGAATACTCTTTTAATTAACGAAGTAGAATTGCTAAAGAAAGAAGGGTCAAAACTGTTGAAAAATTCTTTTAGTAAGTCAATTATTGAAATCAATAATTTAACACCAGAATCATTTAATCATATAATACAAAAAAGTTCCATTGGCGAAGGGATATGGGAAATGGCTACATTAATTCGTATTTCAAACATAATTACAAATAATAATGCTTTAAATAGTTTGTTGTCTAGTTCATGCAGAACCAAAATAAATCAAAGTCTTGTGAAAATCAGGAAAGTTGAAAAAATAAAAACAGGTGGAGAAACTCCTTTTGATAAAACTCAAGTTCTAAATTTAAGAATAAAAGAACTATTTATAAAAAGTGATATTCAAAACCAATTACATTATCCTTTGTCAAATGGAGATATTTTTAATATTCAAAATAAAGAATATATTTTGTTAGTACAACCTTGTAATATTGCTATGCGGAGTAATGGCTCTAGAGATAGAGATTATAATCTCGGATTTATAATCGAATTAGTTACTATAAATATAGAGGATTTTTCAAAATATAAAAAAGGACAACTTGCAACTATAGAAGTAATAGAAGATAATTCATTACCTGTTGATTCTGTAAAAATTGCTAGATTTTCTACATTTCAATCAATAAGTTTATCCCCTTTAGATTTAACGGTTTTTAATAAAGACGGAAAATCAAGGATAAATCTGAGTGAAACGGAAAACTCATCAACCATTATCCAGGAGTCTTGGAAAAAAAGATACAAGGAATTATATAAAGAGTTTAAAGAGTTTGCTGAAGCTTTAAAAACATTCAACAAAATAAGAATTGCTAATAAGAATGTATTAAAAAAATCTATTTTTAATGGGTCTCTTTTTTCAGGGTATAAAATTGATAACGAAAGCTCTTTGTCAAAAAAAGGTCGAATGTTGGAGTTCAATATGCAAAGAATATCACATTATAAGTCCCCATATTCAGATGATCTTTTACAGAAGTTTATGTTGTATTTGTCAAGGAATGCTTTTGAGCATGATTTTACGAATTAACTTTCTTAAAAACCTTAAATGAAAAAGAAGCACTAAGTGGCAACAGCTGTTATACAAAATAAGGGGGGCTATGAAAGAGAAGTGCTAAATCCAAGCTCCGTGCTACTAATTATGTTTAATATTGAAAGTCAATGTGTTCGTAAAGTTGAAAAACATATTCCACTCAAGAAAGCTGTCATCTTTACAATCCAATATTTAAAACTAAAAGGCATATTATCAGTGTAAAACTGAATGAGAAGTAGGTATTTGCCTCCTTTATCATTGTAGATAAAATCTCATCAATATTTGAGCGAATCTATCATTTTTTACTTCCGGTACAGTACAGTCTTTAACATTTCCAGCAAACCAGCCCCCCTTCCCCCTTTATATATATTTACTGTAATTTGTAATAATAATATATAATATAATAAAATAGAATAACTTACAAGCTTACAAAATTATTACAAAATTATTTTCATTTTGTAATTTGCTGAAATTTGTAATTAAAATTACGCTGAATAAAGCATCACTTACAAAGTTTTTTGTGTTTTTCGATTTTTGTAATTACTGATAATCAGGCTATTGAAAAACCATTACAAAGCCTTGTGTAATTTGTAAATTGTTTGAAATACAGATAGTTATACATGGCTGAAAACTGAAATTACAAAATTTTGCTCATTTTTTGCATATTTTAGGGGGTATGGTTTTTTTATCGTATGTTGGAATTCAATACACATGTGTATATTTTATAGCAAAAAATATCAAAAAGCCTGTAGTTTAACTTTACTTTTATAGAAAAAACTGAATGGAAAAGTTTGCTACCGTTGATATATATGTAAAGAATTACGTCAAAACCTACCTTGAAGCTAAATATGGCAAAACAATCTTTTTGAATGAGAAATTAAAAGATAAGTTTATAGAATACCTCAAAGATAAAAATACATTCAGGGATGCTATCTATACTGATAGATTTCCTTATGAGCAGAAGGTTACGATTGCGATCAGCGAATATGAATTTTATCATTTTGGCTTTGAATACACCAAAACCAATATGGTGAAATTTTCAAAATTTGTCGAATATGAAATTAAACAGATCTCCCGCATCTATGGAGCATTGTTTAAAAGTTTTGGGATGACCTATGCCAAAGGCATCAAAGTTTTTCAAAAAACCTATCATCTTTCAGACGAAGATTTTAACCTGGAAAATGCCTATAAAGATATCCAGCGAAACGGAATTGAAATCAATGACGTAATGGAAAACAAAATAGTTGAAATTTTAGCCACAATTGGCAAAAAAAAATTGTACAATTTGTCCGATAAATTGGACACTTAATGAATTTGTGATGGATCAGGATATAAATAAACCCAATAAAGAAGTTTTAGCCGGCATTAGCTCGCTTAAATATGTGGATATCAACAATGTTGAATCACTGGAAAATGGTGTTTTGAAATTAAAACCCGGGTTTCAATTGAGAAAAATATATACTTCTGTTGGTAAATGGACTTTTGATGGAAATTTATCAAATGAAACAGACAATTATTTCGATTTCAAATTAAGTGGTATAATATCCGGCCATGACAAAACACTTTTACAAAATGTTTTAGATGCTTCAAATTCCCGACTTCTTTTGGTCATCCAGACAAATGGTGTAAATTATGTTGCAGGCAACTTGGATGAATTTATACATACATCTTTTTCAAATTTTTCCGGAGCTCTTCCGGGAGAAGAGACTGGTTACAAATTAGTATTTTATCGCAAACTCAGAAAACCCCTGACCATTCTCACACAACTACTATAAAACCTGATTTTTCCCTTTTTACTTCGGTCTTCCATCTTCTGACTTAATACCCCAATAACCCAATAACTCAATAACAAATCTTCAAATCACTAAATCACAATATCTCCTGATTCTGTCCTTTTTAAAATTCCCCCTTCCCATTTCCTTTGCAGAAAAATAGGAAATATGTCTTATTCTATACTGCATTCTGTATTCAATTCCTGCTGGTTTATCAATAATGTTGCTGTTTCAGCTTACATGCCTGTGATAAAACAGCTATACAATGGCGCTTTTGACAACTATGATTATTCAGAAGAAAGAGCGCAGAACAGAGCGTATGCTATCTGGAATGATATAGCTCATATTTCCACTTCTCAGGAATCAAGGACTCCAATTGATAAAGCATCAAATCCAAATTCTTTTGCAGTCATTCCGGTAAATGGGGCTATTACATTAATGGATCAGAGATGTGGTCCCGAAGGTACCAAAACCAAGGCTCAATATCTTGCGGATGCAGGAAGAAACCCAAATATTGACGGAGTTATTCTTAGCATTGACAGTCCTGGCGGTGAAGCGCATGCCATGTTTGATTTTACAAATGCTATCCTGGAGTTCAAAAATAAATACAATAAACCTATTGTTGCACATGTCGGCACCATGGCCGCTTCTGCTGCTTTTGGCATTGCAGCTGTTTGCGATAAAATTATCTGTAGTGATACACATGCATTGGTTGGTAGTATAGGTACTTATATTACTATCATCGATCAGGTAAAAAGCCTGGAAGCATCCGGTATTTTCATCAAAGAAATTTATGCTGCAGATTCAACTAATAAAAATATTGAGTTTAAAGCAGCATTAGCCGGAGATGATCACCCCATGCTTAACATGCTGAAATCTTTCAATGATCGCTTTATCTCAATTGTAAAAACTGGCAGACCTGATGTAGCAGTTTCAGAAAAACTTGATCCGTATTCCGGTATCACATTCTTTGCAGAAGATGCAATGAAAATAAATCTTATTGATGGTATTGGCAATTTACAATTAGCTATAGATACCTGCTCACAATTAAAATCCAATTATTCACAAACAATACAAATTATGAAAATTCCTTTTCAAAAAGCCTGGGCTAATATTGCTTCATTGTTTAGCTCAAAGGTAGATGGTGATGAAATCACTGAAGCCGAAATCACTGAAATGAATACCGAATTGGGTAATCGTCAAAACACGATTGATCAATTAACTACTACAGTTTCAGAAAAACAATCTGAAATTGATACGCTAACTAAAAATCTTTCTGATGCAAAGGCTGGCAATGATACATTGCAAGCTGCCTTAACAGAAACTGAAACACAAAGAGACGCTTTTCAGAAAGAACTAATACTTCGCCCCGGAACTGCAGCAACATCTCCAAATGCAGATGTTGAACTCATTGAAACCAAAGCAGCAATTATACTCGATGAAATCAACGAAGAAGCAAAAAAATACCGCTAATACCAATTTCCTTTAACCTTTTTCCTTTAACCTTTAACCTTTATAATATGGACATAACAAAACCTATTGACATTTCCGCGATACTGAATACCGCGAAGCAATATGACAAGGATATCAAAACCTTGAACATGTTGGATGTGCTGGATGTTTTAAAATATTTCGGTTTACGGACCGGTTTTAAAGAATCCATCGATATACATGAATTCCAAAACGCTTTTGGCGTATCCAAAAAATATGACGGCGATTTCAAAGGGGATAAAAAAATAGGGGATATCGTAAAACGTACCCTGAAGATTTATCCTATCGTTTACGAAATGAAAGACGAACCTGAACGTTACAGGACTACCTTCTTAAATGAAGTAGCCACTAAAAAGGTCTTGGAATCTACGACTTTTGAACTCTGGATGATACTCAGAGGCATCGAAGGTGCATCTGAAGAGCTATTCAATGTACTTTTTACTGCTACACGCTCTGAGGATGTAAATAAACCTGGTATAGAATATTCTTTTGATGGTTTTGAATCACTGATTGCTGCAGATATTGTTTCTGGGAAAATAGCAATTGCAAATAAAAATTATTATGATTCAGCTGCTGCTTTAAGTGTTGCAAATTGTGGTGATAAATTAAAGGAAATGTGGAGAAAATCACATCCAACCATGAACAGAAAAGGTGGCATCATGTTTATGTCCATTGCCTTGGGAGAAATGTATGATGACTGGTTCCAGGCACAGCATGATAAACCGCCTACGGTAGATGTTTTCGGACAATTGTACCTGGAAGGTTCAAATGGTAAATGTAAAATTATCCGTCTGGGTTGTATTGAAAATCAGCGTATCATTTTGACTGAAGATGGAAATCTTACATACGGTACTGAAGATATCAGCGATATGAAAAACCTGAAACCTTTTGTAAGTGGTTCCCCTTATCATTTCACAGCTACCATGAAATATACTTTTGGAGTGCAGATACAAAGTATTCATCACCGTAAATTTATCACCAATAAGCTTTACTAAAGCTTTTTTGTGAAGATATTAATAATTTCATTCTAATCATTTGCTTAAATTAAATACAATGAAATAGCCATAAGTTTAATATCCATAAAATCCGAGAATGATATTATATGGCGTATTCCATGTTACCATTAAAAAAATAAAAATAATAAACATGAAAAAAATCTTTTCAATTATCACAATTCTATTGTTCAGTGCAGTGCTCGCTGTGGCTGTTTCTCCTGTAGTCGATATTTCTCCCGGCTATTTATTTGCCGGATTTTCTGCAGCTAGTATTATTTCTTCAATTGCTATTCCTTCTATGGTCTTGGGGGTAAATTCTTTCGATCTGACAAAGGCAGTATCTGATAATCCGGGGGGCTGTTCTCAAGAGTGGTATTGGTGCTTTTGGGATGAAGTGCTAACTTTTCCGAGTTTGCCTCCATTGGATGCAGTTGGAGATGTAAATACCAAAGCCTTGTTAACAGGTAGTTTTGCCATGAAAACCGGCAAACAGTTTTATAAAGGTTATGGTACACTGGATACGGTTACTGTCGAAGATGAGTCGGTAGGTCCTTACGATTCCAAAAGCTGGAAGAACATCTTTAAATGTGATCATCCCGGAGTTAAACAATTATTGGCGGGTTGGCTTAGAACGGTTCAGAACCGGAGTCTTGTTATCATTGCCAAAGATGGCTCTGGTGTAATGAGAGTGGTTGGCAATGAATTATATGGTGCAAATCTTGCGGATGTAAAAGCCAGCACTGGTGCAAAAGTGGACGATGGCAACAAAGCTTCCATCACTTTTGAATCTTACAGCAAATGTCCGGCGCCTATTTATACCGGTACTGTTTCATTTACACCTGCAGTTTAAGCTTCGTTCCTTATGGCTAAGCAAAAAACTTCCTGGCAGGAAAAATTTGAAGTGGTGGGTATTGTTCCCGGTGAAATTTTTCACCCTTCTATAGGCAATGTTAATCTTGCTGATGCTGATCTTTCAATCGATGTTATCAATACTTTGGTCAAAGAAGAATGTCCGTTCATTCAACTGAAAGCAGTTTAATATCCTATTTTTATAACATTAACCTCAGATTTTCTGAGGTTTTTTTTTGTCCTTTTTTTGGAAATTTCCACCTTGTTATTTTGTAATCTCATAATTTAATCATTAAAAATCTTTTTGTATGTCTACTGAAAATAAAACTTCTAAAGAAATGATCAACGATTGGTTCCTGGGCAAGCGTGATTATAAAACCGGTATCATTCTACTGGAAGATACAACTCCAAATGCCAGGGCTTTATTAAAACATCTTAAAAGAAATGAAACGGCAGATAATAAAAAGCATCTGGCCTATCAGCTTTTTAAAATCTCTGATCATACGGATGAAAATATTTGCGTTGATGATTTTCTTTCTTCTGATGAAAAGAATAAGGACATCCCTATAGAAATTATTCAGAAGGAAAACCTGACAACGATTCCTGAACTGGTACTTGAGAAATCCGGTATTTCTGATGAAGAAAAGATATTTTTAGCTAAATTGGTAGAACGTCAGAAAAAATATTACAACCTCAGGGCTGTTGCCTTCAAAAAAATGAAATTGTTAGGGAATGACAATTCTCAGGCTATCATTGAAGAAAGACAGGATTATCTTGCAATCATTTCCGATTGCACTGCCATTGTTGATTTTTTATATCAACAGAAAATGGCCTGGATTGAAACTTCAGTTGCTCCTGATGCTTCAATTTTAACATGGATACCTGAAATAAAATCAGAGCAATCTGAAATAATTCCGGTAAATGAAATTCCTCCCATTGATCTCAATGTTGAACTTTCAAAAGTAAGAAGTCGCTTATCCAAATATGATGCTAAAATTAAAAATGCTTCAGCTAAAAAACTGAAAGACCTAACTATTAAAAAAGAAGCTGATATCAAACTTAAAAATGATCTGATTGAACAGATTAAATCATTGAAAAGTAAATAATATGCTTTTTAAAACTTCAGATATCAAAGCTAAAATTCAGGAACAGCAGGACAATAATATTGATCCTTCTGTTTCTTCTGCAGTTGGAGTTGATGAACATGCTGGTTATGTTAAGTATGGTTTTAATTCCAGGAAAACATTTTTTTATTTTTCTTTTTACAAAGCTTTTGACTTAGAAGCTTTCAAAGCAAATTTTCACAATGCTGCTATTCTGGCAGATCAATTGGCTTTATTGATCAATTTTTATGTTCCTGATCCTGGCATGCTAACTGCAGTCACAACGCCAAAACGTTCACACACAGAAAAATTAGGATATAATTTTTCTTCTGAAATCCTTTATCGTGTGAAAGAAAAAACCGGTATTATTTTTTTAGAGGATGTTTTTACTGCCAGAACCAAAAACAAACTTGAACCTGATTTCACACAGAACAAAATTATAGAAACAAAAAATGTTTTTTTATTCGATGATATCCTGACAACCGGTAAGACTGTTTTCACTTGCCTGGATCTGATCAGGTCAAATCCGGATAATGCCTGCTGCTCAATAAATGTTCCGGTAATTGTTGGTATTAATAATAATTAAGATGCTTTTAGATACACAAAAAATTAATTCTAAAGTTAATCAGCAATCTGTTAAACAGAATGCTGCAATAAAAAAAGCTTCAGTTGAACCCGAAACTTTCATTGAACATGAAAGCCTTCCTTCTGCTTTTGTTTCTGATAATGATGTTATTGTTACCAAAGCAATCGGAACCATACAGCCTGACAGAAACATTCATTACTATAGTTACGGAAACTTTAACCTGGTACGATTAATTTTATACATACTGAAGCAAACCGGTCCGGCTAATGTATTCTTTTCATCTTATTCTTTTTCCTCTAAATCTATTTCACAGATCATAAATTTGCTTGACAAAAAACAAATGCTTTCATTTAAGGTCCTGCTTGATAATAGGGTTAAATCTATTTCGCCTAAACCTTTTCAGATGATTGCTACTTCTTTGGATTATCGCTGTACTTCTATACACGCTAAAACAGCTTTAATCTGGAATGATAAGTGGAACATAACTATAGTGACAAGCCAGAACGCAACCGACAATCCAAAGATTGAAAGAGGTATTATTTTTACAGATAAAGAGGTTTTTAATTTTGATTTTAAAATACTACATGATGAATTTTATAAAAATAATATTACTTAATTATGGATTTTAATTTTGATGAAGATCAGTTACAAACCATAGAAGATATGGCAGGACTCTTTTTTAAAACAGATGAAATCGCTGTTGTGTTGGAAGTGGATCCAGTTGATTTTTCTGCTCATATTTTGTTTGGTGGTAATCCTGCTCATGCTCGTTTTATGAAAGGTTGGCTGGAAGCTGAATATAAACTCAGAAAATCAATTTCGGATAGTGCTGCCAATGGCAGCAATCCTGCTCAAAATATAATGTTGAATTTTCTAAAAAATAATCGCAATGCCTAAATATTTACCAGTTTCCGCAGATACATATAATCGTATATTAAAATCTGTAATGGATGATACTGTTACTTTTTTATCTGATAAGGATAAAGAAATATTTGATAGATGGGATTTCTGTGACAATCAACTCCGGAGATTTTCGCACCTTAGGGATGTTGAAAAAATGATGCAGCAAAAATACCCAAATATTTCAATTGCTACTATCAGGCGTGATATCGAAAATACCAAACGCTTTTTTTCTTCTGTTGCTACCGTAAACAAAAAATATGAAACTGCTTTTTTAATTGAAGATATCAAAGATACTTTATTAAAAGCTAAATCTACCAATAACCTAATGGCTAGAATAAAAGCACAGCAAAATTATTATTTGGTGCTTGGTATTGGTAAAGATGATTCTGTGGATATCTCCTTGCTTGAAAAACATGATTATTTTGCTGTTATCGCTACTGAAGCAGCTGCAGCTAAAGTTGATCTTCTGGATATGCAACAGTATTCTGTTATTAGCAGAAAAAATCTTTCAGATTTATTGGAATCTGAAATTACGGATGTTGAAGCTTTTAAAATTCTTAATCCTGAACTACCTGACTATGACAGTGAAGAAATTATCGCTGAATAAAATTCAGCTGCAGTCTATTCTTTTAGATGCCAAAGATGAAACAAACATTGAAGGCAGAGGATCAGGCAAAAGTAACGCCATTGGCTGGAAAATTATAAGAGCATACCGGAAAATGCCTCGCGGCATTGTCCTGGTTGCTGGTAGGACTTTTGTTCAGCTTTATACCAGAACACTTCCTGCAACTTTTTCCTTTCTCGAAAGAAATGGTTTGTATAAAAATGTGCATTGGGTATTGGGTAAAAAACCGCCTGAGACATGGGGCAAACCTTATGAATCTCCATTAAAATATGATAACTTTATTTCGTTTAACAATGGTTTTGGAATCATGCTGGGTTCTCAGGATAGAGAAGGCAGCTGCAGGGGTCCTAGTGTTCAGGGTGTAATAGCTGATGAAGCTTTGACCTTGGATAAAAATCAGATTGATAATGAGGTAGTGCCTACCAATAGAGGAAATGATCAGTTTTTTAACCATCTTCATTTTAACCACTTCTGGCATTTTTCCAGTTCAATGCCTATCAATCCGGAAAGTAAATGGTTGCTCAAATATTGTGAGTATTATGTAAATGAAGCCGGTATTGATATCATTTCAATCTGGAAACATATCGTTAATTTACAATTGGAATTACTTGATATTACAGATTACAAACAATTTGCTTCGCAATGGAATGAGATTGTGCGGCTTCGCCGCACAATCTCTCCTTTTGTTAGTAAGGATGATGTGTTGTTTAAGTTTGGCAACGCAATGGATAATCTTGAAAATGTTAGCTTTAACTTTTTTAAGCAAACACGTGACCAAATGACGCATCTTAATTTTTTAGTCGAAATTATGAATATGATTCTGGATAAAGTCGAAGATTGCTACTATCAAATTCAGGAGGATGTTCAGGTTTATTACGATTCCTACGATTACGCTTACGTTGATCAGCTTGATTATGAATTTCAGAAAGTCGCTGACAAAACTTCGTTGTGTGATAAAGATTGCAATAAAAATTCTCCGTTGGATATCGTTTTTGACTGGGGAGGTCGGATTTCGTGCTTGTTAGTGATGCAGAAAGGTTTCCATGAGAGAGATAATTTTATCAATGAATTTTTTGTGAAGCCGAAATTAGGGCAGGTGATGATTGATGAAATTATTGATAAATTCTGCGAATATTATAGGTATCAGAACAATAGGACTGTGTTTTATTACAAGGATAGGTACGGTGATATTAAACACGCGAATAATTCTAGAAGCTACAATGAGCAGGCAATGGATAGGTTAATTAAAAATAATTGGAGAGTTATTCCCTTGGTACATCCTGGCATTGAGCCGCCACAACATGATAAATATTTGCTGTGGTGTAACATTTTGAGAGAGAATAATATTCGCTTTGGTATGGTTGGTTTTAACGGGAATAAATGTAAAAATTTGCTGCTTTCGATGAACAATACTAAAGTGGAAGAAAAGGATAATAAATTTCAGAAAAATAAAAAAAGTGAAAGAAGTTTAACAATACCACAAGAAGAAGCAACACATTTTGGGGATGCCGCAGACAAAATAATTTGGACGAAATACAATGAAAATTTAAAAGCATTTCCTGGATTAATATTACCGATAAAATTTCACTAGTGTCCACTTAAATCAAACTGATTGACAGTTGGTTATAATTTAGTTC
>CAZCBG010000056.1:0-21988 GCA_964496885.1 uncultured Bacteroides sp. | reverse complement strand
CTATAGAGGGACAGTTTGCTGCGGAATAGGTGGTCTACTATGCGCGGAATATCCAATAATAGAGCTGAATCATTGAAATATTTTTCATACTCAAAAGCATCAATATTTGCATATTGCTCTGTCCAATCATCAGAAAGAATAAAGTCATGACAAGCAATTATTGGTTCTTTATTCTCATAGGTCAAAGGATTCCATTCATTAACACTAAACCAATCAGCATCGAAAAATAAGACATTATCATCCTTAATGAAATCAAATATCTTTAATTTGAGGGCTGCAGGATGAAAGAAATTTGATTTTCTTAAATCAGTTTCTGTGAGAATTAATGTGTCAAGGCCCGTAGTCTCTTGAATGCACTTTGCAGATAAATATGCAAGCGCTCTATGTAATGGATTTATTCCTAATGTTACAGCAATCATTTCAATATCTCAATTATTTTGTTTAACTCCATCTTTTGTAAATATTTCTTTTCAAATTTCCAAGGATGGCCTGCCCAACCTTCCCAACTAAATCCAACTAAAATTATTTGATGCTCAGAATATCTAAGACTATCAACTAAATATCTTGTAAACAAATATCCATTACTAGGGTACTGATATTCTGAAAACCATTTTTGGGGATTAAGATCCAATAGATAGTTGGTTGGAAATTCAATTAATTTGAATGGATGTTCTAAAAGGCTATAATACTTTAAGAATTCAATCACGGCCATTCTTCTTTCATTTCTTTCTTGTGCAATAACGGAATCAGCTTTAATTGGGAAGAAAATTGGAATTGTAAAGATTATCTGACTAATTGATAAAATTGAATCTCTCAGTTTTAATTTTGTTTTAGATTCAATCTGTTTTGGATTATCAATTAATCTTTGTAAAAGTGTTTTGTTACTGGAATGCACCCAGATATCTATTTTTGTACCTGTGTTTAGATTGTAGTTGTCCAAGTTGTTAAACCTTACGACAACATCTGATGTGTCAATTGCTTCTGAAAAATCTTCATTTACGGTACCATTCCCAATCACAAATATTTTCTTCATAACTCAACAAATTTATAAGAACGTAATAACGCGTTTGCGATTGCACTCTTTTGACTTTGCATTCTTAGTTGGCTTGCGAGTTGAGGGCAAAGGCAAAGATGTGTATTGTGTTGTAAAAAAAGAATATGTTTATTTTGTGTGGTAGGCAAAAAATAAAAAACATCGTGTCGACTTGAGTGTCGGCTTTCTTGTCTTGTCATTATTTCTTTTTTATGTCTTTTCACAATGTATTACTTTCTATTTATATATATATTATTTCTGTCCCATCACACTCGGCGGAATCATAATAAAACGCCTGACAAATTCTTCATTACAAAAAATTTTTAACATTTTCCTGAGATATTCATTTTGTCTTATTCATTCAACAAAAATAATCTAAAATTTAAATAAAAAATAAAAAAATAAAAAGCCGGCAACTCTAGAAGCTACCGAAGCTGAAATCAATTTGTTAATACTATTATGTAATGGAATTTTATGAATTACAATTAAGTTTTAACCAAAATAAACAAATAAATATCAGGTTTTAGCCTGACAAAATATAATAAAAGTAAGGCTATATACTGACTATACTTAAATTAATAAAAAGTACAGAGTAATTTATTATTATTTAATTATCAATTGATTGAGAAAAAATATATTGATGAGATTCAAAAAAAGGACAAAGCAAAAAAAAGGAATCCTTTCAGATTCCCTTCTTCGATTTTTTGAAAATTTATTTTTTCTTTTTTGATTTAGGAGCAGGTTCTTCAACTTTATCCTCTGTTTTTTTAGACCAATAGCAAGTATGTGTATTTTCAAATTGATCTGTTTGCTTAAGATTTGCAATTTCGAAGTAAATGTTTTTAGAAGTTCCTGCATCTTTTATCATTTTTTGTAATTCTTCGATTGAAAGTTTAACTTTTACGATTTCTAAGTTTTCAACTTTTTTTCCTTTTCCGATGTAAATTTTTTCGAACATGATTTTTTGTTTTTGAGTTATTAATAAAAAAATTATACCAGTTTGTATGTTCTGTAAGCAGGATGGCAATGGAGGAATTGGAATACCGGAACGCAGTGAGGATATGCCGAGAAAATCCATTGTCAGGACTCCTGATGTAAGAACAAAACTTTGTATATATTTTTTAAAAGATAACACAAAAAATCTGTCGGTTAAAAATACGGAAGCTGGGAAAAAGAAAACTTATCGTAAAATAACTTTCAGAATTAAAAAATGATAAGCAGACAACTAAGATTTACATTGCAAATCATTTCAAACAGTTGAAAATCATACGCTATTGGTTTAGAATAGATGAAGTTGAAGCCAAGGTATCAAATAAAATAAATTTAAAAAGTCAGGAATGGGAAAAAGGAGCATTTGCTTTATCCGGATAAACAAAAAAAATGGAATCGGGTAAAAGGTAAAAAAAAAGCCGGCAACTTTAAAGCAACCAACCTGAAAATAATTTATTCATAATTTTACAAATCACTAGCCCACTTTTCCAGAAAGTTGAACAACTCATCTATTTTTTCTTTATGTTTTTTGGGGCATTTGGCAGGTCGGATACTATTTCTATCCCCTTTGGTAACCGCTCTGCTCAATTCAGACCAATTCACTAACTTATGCACATCAATAGCATTTATATCATTTTTTTTATTTTCTTCCGGATTCATATTTTAGGAGTTATTTGAATGAAATAATGAATGTTCGTTTACTTCAATTTGCACAATCTTTTTTAACTGCTAACTGCAATAAAAGCAATTTTAAATCAAAAAAGATGGTGCAAATTTAATAAAAATTACGTCTATTTTTATAAGCGTTTGACCTTTAAATTTAAGCGTTTGTTTTCAAACGCTCTTTAAAAATACATATTACGCCTTCTGCAAGAAAACCCCGCGTTAGCGGCGACGTGAAATAAAAGACCTATCGGGGTTTTCCGATAAGTCTTTACAAATTAAAATTATTTAGGTCCGTTTTTCAGGATTTCAAAATAATTTTACAATCCGTTGTCTGCGTCTGAATATTCCATGTAATCAGGTGTAAAATTGCTTTGCATCTGAAAACATTCTTCGCAAAGGTCGGGTTTTTGAGTTTCACCATTTAAAAACATTTTTAATTCTTCGGGCTCGGGTGTAAATTCATCACCACAGCACCAACAAAAAAACTTTGCCATGATTTTTATTTTTTAACTTGTAAATTACTGTATAAATTGACTAGGGTAAAATACGGGATTCCGTCGGGTTCGGTTTCGTTCTTGAGGACGTGCAAAGGTTTGCCCCATAATAACAAAGGTTTTACATCTTCTTTTAATGTGTATCCTTGTTTCATCCATGCAATAAGGTTTTGAATTTTTGTATGCCCTTCCTTTTCGTAAATTTGTAACAAAGCAATGTTAACACTGGGAGCATGTCCTAAAAAAACCATTGTTTTTGCTTTACTGCTTAGCTCTGCTAATCTTCTGCGTTTTTCTTTAATTGTTTCCATTGTTTAAATTTTTAAAGTTGTTGTTTGCGAATTGGTTAAAAGTGCTTATATCTAGATTTCTGGAGGTTTCCAATACTGTTTCAGTACTTATATAACTTCCTGAAATTTCAAATTTAAAAATCAGGCCGTTTTTTTTAATTTCGCCTTTGTGTTTGTCATTCCAATAAAAAACATTTTCATTTTTCAGGCTTTCATAAAAAGCTGAAATTTTGCTTTCGTTTTGCTGTTCTTTTTCGCTATATTTTAAGAATTTAGCTTCAACATATTCAACCCAGTTTTTAATTTTTTTTGCTGTCAAAACTCCAATGTTCTGGGGTTCTTTTAATCCTTCCTTTGCTTTCTCTTTTTCCCAACTGGATAAGGTTTTAAAATTTGTAAAATTCATAATATGATAATATGTTTTATTATGTTGGTTGATGGCTCGGATTTCAATTTTACAAATCTCACTATTTAAAAAATGTATAATTCTATCCACTAAAAAAACCGGGGTTTCTTCCCCTTCAGGAATATAAAATTCACCTCTCACTTCAAAAAATGAGGGGTAAAAAGAATTAAAAAGCAAATCATTTGCTTTTGCCTGCATAAGTTTTCTAAGGCTATCCGTTGAAAAACTAATATTTTTAACTTTTTCGAGTTCGTTCATTGAATACGTTTTCATAATTTTATGTATTTGATTTTTAATAAATTGATTTAAATAATATTACCGTTATCAGCATAAGAATAATATTTTCCTTGATGGATAATAAGATGGTCAACTAAATTGATGGTTAAAATTTTCCCTGCCTGTTTAATTTGTTCGGTCAGTTTGTTATCTGCTTCGCTTGCTCTTAATTGTCCGCTGGGGTGGTTGTGTGCTAAAACTATGCTCACAGCACACATTTTTAAAGCGATAGCAAATAAAATTTTAAGGTCGCAAAGGGTGCCACTTCTGCCACCTTTAGAAATCTGATAATTTCCGATTACTTCATTTGCCTGTGATAAGCATAATACATGCATTTCTTCAAAAAATAGCATCGTATTAAGGTTAAAAACTTCATTAAAGCAATCGAAAGCATCTTTTGAGGATGAAATTTTATAAAGGTTTTCAGGTTCAACTTTTGAAGCTGTAACTTTTAGATTAATTTTAGGTATTTTTTTCATGTCTTTAATATTCAAAATTGATAATAATTTTTCTGTCTGTTTTGGTGGTGTGGTGTGCGTTAATATCATCCGCATCGAAATAATTGAAACCTCTTTTTTTCCCTCCTCCGTTGTAAACATTTATTTTTTTACCTGTTTCAAATCTAAAATATTCACCTTTTTTTATCTTAGATAAATTAGTTTTTTGTTCGTTTGGTATTTTCATAATAAATAAGATTTAATAAATATTGAGTTAAAAAATTAAATATCAATTACTTAAACTACTATAAAGATACTCAAATGCGTACAATATACCAAATTTTTACTGTTATTTTTTAGTTAATATGCTCAATTTTAACATTAATTAACTTCTGTATTTAGTTGATTTACAGATATTTAAAAGACAATAAATCATGTTTTTTTTGCTAGTATGTTGGTTTTCTGTTTTATAAGATAGAAAAAAGGCGATTTTCAGCCTTTTTCTTCTATCTGCTACGTGCCCCGCCCTAACAAAAAAGAAATTTCCATTCTCAATTCATGGAAATATGAAATGCGGTTTGAACAATGTATTAGACTGTTTCAGCTTGTAAGCTTTAAAGCAAGGCAGGATGTCAAACAAATTAAATTAATAGCTAATATTGTACGCTATTGCGTATACAAGCATAATTAAGCACATTGTCAGGCTTGTTTCTGAGGCGGGTCCTTGGGCTATAAGCGTCCTTCAGCTTATAGCCCTTATAGACAATGAGAATTTGTTTCCATTTCCGGAAACAAAAATCATTACCATATAAATTTAAAATGATGATGCTTTTCGCATTGCATTTTTAAAATAAAAATCTCACTGAACAGTGAGCTCTTATAAGGACTATGGGAGTCCTTCACTCGTATAGTCCGTAAAAAAGTCAAGGCAGATGTTTCCGTTTCGGAATTATCTGCCTTACCAAAAAATCTTAAAAAATAAAAGTAAAAGGGAAAGGAAACATAAAAGCACAATACTATGGGTACTCTTATAAGGACAATGGGTGTTTTTTGCACGCATTGTCCTATAATGAACAAGGCTGATCGGTTTGTATTTCAGCAAACTAATCAGCCTTACCATATATTTTTAAATAACAAAATTATTACGGATACTGTCCACAAAACTAAAAAGATGTGCGCACGGAAAAGAAATAAAACATACGTTAGATTAAAACAAATCCATTGCTCTTTATGGTTTTTTTTGTGAAATGAGCGGAACGCTGCATACATAGTGTAGCGAAGCGGAACGGAGTAGCAGGTAGTGAAGCGATTGCAGCAATAAAAAAGCATAATGTGCTATACTAAAACAATTAGCGTATTTTTATTTATATGGAGTGCTGGCAGATCTTTTTAGTTTACGATAAAGTTGGCCAATTCATCTTTTGAAATGTAAATAAGTTGAAATGTAATCTATTAGCACTAAAGCATGAATAAAAGATTATGAATGTGTTAGAAAATGAAATACAATTCAAAAAATAAATATGCTTTTGATTGGTATTTAAAGGAGTAATATAATTATCGACATACTTCGACTGCGCTCAGTAACCATCATGTGAAGGCAACAAGAATTCGCCTTTCTTCTACACAGAATCAAACCTGGAGTGAGCAACCTCGATTGAAGCGGCATCCTTTACAGAAGAGCAGGCAAAAAAATGCGATTCAAAAAATAGTTCAGTTTTTTGAATGGCATTTGTGCGGAGCAATATAATCATCGACTGAATGAGAGAATGGTTCTCCGGCGTAAGAATGGAGCGGGGAATCCACGAAAGAATGAAGGAGATGTTTATATTGTAAAGGGTAAAGATACAGCGGAAAGCGAGAATTTGTTGCCCAAAATTATTTGTTAAACCTTACCGGCAAAAATGTAGAAGGAAAAGCTTTCAGACTCTCATTGTATTTCGTCCAGATCATCTTATCAGCAGCATCCCCAAAGTGGGTAGCTTCTTCCTGAGGAATCGTCAAACTTCTTTCACTGCTCTTGTCTTTCTGAAATTTATTGTCTTTTTCCAACACTTTTGTATTATTCATCGACAACAGCAAATTCTTACACTTATTGCCATTAAAACCCACCAAAGGATACTTAATATTGTTTTCCCTTAAAATATTACACCAGAGCAAATATTTATCATGTTGAGGCGGTTCTATCCCTGCATGCACCAACGGAATCACAGTCCAGTTATTCTTCAACAACCTGTCCATAGCCTGTTCATTATAGCTTCTCGAATTATTCGCATGTTTGATATCACCGTAACGATCACGGTAATAATACACCGTTCTGTCATTGTTAAAGCGGTAATACTCACAAAATTTATCAATCAATTCATCAATCATCACATTCCCTGACTGAGGCTTCACAAAAAATTCATTGATAAAATTATCCCTTCCATTAAAACCGTGCTGCATCACCAACAAGCACGAAATCCTTCCACCCCAGTCAAAAACCAAATCCATCGGCTTATTCTTATTGCAATCCTTGTCACACAAAGACGTTTTATCCGCAATTTTCTGAAACTCAAAATCCAATTGATCAACATAGGCATAATCATATCCATCATAATAAATCTGCAGCTCCTCCTGAATCTGATAGTAACAATCCTCCACTTTATCGAGAATCATATTCATAATTTCCACCAAAAAGTTCAGATACGTCATGTTCGCTTTCGTATCTTTAAAGAAATTAAAGCTAACATTGTCCAGATTATCCAGGGCATTGCCAAATTTAAACAAACGATTCTCCTTGCTAACAAAAGGAGAGATAGTGCGGCGAAGCCGCACTATCTCATTCCATTGCGAAGCAAACTGTTTAGTATCTGTAATCGCTAACAAATCAATCTGTAAATTGACAATGCGTTTCCATACTGAAATAATATCAATGCCAGCCTCCTCACTGTAATAAGCGCAATGAGAGAGCAACCACTTACTTTCAGGACTGATAGGCATTGAACTTGAGAAATGCCAGAAATGATTGAAGTGCAGATGGCGGAAAAAATCGTCATTTCCTCTATTGGTAGGCACCACTTCATTATCAATCTGATCCTTATCCAAGGTCAATGCTTCATCTGCAATTACACCCTGAACCGAAGGACCCCGGCAACTGCCGTCACGATCCTGGCTGCCTAACATCAAACCAAAACCATTGCTAAAGCTGATGAAGTTGTCATATTTTAAAGGAGTTTCAAAAGGTTTTCCCCATGAATCAGGCGGTTTCTTACCCATAACCCAATGTACATTTTTATACAAACCATTTCTTTCCAGGAAAGAAAAAGTTGCAGGAAGCGTCCTTGTATAAAGTTGTACAAAAGTCCTGCCGGCAATAAGGACTATGCCGCGAGGCATTTTCCGGTAAGCTCTCAGTATTTTCCAGCCAATGGCGTTGCTTTTACCCGAACCACGCCCTTCAATGTTCGTTTCATCTTTCGCATCCAGGATAACCGATTGAAGCTGAATTTTATTCAAGGATAGTTTCTTCACTGTCATAAGAAGGGAGTTCGGGATTCATAATTTTAAAAGCTTCCACATCGGTAATTTCCGATTCTAAAAAATCAGCAACCATTTTTTTATTTGAATAAGAAAGTTTCTGCAATTCAAGCAAATCAATTTTCAACACAGTATCCCGGGCAGCGATGGCAAGAATATAATCATGCTTTTCCAATAATGACAAATCGATGCTATCCTCCTTGCCTAAACCCAAAACCATATATAAATTCTGTTGTGCTTTGGCTCTGGCCATCAGGTTTCCTGTATTTTTGGCTTGCAACATTGTATCACGAATATCTTCCAGCAAAAAAAGTTTCTCATACTCTTTATTCACTGTATGAATAGAGGCAAAAAATCTTTTTGTATTTTCGATATCCCTTTTAATCTGAACCAAAGAAATATTCGGATATTTCGCTTTCATCATATTTTCAACCTGGCGAAGTTTTCCATATTTGCGCAGCAAATTATCGCAAAAATCCCAACGGTCAAAAATCAATTTATCCTGTGGGCTGATGAAAGCAGAATCCTTATTCATTACCCAATGATAAATACGTTGGTAGACATCATTTTTAGGGATATGCATTAATTTATCATTCATACCTGTTGTCTTTGTTATATTGAATCATCAAAGACTGAGCAGGATTGCTACCATTGGTAGCACTTTCCAGCACGCTTTTACGAAGAGCAATTTCAGAAGTCATCCAACCTTTTTTATAGCTTTTATATGCTTCAGAAGATTCATCCAGAAGATCACAACTAAAAGCATCAATATCCACTTCCAGCACAGCTGCGATATCAGCAATAGAAAAAAACAAAGCAGCCAATTCTTCAATCGTTGTTAATTCTTCCGGATCGTAATTCATTTTCCAATACTTTTTTATCAAATTCAAAAGTTTCCGCATCTGTAAAGATGCAACCACGTTCAATTTTGGGATTTTTTGTCATGTTCTGCGAACTGACAATACTGATTTTCCAGTTTTCGTTTTCCATTACCGTAACTTTCGCATGCCAGGACGAAAAGACAAATGGAAAATTAGCTGTTAACATTTGCAAAGGTTTTGCCTTTGTGACTTTAACCCTGGGATCCAACACAAAACGAAGGCTTAAGATTTCGTTTCTGTTTTTCAATCTCACCAGACTTTCCATGGATTCCTGAGAGATTGACCAGGTACCACAGATGATATGAGCCGGACCAATTTGTTTCAACAGATAAACGATGATATCATGCATAGAAAACCTGCCAAAGGAATAAAACTGATAAAATTGTCCATTCACCAGCGTACCAAGATGTTTACTCAGGATATCATGCGGCTGACCGACAAACAAAGACAAACTGCTCCCGCGGGAAATTATCCTTGCAGGAGCAATATCAACAGCCTGTTTTCTTTGAATATTACTTACTTCTAACAGCATCAATCTGATCTATAAATTTTTGTTTCAATTTCAAATCTTCTTCCTGTTTCTTCTTCAGTGCAACTAACTTTTTTCCTGAAGCATTTTCAATTTTCTTTGTATATTTACTCAAGCGAACCCTTACTTTAGACAATTCAGACTGTAAATCAACATCTGCAATTTTTTCAACCGGAATAACTTCAGGATGCTCTGATTCTACCTCAGGTATCCATGTCAAAATTGAAACATCCGGAGCAACAGAAGTTTCAAGCCAGGCCATTTTTTGATGATACAAGAAATCGACAATGGATGTACAATCGGAAATGATTGCAAGATAATCAAGTCTTTCTTCTATGATAGCCTGAGAATTATCATTCCCCAACAAATTCATTTTTTTGACTGCTACAGCTCTGAGGTTGTAATATTTTTTCTGACGCTCTACCAATTTAGCCAGCAAAATCTTTTCATCATCAGAAATACCATTTTCTTCCAGTATCATTTCAGGTCCTGCTGCCAATAGATCAAGATGAGGAATTTCTGACAAATTATCAGCATTCTCTATTTTGGAAACAACAACTGCGTTACAAATATTTTCATCCGAATGATCAGATATTTTAAAAAGCTGATATGCTAAATGCTGTTTACTTTCAGTTGTTTCAGCCCTTTTAAGGTGCTTTAGTAAAGCCCTGGAATTGGGAGAAGCATCTTCCAGCAAGATGAGACCGGTTTTATAATCACGGTTGCTATGGAACCAATCGTTGATCATATCTTTAGAAGTTTTATTTTCAGTAGACATACAAAAAGATTTTAATGATTAAATTATGAGAATACAAAATTACAAAGTGGAAATTTCCAAAAAAAGGACAAAAAAAACCTCAGTGAATCTGAGGTTTTTTAAAAATTGAAAATAGGATTTTAAATTGCTTTAGGCTGAATGAACGGACAATCTTCTTTTACCAATGTATTGATCACATCCAAAGAAAGTTCAGCATCAGCTAGATTAACATTGCCTATAGAAGGGTGAAAAATTTCACCGGGAACGATACCCACCACTTCAAATTTTTCCTGCCAGGAAGTTTTTTGCTTAGCCATAAGGAATGAAAATTAAACTGCAGGTGTAAAAGAAACAGTACCGGTATATATAGGTGCCGGACATTTGCTATAAGATTCAAAAGTGATGGATGCTTTGTTGCCATCGTCCACTTTTGCACCTGTACTGGCTTTCACATCCGCAAGGTTAGCACCATACAAATCATTTCCAACCACTCTCATAACACCCGAACCATCTTTAGCAATGATAACAAGACTTCGGTTTTGAACCGTCCGAAGCCAACCCGCCAATAATTGTTTGACGCCAGGATGATCACATTTAAAGATGTTCTTCCAGCTTTTAGAATCGTAAGGCCCCACAGACTCATCTTCGACAGTAACTGTATCCAGCGTACCATAACCTTTGTAAAACTGCTTGCCGGTTTTCATAGCAAAACTACCGGTTAACAAAGCTTTGGTATTTACATCACCCACAGCATCTAAAGCAGGTAAACTCGGAAAAGTAAGCACTTCATCCCAAAAGCACCAATACCACTCCTGAGAACATCCCCCCGGATTATCATTTACAGCTTTAGTTAGATCGAAAGAATTTACGCCCAATACCATAGAAGGAATAGCAACTGCAGCAATAATACTTCCGACAGAAAATCCTGCAAATAAATAGCCAGGAGAAATTCCAACTGCAGGAGCAGCAATAACACCAAAAACAGCACTGAACAATAAAATACTCAGTATTCCAAAAATCATTTTCTTCATTTTATTAAATTTTTAAGTGAGAATTAAAACGCTGTGAAATCCTATGCACCTTGAGGTGGAGCCGGACTGTACAATTTATTGGTGATAAATTTACGGTGATGAATACTTTGTATCTGTACACCAAAAGTGTATTTCATGGTAGCTGTGAAATGATAAGGAGATCCGCTGACAAAAGGTTTCAGATTTTTCATATCGTTGATAGATTCAGTACCATAAGTAAGATTTCCATCTTCGGTTAATATGATACGTTGGTTTTCGATACAACCCAGGCGGATAATTTTGCATTTACCGTTAGAACCTTCCAGGTATAATTGTCCGAAAACATCTACCGTAGGTGGTTTATCATGCTGAGCCTGGAACCAGTCGTCATACATTTCTCCCATGGCAATAGACATAAACATAATGCCACCTTTTCTATTCATGGTAGCGTGAGCACTTCTCCACATTTCTTTCAATTTATCACCACAATTCGCAACAGATAAAGCCACCGTTGAATCGTAATAATTTTTATGAGCAGCTGCTATTTTACCACTAACGACATCAGCAGCAATAAGGGTTTCAAAACCATCGAAAGAAAATTCAATGCCAGGTTCTGCCACATCTTCAGAACGAACCGCAGTAAAAAGCACATTGAATAATTCTTCAGATGCACCTTCGATACCTCTGAGTATCATCCAAAGTTCAAAAGGAGTAGATTCCAATACTTTTTTAGTAGCCACTTCATTTAAGAAGGTAGTCCTGTAGCGTTCAGGCTCATCCTTCATTTCGTAAACGATAGGATAAATCTTGAGGGTGCGTTTTACGATGTCACCAATTTTTTTATCTCCTTTGAAATCGCCATCATATTTTTTAGAAACGCCAAAAGCGTTTTGGAATTCATGGATATCGATAGATTCTTTAAAACCGGTTCGTAAACCGAAAAATTTTAAAACATCCAACACATCCAACATGTTCAAGGTTTTAATATCCTTGTCATATTGCTTCGCGGTATTTAAAATCGCGGTAATGTCAATAGGTTTTGTTAAGTCCATTTTATTAAGGTTAAAGGTTAATTAAGTCGGAAGACTGAAGGTTAAGATTATTTACTTGATAAGCTATCTGTACTTTTTTGCTTCTTCATTGATTTCGTCCAGCTTAACTACCGGAGCAGTTTCAATGAGTTCAACTTCAGCATTAGGAGTTGTAGCAGCAGTACCGGGGCGAAGCAAGAGTTCCTTCTGAAAACTGTCTCTTTGCGTTTCTGTTTCAGTTAAAGCTGCTTGCAAAATGTCATTGCCAGCCTGAGCATCAGAAAGTTTTTGAGTTAAAGTGTTAATTTCAGATTGTTTATCTGAAACTTTAGAAGATAACTGGTCAATTGTTGTTTGACGATTACCCAGTTCTGCATTCATTTCTGTAATTTCGGCTTCAGTGATATCATCACCATCCACCTTTGAGCTAAACAATGAAGCAATATTAGCCCATGCTTTTTGAAAAGGAATTTTCATAATTTGCATTGTTTGTGAATAATTGGATTTTAATTGTGTGCATGTATCAATAGCAGTTTGCAGATTGCCAATGCCATCAATAAGATTTATTTTTATTGCATCTTCTGCAAAGAAAGTAATGCCAGAAAAAGCATTCGTTTTTTCAGAAACCACAACATCAGGTCTGCCGAATTTTACAATTGAGATAAAGCGATCATTGAAAGATTTAAGCATGTTGAGCATGGGCTGATCATCTCCGGCTAAAGCAGATTTAAACTCAATGTTTTTATTGCCGGAATCGGCAGCATAAATTTCTTTGATGAAAATACCGGAAGCTTCCAGACTTTTCACCTGGTCGATGATAGTAATATAGGTTCCAATGCTCCCAACCAATGTATGTGTATCACTGCAGATAATTTTATCACAAACAGCAGCAATGCCAAAAGCAGCAGAAGCTGCCATGGTTCCTACATGAGCAACAATAGGTTTATTATATTTATTTTTAAATTCCAGGATAGCATTTGTAAAATCAAACATTGCATGCGCTTCACCACCAGGACTGTCAATGGAAAGAATAACACCGTCAATATTGGGGTTTCTTCCTGCATCAGCAAGATATTGAGCCTTGGTTTTGGTACCTTCAGGACCACATCTCTGATCCATCAATGTAATAGCCCCATTTACCGGAATGACTGCAAATGAATTTGGATTGCTTGCTTTATCAATTGGCGTCCTTTCAAGCTGAGAAACTGAAACAATGGATAGATCATTCAAGACAGCATACGCTCTATTATGCGCTCTTTCTTCTGAATAATCATGCAAATCAAAATCGCCATTGTATAGCTGTTTTATCACAGGCATGTAAGCAGAAACAGCTACATTATTTATAAACCAGCAGGAATTGAATACGGATTGCAAAATAGAATAAGACATATTTCCAATTTTTCGACAAAGGAAATAGGAATAAAAAATCAAAAAAAGGACAATTTTATTAAATAATGCTATCTAAAATTGTAAGAGGATGTCTGAGTTTCCTGACAAAATTGATTTTGTAACCTGTCTCATCACCGGGAACAGTCCCTGAAAAGTTTGAAAAGAAACAACGAATAAATTCATCTGTGTTGCCTGCAACATAATTTACACCATCAAGCTGAATGACTAATAGAAGTCTGGTATTTGAAGCATCTAAAACACTTTGCAAAAGTGTTTTGTCATGGCCGGAAATAATACCACTTAATTTGAAATCGAAATAATTGTCTGTTTCATTTGACAAACTCCCATCAAATGACCATTTGCCAATGGATGTGTAAATTTTTCTCAATTGAAACCCAGGTTTTAATTTAAGTACACCATTTTCCAGCGATTCAACATTGCTGATATCCATGTATTTAAGCGAGTTTATACCGGCTAAAACTTCTTTATTGGGTTTATTTATATCCTGATCCATCACAAATTAATTTTATGTCCCATTTATGGGACAAATTGTACAATGTTTTTTTTACTGATTGTAGCCAAAATTTCAACTATTTTATCTTCCAAAACAGCATCTATCGTAACTCCATTGCGTTGAATATCTTTACGAACACACTCAAAATTAAAATCTTCTTCAGACAAACGGTAGGTTTTCTGAAAGACTTTAATTCCTTTGGCATAGGTCATTCCAAAACTTTTAAACAAAGCCCCATAGATTCGGGAGATCTGTTTAATTTCATACTCAACAAATTTTGAAAATTTCACCATATTCGTTTTGGTAAATTCGAAACCAAAATGATAAAATTCATATTCGCTGATCGCAACCGTAATTTTCTGCTCATAAGGAAATCTATCCGTATAGATAGCATCCCGGAATGTATTTTTATCTTTGAGGTATTCTATAAACTTATCTTTTAATTTCTCATTCAAAAAGATTGTTTTGCCATATTTAGCTTCAAGGTAAGTTTTGACGTAATTTTTCACATAGATATCAACGGTAGCAAACTTTTCCATTCTTTTTTTTATTATAGTAATGCAAATTTAGACATTACAATATCTAAGATTAATTATCCTTTTCAACATGTTCATTTTTTTTTCAAGAATACCACAGTCCGAAAAAAAAGTAGCAAAAATGGCAAAAAATTATAATTTAACAGAAATGCCTTTGTAAGTATCTCAATACCAAACCGTATAAAATTATAAATCGAATTTAGTCAATTTGTAATTTGTTGATATACTGAACGTACATTTTTAGATCAATTTATAATTTTTGTATTTTAAAACTTATTTAGTACGATTATAATTATAAATTTTAATGAAATTATAATTAAAAAATCAATTTGTAATTTATTTATAATCCAGTATTAAACTATAATTCAATTATTTATCTAAATAAATTATAAATTATAGTAAAAAATAAGTTTAATAAGAATAGGGTTGGTTTTTGTTTTTCTGGCAACTTCAGCTTTTGTCATAAAAAGTAAAAATGAGTTTAAAACAAGATGTGCAAAATCATTCGAGAATTACTTACGGATTTTACCCAAAGTATGGCATAAGAATTATAAATTATATTTCCGGTTTTTAGGGGTTGGGGGAAGGGGGGAGCGAAAAGCCAACTAAATGGTAGCTAAGAAATAAGGTATTCGCTTCGCTCATGTTTTATGAATGAAATATTTTCATTCCAATGAAAAAGGAGGCAAAATACCTCCATGCTATTCATTTATTCTATAATACCCATTACGTCTTTAAATATGCGATTGTAGCGACGATATCGATTGTAGGAGATAGTATTTGTGTTATTGCTAAAATCAAAACTGTATTATTAATCTTACTACTATAATAATTGCTAATTACAAACATAATAATGATGATGGTATTCAGAGTAAAATTAATATTAATCCTACTAATATTGATAATACTAATCATGATAATGAAAATTATGTCAAGTATTATGCGCATAATACTTGACATAATATATTTATTCTTTATCTTTGTACAGTAATTTTAAAAATAGTAATGAAATGACTGTTTCAGGAAAAGTAGTAAAGCAGATAAATAGTATACAAGAAGGTACTACATTTAAATATCAGCAATTAGATATTAAGATGGATGAGTATAATGCTGCTGCTAAAGCTATTGAAAGGCTAATAGAAAGACAAATTATTAAAAGAGTTTCAACAGGTGTATTTTATAAACCTAAGAAAACTGAATTTGGAGAATTACGTCCAAAAGAAGAAGAGATTATAAAACCTTACCTGTTTGTCCAGAATAAAAGAATCGCATACATAACAGGAACCGCACTCTACAATCAAATGGGGTTAACGACTCAAGTCCCCAATACGATTAAGATAGCAAGTAAAGGTAAGCGTATTTCTATTAAAACAGGTAATATTCAGGCAAAGCCTGTAAAAAGTTACATTGATGTAACAAATGATAATTTTTATTTACTTGAATTGCTTGATGTGCTAAAAGATTTTAAAATAATTCCGGATTTAGATAAAAAGATGGCCATAAAATACATCTTAAATAAGTTAGAAGCATTATCAGATAAAGACAAATTAAGGTTGATGAAATTTGCTATTCAATATCCTCCCCGTACATCTGCTTTCCTTGGAGCATTATTAGGCAGTATGAATACTAATCTGGATTTGAAAATTTTAAAACAAAACCTTAATCCACTGACAGATTATAAATTAGGAATTAAAGAAAATCAACTATCCACTGCACCAAATTGGAATATCAAATGAAATTACATGAAAATAAAGAACAGTTTGAAAATGCTATACTTGCAGCTTCACAATCACTGAATATTCAGGAAATTTATATAGAAAAGGATTATTGGGTAACAGTTGCTTTATATCTTATCTTCCATTCAGAAATGGCAAATGAAGCTGTTTTTAAAGGAGGAACAGCTTTATCTAAATGCCATAAAATTATTGAACGATTTTCAGAAGATATCGATATTGTGGTATTAAGGAAAAATGAAGAAAATGACAATCAGTTAAAGAAAAAGATTCGGAAAATAGGAAAAATTGTTGAGGCTATTATCCCGGAAATTAATGACGAAACTTTGACGAACAAAAAAGGTAATATCAGGAAAACAGTTCATCAATATCAACAAATATATAAGGGGAACTTTGCTCAGGTGCGCAAGCATATTGTACTTGAAGCAACATGGCTTGGTAATTATGAACCCTATACAAATGAAACTGTAAGTTGTTATATTGCTGATATGATGGTAAACAATGGGCAAAAAGATCTTATTGAAAAATACAATCTTCAACCATTTAAAGTCCAGGTATTAAGTAAAGAAAGAACGTTCTGTGAAAAAATAATGAGTCTGGTGAGATTTTCAAGACAAGGAGACCCATACATTGATCTTGCCAATAAAATACGCCATATTTATGATCTTCACATGATGTTAAGAAACACTGAAATTAGTGACTTTTTTGAAAGAAGTAGTTTTGATCAAATGCTTGTTAAAGTAGGACAGGATGACAAAATTAGCTATATAAACAAAAATGATTGGCTTAATGAACATCCATGCGAAGCAATTATTTTCAAATCTCCGGAAAAAACGTGGTCGAATATTAAGGCACCCTACCAAACAACATTTAAAGAATTGGTTACTGGAGATTTTCCTGCCGAAATAGAATTGATTAATACATTAAAAAAAATAGCAGTTAGACTCCAAAAAGTTGAATGGGATATTTAGATTTGTTTAAAATCAGGAAAGTAAAAATTATTTTTGATAATTTATTTTGGGAGTTAAATAGTTTTTTCATTCTTAATCCAGCAATTATTATCATTCACAAATCTCATTAAATTAGGCAAATCCGTATTTTCGGTTAATGGATACGCCTCATACATTCCACTTAGATAACTTTTTACTAAATAGGGAAGGCCAATCCTTCTCCTTCCATCAGGATTGATATCTTCCCTTGTAGCTAATCGCATTCCTTCAGGTAAGGTTTTGTAAATTGGGATACCGGTAAGCATACATTTCCAGCTATTTTTATTGTCTGAAGCTGCAGCTTCACATTCTTTATTGCAATCCTTACACTTAGCCATAAGTATTAATTTACAAACCAATTACCAATTGAATTCCATATCCAAGGTCTATCAATCTATTGATAACCTTCTTATTATGTCCTTTCATTTCGGTTAAGGATAATTCGCTTATGCTCACTATTCTTTGTTTAGCATCCACGCTGACACCTTTTTGCTTCAGTCCGAAATGATCATTGTATCGCTTTTTATCCTTAGTGATTTTTTGAATGCGTTGCTCCACCATTCGTTCAAGCAAACTTATCACAATAGCAAAATCTTTTTCAGTTTGAATGTGATTTTTTACATTTAATACACCGCTGCGTGTAACAGTATGATTACAATAGCCCCATTCTTTGGCCATAGCATTCAAGCTTTGTTTCAGGTATTTTTTACGTAAATACATGGCAATATATCTTGCTTCAGAAGTTTTAAAACTTCCTCTTTTTGAATGAATACCTGGCAAACTCACTTTCATAATTCTGCTTACCAAACGATCTATTTCTTTTGCTCTCATAATTTTACTAGAATGGCATATCATCGTCATTATCATTCCTCTTTTGTAAATCCAGCCTTTTACTGCTAGAAATAAAAAAACACTCTTTTGTTGCACCATCAATGGTTTTGTTTATCCTTCTTGTTTTTTCGGGTTCATCACCATAACACAATTCAACAGGATTAAATTCAAATCCATAATACTCGCACCACGATTTTACATGCGTTTTAAATTTGGCCGATTTGTATTTGAAAGACTGATCCTTGGTGAGATTGTTTTTAAAATCTTCAAAAGCAATCTCTTTAATTATATAAGTATTTAAAAAGCCATAAGATTGAGGGGAAAATTCAGGAAGTTCGCTTCCATCATACTTTATAAAATATTCATTAGCCCAGTTAAAAAACTCTTCTTCTTTACCTAAGCCTTTGCTCATTTCTCGTCTCAATTGGCGTTTTTCGAGGTTACCTTCAGGAGGATTGATTTTATAATACCGCTGCACCATTTGAATACAATAAGCAATTAAATTATAAAACTTAATCCATTCTTCTTCTGTAAAATCCTCATACAGGTTTTTACCGAATTTGGTTTTCGGTGTACGTGTTTCTTTGTAATCGTTTAACTTAGTTGCTTCATGGTAATAATCACTTACACCACCGCTAAGTAATCTGCCTATCGTACTACTATCTATATTTTGAAGTTCAAAATTACTCGTAATGAGCATTTTACCACTATCTTCATATTCCAGAATGAAAGGAGTGTAATTTTTGGGATTTACGGGTCTTTTTCCGGTTATATGACCATAAAAAAAAGTCACTTCTGCATATTCATGCATATCATCTATTTCAATATAATCATGAAATTCAGTCAATCCATCATAAAAAAACTGATATTCATTTTTATTGGCCAATGATCTTCCATCTTTATAAAATGAAGCCCTCACATAAGTAATAGCTTTACTCAAAACACTTTTACCGGACCGGCCTGAACTCTGACCAATCTCACTGATTTTCATATCCTGTAAAAAGGTCATCCATGGTTTGCCGGAATCTTTATATTGCTGACAATGGTACCCAAGGATAAACATCAGATTTATTAATACAAGATTTTGTTCTTTAATTTCATTTTCGGTTAATTTCTCTTTATTTACCAATTCCTTTTTCCAGTGAATTGCAGCAAGGTCTTTCAGAAATCTCACGAAAATAAAATCATCATCATTAAATTTTAGACTATATTTATCTATTTCAGGCATTTTGGCAATCTCAACACTTATATCCTGTCTTTCAGCATCCGTTTTTGCAACTTCGAAATTGTTCAGAAGTCCCTGAAAATCATATTTAGCCGTAATTTCAATAGCAGGTTTTTCAATAATCCTGATATCCTTTTTAATCAAATGCGATATCGTTTTATTATTCACTTCTAAAAATCCAAGGATATAATTCTTTATTTCATCATGTTTTACCTTTATTATTTCATCCCTGGTAATTTTTAAACTTCCGTTTTTAAAATGGATATATTCAGTATTCCTGTCATAATTCTTAAAATTACAACTAATCATATCAATACTTTCAAGATTAGCTTCAATGATCTGAGTAGAAGTATTGATTTTATTGAGTAACTCCCTGGTATCCATTCTGTTTTTACCCTTTACCCATTCTTTTGTAAAACGTTTTACAATACGTTTTACATTATCCGGATGTATAAGATCTACAACTTTCCCTTTCACCCAGGCATAACAATATCCTGCTTTTTTATGATAGATAGATTCCATCTGATAAAACCCGTTGCATTTTAAAAAAAAGTAAAAACATTCCATATCAAAATTTATAGATGTTTTCTTTCTCTTTTCATCTATCACTTTCGACCAGAATTTTACCCTGAATGCGTTTTTCTTCAGAACCAGAAAATTGTAATACGTTTGACTACTATCTTCTCCTGAAAGGTTTATAAAATCTTTCAGGTCTTTACAAGGATTACCCCGGAAATCCTTTTTCAATTGAAGCCAATCAGGAAGCTCAATGTTATACATATCAATATGTTTCAAAGCATTTTTGGTAGCCTGTTCTCTGCCAGTTGCATCCAGGTCCATTATCTGAAAGTGATTCTCACACAAATCATCTACTTCTCTGAACTGTTTATAATTAAAATCTTCGCTTTCTGAATTTAACCAATACACATGAAATCCCAGAGAATGCAAATTCAATGCATCGCTTTCACCGCTACATCTGAATAAATCAATAACAATAGCTTCGGGTTTATTATCTGGACGTTTAATTGCATTTTTATTTTCATCATCTTCATCCACAAATTCATTATCAGAATGCTTGATTTGCTCCAGACCATAAATGTAATTTTTTGGTTTTTCGCCAATGTATTGAAAACGGTGCTTCTTCTCTAATTCATGGGGCTTATACATCTTTTTAAAACTACCGTAATCGAAGATGAAAATGGGATAATCTCTGGTGGCTTTAAATATATGAACTACATCCTTATTCAACTTTTTACTGGTTCCACAATAGCTGTAACTTTCAACACAACGGCAATTGAAATATTTCAGTGTATCTCCATCTACATACCTTCCTATGGCTGCTAAGTCGCTCTCTTCAACTTTCTCTTTATAGATAAATTTGTATTCTTTTTTGGTATCTTCAGGGATCATTTCCCGCATTTCGTAAGCGGGACGATTTTGTAAGGGTTTGTAATTATTTCCTCCAACTTCTCTTTTAATAATGACGCTTTCAATAAAAAGTAATGCATCATAATATAAAATGTTCTCTTTCCAGATAACGAAATCAATGGCTTTCATGCCATTGATTTCGTCTTGTCTGCCAAAATCTGTAATACGCCAATAATTATCAAAGCTAGTTATTTTTGCAGAGGCAGTTTTCTCTTCCGGCCTCAGCTTTACAAAAAGCTTCGAATCGTTAAAATCCAGTCCGGGAAAGTAATATTGGAAAATATACAATCCCTGACTGGTTTCCTGGTAGATTTTATCCTGATCAATATAGCGCATCCAGGTTTTTTTTATGTGTTGGGGAACACTTCTTTAATATCTTTATTGCTTAAATTCTTTGTAATCGGCAAATGCTAACATCTTTTTAAAAAACACATCCCTGGTATACATATCTTCAAATATTTTAGTAGCAGAATGTATATGCCAATAAGGAACAGCCAGTGTAATACATTCTATTTCCAGGTAACCTTTCGGGCGAATAATTACACCACCATTTTGAATGTATTTTTTATCCTGTTCAGATAATGCTTCAATGTCGGAAATCATACAATACCTTTTTTCATTGCCCAGAAAGCTATTTCTATCCGGTTATTTACACATAATTTTTCACGAATACGTGCCAGATGAGTACGGGTAGTACTCACTTCTATTCCCAATTCACAGGCAATTTCTTTATCCAATTTACCTTTGCTTACAAGGGTAACTATTAAATACTCCTGCCTGCTCAATGTACCATTCTTTCCTGCCGGAACTTTACATATTATATTAAATCCAGGGCAGCTTTTTATGTCAGTACAGCAGGGTGCATCGGGTAGGTTTTTATGTTCAGTTGAATCAGAAACAAAATCAGAAATTCCGTATCTGCAGCCAACGAATTTATATTCCATTTGATCTGCATCTACTATTTTCATTTCATGTAAGCATTTCTGAGCAGGAATGTCTGCAATTAATTCAGCCTGAAAAGGCTCTC
>CAZCBG010000055.1:8908-22207 GCA_964496885.1 uncultured Bacteroides sp. | reverse complement strand
CAGCCTTGCTTTTGGAATTGATGAGAAACAATACCAGTATTTTTACCTTTTAGTATTGATGTAATGGGTTTATTGATGGCTTGTTTTTCTGAAGTTTTGCATGAAACGATAAGGAAAAAACTTAAAATCAAAATCAGATTTCGCATACTATTTTAATTAAAATATTAAAAGATAAAACTTAAGTTTGGCTTAGTCTTATCTTTACATTAAATTTTTATTCAGATTAAATACTCAATGTTTTTTCTTAGTCAACAACTACTTTTGCAACTTTCTGAAAATTGGTATTCATATTACCAATTCTGACAAGATAAGTACCTTTTGCAAGTCCAAGATTGCTAAAAGAAGTTTCCAGGGTATTTACAGCAGGAAATAATCTTTTACCTTCAATCAAACGACCTTTGATGTCAAATAAATCAACCTGCAATTCATTGCTATTGGGTAAGTTATTTATTCTGATTTTTATTTCGCCTCCATTGTAAAAAGCTACAAACGATAACGCCTCCGATTTATCCTGAATACCAGTAGTAGTATTGAGAGGAAGTCTATATGAAAAAATCTTGGTTGCAGGTTGTCCTCCTGAAATATATTCTCCAGTATGCCAGAAAATGGTTCCATCCACAGGATCGAGGGATGTATGAGAATAATCACCAAAACGATTGCCTGCAGCTGTTGAAGTTTGAGAAGAATTTCCTTCAACGACTACTTGTTCAGCAAAAGTCATTTTATTCAGAGAATCAGTTGCCAGTCTTCCGGTATATCTTATTCCGGGATAAGTGATACTGGATCCTGATATCGAATAGGCAAGTCCAATAGAACCATTGTCATCCATGGCAATACTTCCCACCCAACGATTCAAATCATCAGGGGCATAAGTACTTTGTTGATAAATACTCCAAAGATTAGTAGTTGTATTTTGTCGCAATTCGTACCATCTGATACTTCTTTGACCAGTTGTTGAATTAACTAAAACTGCATTATTCAAAACCACGGTATTATAGCCTGTCCAACGACGATATTGGGCTCTGTATGTAAATACACCACCAATTCCATCCAATTTTTTTGTTGTTCCTGGTTGAGGAATGTCGTTCCAACTTGCGTTATAGGAAGCATCAAAAGGTTGTGTTGGTAATTGAGCATCCAGCACAATGGTTGCTGTAGGAGTTGTACCCCAAACCACTGCCATTTTATAAATATTTATTCTGTCAATATATCCAGTACCCCAGCCATCATCTTCATAAGAAAATATTGGGCAAGGCGTTCCTGCAGGTGGCAATTGGCCATCAGCATCAGCGGGTAATGGACAAAAGAAGGCATTATCAGTTGGAGGAGTAAATGTTTTATAAATAGATCTAGAAGTAGCCACACCAGCCAACATGGAATCTCTTTCAAACACAAATACCTTTTGAGTGGTTTGATTAGAAGTCATATAATAACCATCTGACCAAATTGAAAATTTTTCATAATCAGGAAAAAGTGGAGAAACATATTGGTAAGTATAATATTGACCCGTAGGATCTGATGTTTTAGAAACAGCAAATAATACTTTTTTACCGCTTGATTTAAACTCAGTAATAACCCATCTATCGGCATATTTGTCATACAACACAATAGGGTCACCATCATTGGACGCAAACAATAAACTACCCAGGGTAAAAGGACCACCACCCGTTACGCTACCTCCTGTTTTAGTATAAATCTGATAGGAAGTATTTACTGCCTGTACATAATGATTAGGACCCGCAGCACCTGATGGATCGGGTGGAAAACTGTTACCAGTTTGCCCTTCCCAACTTGTTAAAAGGGTTTGAGCCTGACGATTTCCCATTGTTTTTTGAGCAATGGGATCTTCATTTAGAGGGAAAGCTTTCAAATTGCTTTTTTTGATAAAGGCTTTACGGTTTTTCCTGTCTTCTGACTCTTTTTTTATTTGATTGCTGATACTATGGTAAGTGGCCTGATCTTTTGCTATTTCAGCCAAAGTCTTGGTTACATGGAACTCTGAACAAACAACTACTTCTACTTTATTGTCATTCTTTGAAGTCTGAGCCTTTACGTTCAGTATGAACAACAAAGCCATAAAAGATAATAGTATTTTTCTCATTTTTATAAAATTATTTTATTTGCAATAGTAACAACTTAATTTCAATAAAGTGTATAAGATTCTTTGATTATCTTATAATATTTGATGATTTTAAATGTTTTTAACACAAATTATTTATTTTTTTCTATTTTAAGGTTTAGTTCTGCAAGTTGTTCGTTACTAATAGTTGAAGGTGAATCTATCATCACATCTCTGCCTGAATTGTTTTTGGGAAAGGCGATAAAATCGCGTATGCTTTCTGAACCTCCAAAAAGAGAACACATTCTGTCGAATCCAAAAGCAAGTCCACCATGAGGGGGTGCTCCATATTCAAAGGCATTCATCAGAAAGCCAAATTGATTTTGAGCTTCTTCGTCGCTAAACCCCAGTATAGAAAACATTTTTTTCTGTAAGTCCTTATTATGAATACGGATAGAACCTCCGCCTACCTCAACCCCGTTGATTACCATATCATAAGCATTCGCTCTAACAGCATGAAGATTGGTCTCAATTAAAGCTAGATCTTCAGGTTTTGGGGATGTGAAAGGATGATGCATGGCATAAAATCGTTGGGTATCTTCGGCCCATTCCAGCAATGGAAAATCAACTACCCACAAAGGTGCATAGATTTCAGGATTTCTTAAACCCAGACGCTGACCCATTTCGAGACGAAGTTCGCCCAAGGCTTTTTGTGTTTTTCCTGTTTTTCCTGCCAGTATTAATATCAGATCACCTGCCTCTGCGTTGAATTTCTCTGCCCATAGTTTTAAATCTTCGGGGCTATAGAATTTATCAACGGAAGATTTTAAGGTACCATCCGAATTGTATCTGAGATAAATCAAGCCAGTAGCACCTATCTGAGGTTTCCTTACAAAGTCGGTGAGTTCATCCAGTTGCTTACGGGTGTATTCGCTACAACCTTTTGCATTGATGCCAATCACTGATTCGGCATCATCAAAGAGTTTAAAACCTTTGTCTTTTGTAACTTCATTCAGTTCAACAAATTTCATTTCGAAACGGATATCAGGTTTGTCGGAGCCATAGTATTTCATGGCATCGGCATAGCTGATTCTGGGCAAAGCCTTAATTTCGATACCTTTAATAGCTTTGAACAAATGTTTGGTTAAACCTTCAAAAGTATTCAGGATATCTTCCTGGGTAATAAACGACATTTCACAGTCAATCTGTGTAAATTCAGGTTGACGGTCGGCACGTAAATCTTCATCGCGAAAGCAACGTACAATCTGAAAATAACGGTCGTAACCAGAAATCATTAGCAATTGCTTGAATGTTTGAGGTGATTGAGGTAAAGCGTAAAATTCACCGGCATTCATGCGCGATGGAACCACAAAATCACGGGCACCTTCTGGAGTGGATTTTATTAAATAGGGTGTTTCAATTTCGATAAAATCTAAAGAATTGAGATAATTTCTGGTTTCCATCGAAAGCTGATGCCGCAATTCAAGATTTTTCTTGACCGGATTCCTGCGTAAATCGAGATAACGATATTTCATTCTAAGTTCATCACCTCCATCGGTATTGTCTTCGATGGTAAATGGAGGTAATTTAGATTGATTAAGTATTTCAATCTGATGAACCATAATTTCTATTTCGCCAGTAGGCATTTTAAGATTTTTGTTGCTGCGTTCGCAAACCTTACCTTTAATGCTGATTACATATTCTCTGCCTAATTTACGGGCCTGCTCACAGAGGAAGGCATTGGTTTCCATGTTAAATAGCAATTGAGTTATCCCATAGCGATCGCGAAGATCCACAAAAGTCATCCCCCCTAAATCTCTGGAACGTTGCACCCAACCACTTAATTCAACTTCCTGATTGATATGTAATACGTTTAATTCGCCGCAAGTATGTGTTCTTAGCATTTGTTACTGTTTTTAAAAGAAAGTGCGAAATTATAAAAAATCGGCGAATGAATTTTGATATACTGAGAAATTTCTGATTTTAAATCTTAAAGTGATTTAGATTGACTTAAAATAACAGCAATACAAAAAGATAATTGAGAATTATAAATTTCAAAAATACCTAATCTACTTAGCATTAAAGGCCCTCTATGTGATTCAATCCCCCTTTTTTAGCTATATTTCGGCTATTGATTTTCGTTCCACATCCGGTGCTTTTTTGTAATCGGTTACAGAAATGCCGGTAATATTTTTAAATTGAGTGGAAAGGTATTGTACACTGCTGTAGCCCATTGTGAAGGCGATTTCACTCAGGGTGAGGTCCCCGTATTCTATCATTTCTTTTACTTTTTCTATTTTATGGAGGATGATGAATTTTTCGAGAGTATTCGACTCATATTTGGAAAATATAGCGGATAAATGTTGGTAAGAATAACCTAGTTTTTCTACCAGATAATCGGAGTTTCTGATTATGGAGTTCATATTATTTGCTATATGAACCAATTCAATGACAGCTGTTTTAATTTGTTCAACCAGTATTTTGTCTTTGTTGGCTACCAATTCAAACCCATTATCGTAAATTATTTTTTCAATCTCGAGCTCTGAAATTTTAGAACTGTCGAAGTTGATATCTATTTCGCCCAAAACTATACGGTAAACGCGAATGCCATGTTGTTCCAGTTCCTGCCTGAGAATCCGGATGCAACACTTGCAAACCATGTATTTCACATATAATGTCTTACTGACGTCCATAAAGATTGATAAAAAAGAACAAATCTAAGGTTTATTTATAAGATTAAACATATTAAAACAAAAATTGCTTTAAAAAGATGATAATGTAATCTTCTGTTTAGCTTTATCATTTTAATTTTTTCTCCAACAACTTCATAAAATCTTCTAAATCTGCCTCTTCATTTAGCTTAATGGTCTGAAAACTTTTTTGATCAGGAGCCACCAAAAGATAGGTCGGGAAATAAGGCACCTTGAATAATTTATCGAAGCCTTTAGGCGACTGACAAATGGTATATTTCATCTCACGTTTTTGAGCAACATCCTTTATGGCATCCATTTTGTCAAATGGATTGATACCGATGACCACTAGATTTTTATTCTTAAACTTTTCGAGAATCGCATTTATTTTTGGCACGCCCCTCATGCAAGGCGGACAATTGACAAACCAGAAATCGAGCAAGATGTATTTCCCTTTAAAATCATTCAGATGGATGGTATCTCCATTTATGGTCAGTAAAGGGAGGATGTATTTTTGAGATTCATCCGCTGGTAGGGCTTGTAGAATAGGTTTGATCTTATGCCTGTCGTTGTTTTTGTATTCCTCAAAGCCTGGATTGTCTTTAAAAGTTGAAAGACTGAAAGATTTTCTTAAAAAGACAATTATTTGTCGGATGCTGTCGTGGGTATTGGATGTTAATCCAATTTTATCAAAATTGTAATGAATACTGATGGGATTATCTCCCATTACTTTGGAGGTATCCATATTCAGATATAAAGACCGAAAGCATCGGCTGAGGGTATCCATCACAGCAGTGTATGTGCAGGGCTTGGCAAACACTTCGGTCATTTTAACTTCGTAGCCCATGCTCATCAATGGACCGCCAGGCATGCCTTTGAACGACCATCCGATACAATGGGTTTCGGAGGTTACTACATCTTTTGCAGTTGAACTCATAAAACCAGGTTGATATAAAATCGGCATAAAAATCGGTGCTGCTACTTCAATTTGCATTAGAAGATCAAAAACATACAAAACTGAATCTTGTTTAAGATGAGATCTGTAATATTGTTTTGATATTTTATCGAACAAAAAAGCAGAGTCTCCCAATCGGTAATAAGAAAATCCAAAGCCTGGAAAGTCATAATACACCTCTTTAGATCCTGTGAAGTTTTTTCCTGAATAATAAACCAAGGCTTGATAAGTTGTAGCCTCTTTGTCAAATTTATTCTGCTGACTGATGCGTATGTTGAACATCGCTGTACTATCGGAATGTAAGGGTTTTCTGCTTAATTTTTTTACCCAGGGATTTTCGGATTGACCATTAAAAACAATCAAAAGCAAGATCAGAAAAAGGAATATTTTTTTCATAAGAGGTCTAATTTATAGTAAATGAAGTGATTCGTTTAAGTTTAAGGTCAAATGATAGAAGGGGTAAATTTAAAATAAAAAATTCATTCCATTATAATTTTCATCGTCTAAAACAGCGCTTTTATCGAATATTCCCATTTTATCATTCAGCTTCGCTGAATTTTCTTTATTTTAGCGGACTGATTTATAAATTTTAAAACAATATGAAGCATTTGAATAAAATATTAGGACTGACATTTTTAATGTTTGTTACTTTCACGCTATCCGCTCAAACCAAACAATTGAATCTGGATGAGTTAATTACAAACCGTAAATTGTATCCAACTTCGCTCAGCAACCTGCAATGGATGGACGAAAGTGGTAATTATAGCTGGATTGCCAACAACAAACTGGTGAAAGGAAATGCAAAATCCGAACAAAAAGATACCATACTCGATTTAGAGGCTATCAATAAAAGTATAAAATCCTTCACCGAAAAAGAAATTAAAAAATTTCCGAGTATTGAATGGATTAATAAAACGAATTTTACCTTCATCGTCGCAAATAAACTTTTTAACTACGATATGGTTAAAAAAGAAGTTGCGGTATTGAACAAATATCCGGAAATGGCTGAAAACACTGATGTTGAACCTAATACTTACAATATTGCCTATACGATGCTCAACAATTTGTATGTTTCATACAGAGGTACCGAAATAGCAGTTACCGAGGACAAAGACAAAGGTATCGTCAATGGACAATCGGTGCATCGCAATGAATTTGGCATCAAAAAAGGAACTTTCTGGTCACCCAAAGGCAATTTACTGGCTTATTACCGTATGGACGAAACCATGGTAACGGATTATCCACTGGTAGATATTGAGCCCCGCGTTGCCGAATTAAAAAGTATTAAATATCCCATGGCTGGCATGAAAAGTCATCATGTTACGGTAGGTATTTTCGATCCCATCCTTCAAAAAACAGTTTTTTTGAAAACCGGTAAACCAGCAGAACAATATCTGACCAATATCAGCTGGAGCCCCGATGAGAAATATGTTTACATTGCTGTGCTGAACCGCGATCAAAATCACATGAAATTAAACCAATATGATGTGGTAAGTGGTGATTTTATTGCTACTTTGTTTGAAGAAAAAAACGATAAATACGTTGAACCTGAACATGGGATGTATTTTTTGAAATCCAGTCCAAAAGAGTTTTTGTGGATGAGCGAAAGAGATGGATACAATCATTTATATCTTTACAATACTGATGGGAAACTCATTAAGCAACTTACCAAAGGCAATTGGGTTGTAAAAGATATTGAAGGATTTAATGCCAAAGGAAATAAAATATTTATTTCGGCTACCAAAGAAAGCCCCTTGGACAATGATATTTATGTAGTTGATATTAAATCCTCAGATTTAAAACTTTTAACTCCGACAAAAGGAACGCACAACCCAACCTTAGATAAAAGCGGCAACTATTTACTGGATGTATTCAGCAATACCGAAATCAGTCGCAAAACTGTAGTTCTAAATACCGAAGGTAAAACGCTACAAACCATTGTGGAAGATAAAAACCCATTGAAAGAGTATAATTTAGGCGAAACTCAGATGCTTACTATCAAAGCCAAAGATGGTACCGATTTGTATTGTCGCATGATTAAACCCAGCAATTTTGACGCTTCTAAAAAATATCCAGTAATTGTTTATGTATATGGTGGTCCACATGCACAACTGGTGACCAATTCCTGGCTGGGTGGTGGTAATTTATTTTTTAATTTTCTTGCACAACAGGGTTATATTGTATTTACGATGGACAATCGTGGCTCTGCCAACCGGGGCTTTGCTTTTGAAAGTATCATCCATCGCAATTGCGGTGTTCAGGAAATGGCCGACCAGATGGAAGGCGTTGCTTATTTAAAATCTTTACCCTTTGTTGACCCTAATCGAATGGGTGTGGATGGGTGGAGTTACGGTGGTTTTATGACCATTTCGATGAAACTGAAGAATCCGGGAGTATTCAAGGTAGCTACTGCCGGTGGCCCGGTGATTGACTGGAAGTGGTACGAAGTGATGTATGGAGAACGCTATATGGATACCCCCGAACAAAATCCTGAAGGTTATAAAAATGCCTCCTTGCTCAATTATGTGGACAAATTAGAAGGTAAACTATTGATTATCCAAGGTGGTGTAGACAATACTGTTGTTCCGCAACACAGTTCATCTTTCATCAAGAAATGTATTGATTTAGGCAAACAAGTGGATTATTTTAACTATCCGACTCATGAACACAATGTAAGCGGTATCGATCGTACCCATTTGTATCGCAAGATTTTTGAATATTACAGACAGAATTTGTAGTTTCTCCCGGTTTTTATATAAAAAAAGGAGTTGTCAATAATTTGATAACTCCTTTTTTTAAAAATTAGATTTTTTAGAGAATCCCATTCTGGATTTTCCCTGAAGAAAGTAATTTATCTAAATACTTTTCAAAACGAACATCCTGCATGCCATTCAAGTAATTGACATTGTGAATATCAGTTCCCAGGAAATCTATCATATTGGCATCTACCAGTTTTTCAGCCTGTTTTTTTACCATTTCACTATAATAGCCACCTAACGAAATTGT
Source organism: uncultured Bacteroides sp. (assembly GCA_964496885.1). GTDB lineage: Bacteria > Bacteroidota > Bacteroidia > Bacteroidales > JACABE01 > JACABE01. The sequence goes on along the minus strand of CAZCBG010000055.1, from coordinate 13,497 downwards.
ATTCAACTGAAAAAATACACCCCTGTCCTTCAATTCTTCATATTTATTAAAACTATTAAACCAGTATGAATACCTTTCAGGATGTGCCAAAATTACTTTGTATCCCTCTATCTGCAAATCAAAAATAAAACTGAAGAGATTAGGATGAGGACTAAAGTAAGACAGCTCAACCAGAATATGCTTATTGCCAAAAGTCAACAAATTATTTGCTTTAAATTTTTCTTCAAATCTGTCATCCAGTAAATATTCGGCAGCAGCCTCCAGTTGAACATTGATACCTTCAGCTTTGATGGCTTTGCGAACTTCATCCAAACCAGAAAGAATAATTTCAGGTGTATTCTGATAAATTTCTCCCTGAATATGAGGAGTTGTTATTATTTTACTGAAGCCCAAATCGCGCATGCCTCTAATCATTGCTATAGACTGTACAAGGGTAGCTACACCATCATCGATACCAGGAATTAAATGTGAATGCATATCTGTTCCGATAGCTGCCAGGTTAATCGCCTGACTCAGTTTTTTAGAAGGAAACAGATTTTTAAAAAATGACATGGAGGTTTAGTTATTGAGTTATTGGTTATCGAGTTATTAGGATATTAAGTTGATACAATATTAATAATTTTTAATTCCTAATTCAACATTATCTTTTTACGTATTGTTTGTCATAGTATTTCTGGTAATCCCCTGAAGTTACATTCATAAGCCATTCTTCGTTGTTCAGGTACCAATCCACTGTAATTTCCATGCCTTCTTCAAATTGAAGGCTAGGTTTCCAACCCAGCTCATTTTGTAATTTTGATGAATCGATGGCATAACGCAAATCGTGTCCGGCACGGTCTTTCACATAAGTAATCAATTTTACGGAAGAACCTGGCTCACGCTTAAGCTTACGGTCCATAATTTCGCATAATTTATAAATGAGGTCAATATTGGTCCATTCGTTGTTGCCACCTATGTTATAGGTATCACCGGTTTTACCTTCATGATAAATAAGGTCGATGGCACGGGCATGATCGACCACATAGAGCCAATCGCGGATATTTTCTCCTTTTCCATAAATAGGAATGGGTTTGTTGTGGTTGATATTGTTGATAGAGAGTGGTAATAATTTTTCAGGAAACTGAAATTGTCCGTAGTTGTTAGAGCAATTTGAAATTACTATCGGTAATTTATAAGTGTGAAAATATGCTCTTACCAAATGGTCGGAACTGGCTTTAGAAGCAGAATAAGGACTCCGAGGATCATAGGCTGTTTCTTCGGTAAAGAAACCTTCTTCGCCCAATGAACCATATACTTCATCCGTTGAAATGTGATAAAAGCGTTTGCCTTCCATGTTATCTTTCCATAACATACGGGCAGCATTGAGTAAATTCACAGTTCCAACGATATTGGTCATGATAAACTCCATGGGATTGGCAATGGAACGGTCAACATGAGATTCTGCAGCTAGGTGAACGACGCCTTCGAATTTATATTTCTCAAAAATTGCGTTGATTGCCTGAGCATCCACAATGTCAGCTTTTACAAATTCGTAATTGGGCTTGTCTTCAATATCAGTTAAGTTTGCAAGATTCCCGGCATAGGTTAATTTATCGAGGTTGACAATTTTATAATCAGGGTATTTATTGACAAATAACCTAACAACGTGGGATCCTATAAATCCTGCACCACCGGTAATTAAGATCGTTTTTTCCATCTGTTTAATATTTTCATAAAAATAATATGTAAAAATAACAAAAATTATTGTACAAAGTTATTTGAAAATTAAGTTATTAAAAAATTATCTATTAAGAATAAAATTTAATTATTTAATACCCCAATTTCTCAATAACCAATAACTAAGATTTCAATGCCCTCAGATACAATTGTATTGTATTTTCCAACCCCAGGTACAGTGCGTCACTGATCAATGCATGGCCAATAGAAACTTCGAGTAATCCGGGAATATTCTTTGCAAAATAGCCCAGATTGTTCAAATCCAGATCGTGTCCGGCGTTGATACCTAATCCTAATTCGTTTGCTTTTCGGGCAGCTTCAATAAAAGCAGCAATAGCTTTCTCTTTATTAATAGGATAGTTTTTGGCATAGCTTTCTGTATACAATTCAATACGGTCGGTGCCCGTTTTTATTGCATTTTCAATCATTTTCATATCTGTTTCAATAAATATAGAAGTTCTGATACCGAAACTATGAAACTGTTCAACGACATCTTTCAGAAATGCCTCATTGGCAATGGTATCCCAACCTGCGTTGGACGTCAAAGCCTCGGGCGGATCGGGAACCAGCGTAACCTGAGTTGGTTTAACAGTAGTTACCAGCCTGATAAATTCTTTATTTGGATAGCCTTCGATGTTTAACTCTGTAGTTATATTTGGTTTCAATTCATATACATCGCTGTAGCGAATATGTCTTTCGTCTGGACGAGGATGAACCGTAATCCCCTGAGCACCGAAACGCTCACAATCCAATGCGGTTTGGAGTACATTGGGAACATTTCCTCCACGAGCATTGCGGAGGGTTGCGATTTTATTGATATTTACACTTAGTTTGGTCATCTTCACATCTATTTTCTGCAAAATTAATCAAAAACAACAAGAGTTCAAAATCTTGTTGTTTGAATAGGTAGTCAATATTTTAAGCATTGATTTTCAGCAAGATTTGACATTATCCGGAACTTTTCTAAGTTAATATCGTATAAGTCTAATTATGAATAAACTATTTGCTATCGCATGAATATTACTGGTTTACTTTTACTTCCTTTTGCATTAGTTTATGGACTGATTGTATTTTTAAGGAATAAAATGTTTGATTTAAATTTGCTAAGACAAAAGTCCTTTGCTTTACCTATTATTTCGGTAGGCAATCTTAGTACAGGCGGTACAGGCAAAACACCTCATATTGAATATTTAATCAACTTATTACACAAAGAAGTTGTAATTTCCACATTGAGCAGGGGTTACGGCAGAAAAACCAAAGGCTTTTTATTGGTTGATGAATTATCTACGGCAGAAACTGTTGGAGACGAACCATTGCAATATAAAAAAAAGTTCCCTGAAATTTGCATTGCTTTGGACGAAAAAAGAGTGAGAGGGATATCGAAAATTCAGGAACAGCAACCAGCAACAGAAATTGTTTTGTTAGATGATGCTTTTCAACACAGATATGTAAAACCCGGAATCTCTATTTTATTAACTGACTATTACAAACCTTTTTCACACGATTACTTACTCCCTAGTGGTAGTTTAAGAGAATCGAGAACTGGAATGAAACGTGCAGATATTATTGTTGTGACCAAATGCCCTCGTGTGATTTCCCCAATTACCTGCAAATCGATGGAAACAGCTATGAAAATTCATAAGGGACAAAATGTTTATTATTCTTATATCGATTATGGAAATTTAGTGCCCATGAATTCTTTTTCTGAAAAAATAGCTTTAGGGAAATTTTCTACCATCCTCATGTTCGCAGGAATTGCCAATCCTTATCCACTCGAAGATCAGTTAAAATCTATGGCAGATAAAGTTGAGGCCCTGAAATTCCGTGATCATTATCAATATCAGCCCAAAGATATGCTGAAGATCAAGGAGATATTTGAAAGTATTTTTTCGAAAAATAAAATAATGGTTACTACCGAAAAAGACGCCATGAGAATAAAAGGCAGCCCATTAATGAATTTTTTTGTAAATTTGCCCCTCTTTTATTTGCCCATTGAAGTTAAATTTCACAAAAAAGATAAAGATAAATTTGATAAACAAATACTCAACTATGTTAGAAAAAATAAAGCAAACCATTGATTTTATTCAAAAACAAATTAATTTTTCACCAGAAGTCGGCATCATATTGGGCACCGGTTTAGGTAACCTAACGAGCGAAATCGATATTAAGTTTACCATCCCTTATAAGTCCATTCCTAATTTTCCGGTTTCTACTGTAGAGGGTCACAGTGGACAATTGATTTTCGGTAATTTAGGGAATAAAAAAGTGGTTGCCATGCAAGGACGTTTTCATTACTACGAAGGTTACTCAATGCAAGAAGTAACTTTCCCAATTCGTGTTTTGAAAATGTTGGGAATTAAATTATTAGTGCTTTCAAATGCCAGTGGTGGTATGAATCCTGACTTTAAAATCGGGGATATGATGATAATTACAGATCATATTAATATGATGGGCGATAATCCTTTATTGGGTAAAAATTACGATGAATTGGGTCCTCGCTTCCCAGATATGCACATCCCTTACGATAAAGCATTGATTGAAAAAGGCATATCCATTGCCAAAAAGAACAATGTGAATTATCAACTTGGTGTATATATCGGTGTTACAGGACCTACCTATGAAACTCCAGCCGAATATAAGCTTTTCAGAATTCTGGGGGGTGATGCAGTTGGCATGTCAACAGTTCCTGAAGTAATTGTTGCCCGCCACATGGATATTCCTTGTTTTGCAGTTTCGGTAATCACCGATTTAGGTGTGGAAGGTAAAATAATGGAAATAACTCATCAGGAAGTAATAGCTGCAGCCAAAGCATCTGAACCTAAAATGACACAGCTCATTAAAGAACTGATTGCAACAGTGGAATTATAAAAAAT
>CAZCBG010000055.1:0-8808 GCA_964496885.1 uncultured Bacteroides sp. | reverse complement strand
TATAAAAAATTCAAATCCCGTTTCACTAATTGAGACGGGATTTTTTTTCTTTATTTTTTTGCAATGGTTTTTGAAACATTATTTTTTATAAATTTGAAAATTGTTTTAAACCCAATTACTATGACTAAAAAAATACTGTTTTATATGTTTGCTATTTCCCTTGTTATTCAAGCCTGTAAAACGCAACAGCCTATTGCCGAAAAGCCGGAAAATATAACACCACAATGGGTTAGCAGCCGTCCTGTGACGAATGACTATTATATAGGGATAGGCATGGCAAAAAAAACAGGTATGAGCGACAATTATATTTCTGTGGCCCGTAACAATGCCTTGAATGATCTGGTTTCAGAAATTTCAATTAAAATTTCAGGAAATTCAATGTTGTATCAGTTTGAGAATAAAACCGAACTAAAAGAAGAATTTAAAACCTATACCAATACTTCTATTAAAGAAAACCTTGAAGGTTATGAATTATCGGCTTCCTGGGGAAACGACAATGAGTACTGGGTTTTTTATAAATTATCCAAGAAACTGTATGCTGATAAAAAAGCAAAAAAACTGGAAGATCTTAAAAAACGCGCGTTGAGTTTTTACGAAAAAGCAGGCGAATACGAAGAAATTGCGGATTATAACAATGCCATTATTTCTTATTTGAAAGCATTTGACGTTATCAAAAAGAATCTGGCCGATGAACTCAGCATTTTCTCTCCAACCAAAGGAAGTATCAACCTGGGGACTGAAATTTACAATTCAGTTCAGGGCATTCTTCACAATATTCATCTAAAACCCAATATGGATAAGCTTTATGTGAGTCTTTCAACACCTATTACCAAAGATATTATCGTAACAGCAAGCTATCAGGATGCCAAAAATGCTAAATCGACAACAGTTGTTACCAACTTACCTATGCGCTTTACCTTCGTTAAAGGAAAAAGTGTTATGGATGAAAAAATTAATACCAATGCAGGTGGTGAGGCCATACTTTCGACAGGAAAAGTTACAAATAAAGGTAAAGTTCAGCAGATTAAAGCGGTACTGGATGTGGAAACTATGTTAGGAGATCTTGGGAAAGACAGATTGTGCAGTCAACTTTTTGCATTTGAAAGCAATATTCCCCAGTGCAAAATAACAGTAGATGTGGAAGGTAAGAAAGCATTTATGGAAATTGAAGAAAGCGATTTTGGGATTCCTTCACAACGCAAAACCATTGGCAACGGCTTTAAAAAAGAACTTTCCGAAAAATTGTTTTCTTTTACCGATAGCAAGCAAAAAGCAGATGTTACCGTTAAATTTTCATGCAAAACCACCAAAGGAACATATCTTGAGAAAAACGACCTGTATATTGTATATGTAGATTGTGATATTTCAATCATCGACAACAAAACAGATACCGAAGTATTCAGCAATGGATTTACGAATTTTAAAGGCATGCAAATCCGAGATTACGAAAATGCATTGAAAGATGCACAACAAAAAGCTATTCAGAAAATTATAGATGAAATTTTACCAGAATTAAATAATTTGGATTTGTAAATAAAAACTTATTAATTTTACACTTTAAAAAGAATTTTATTTGATAGTCATTATACTGGCATAAAATTTGACAATATACATTTTTATTTATTCAAACATTAACCTAATAAACAAAACCCATGAGAAAACTAAGTTATTTTTTATCAGCAATATTAATTATTGCAACAATAGCCACAGGATGCAAATCAAAAGAAAAAGTTGTAACTCCAACTCCAAAACCTGAGCCAAAAGGGGAAGTTTTGATAAACAATTACTGTGCCGGCGAAAAAGAGTTTATGAGTACCAAAGAATTTATCCGTGCCAGCGATATAGGTGAAAGCATGGATCAGGCGGTTTCAAAGAAAAAAGCAATGAGCAATGTCAAAGCCACTTTAGCTGGCTTAATCCAAACCACCATGAAAGGAGTTACCGATAATTATGTAAAATCTTCTGCAGCCAATAATGTTGAAGGATTGGAAACAAGATTTGAAGGTAATACCCGTGAGGTAATCAATCAACAACTAAATGGAGTAAGGGTGATATGCGAAAAACAAACCAAAACAAGTGAGGGTAATTACAAAACCTATATTTGCATTGAAGTTTCTGCAGATGAACTTTTAAAAGGGATGAATAATAAGCTTTCAGCTGATAAAGACCTTAAAATTGATTACGATTACGAAAAGTTTAAAAAGACTTTCGACGAAGAAATGCAGAAAATGGAAAATAAATAATCCATTTTTTAAAAAAATGATAAAAGGGAATGAATCATTCCCTTTTTTTTAATATCTTTGGCATAAGATTTGATTAATTTGAACGTCTATTTAATAACTTTTAAAATAAAAAAAATGAAATAGCCATAAGAATAATATTCATACAAACCGAAAATGATATTATATGGCGTATTCCATGTGACAAATAAATAATTTAAATTAATAACACATGAAAAAGATTTTCAAACTTTCCGTTGTAATTATTGCTATCGTCATCAGTGCATGCTCACCTACCAGAGAGGTTAAGCGCGTTGCACCCAGTCAACAATTCGATTTGAGCGGACGCTGGAACGACAGCGATGCTAAATTGACGGCAGAAGCTATGATAGCTCAGGTTCTAAGCGAAGCATGGTTGCCCGAATACCAGAAACAATTCGAAGGCAAACGGCCCATCGTTATTGTTGGTTTGGTAAGTAATAAAACAAGTGAGCACATCAGTGCCGAAAACTTCATCAAAGATGTTGAAAGAGCTTTTTTAAACGACCGTAGAGTGAGACTCGTTCAGGCCGGTGATAAAAGAGAGCAATTAAGAGGAGAAAGAGCTGATCAGCAGGATTATGCTTCAGCAGAAACTACCAAAAAATGGGGCAAAGAATTAGGTGCCGATTTTATACTTCAGGGAAGTATTAACTCTACTATTGATTCATTCAACAAAGACAAAGTTGTAAATTATAAAATCAATCTTGAACTTACCAATCTCGAAACCAACGAAATTGTATGGATAGGTGATAAAGAGATTAAAAAAATAATTTCAGACTAAACTTCTGTAAAACAGATGAATAAACGGAGTAAAATATTTTTTGCTCCGTTTGTTTATTTGGATGAAACAGTATGGTCCATACAACATTTAAACAGAATTGGAACTTAAAAGCCAAGCACTGAATAACACAATAACCCATCGCTATGCGAAAAAAATACACAATCTTACTATTAACGTTGCTCCCTTTGCTGATGTTTACTTCCTGCGCAACTTATTATCAGCAAAATTTAAAATTTCAAACGCAGGTTGCAAATGGAGAGTTATCAAAAGCCAAGGAGTTACTCGAAAAAGACAAGAGTAAAACAGGCAAAAATCGTGTTTTGTATTTATTTAATAAAGGATGGCTTAACTGGATGATGAACGAAAATGCAGAAAGCAATCTGGCTTTGGACGAAGCTGATAAATTAATCGAAGACTATAGAAAAAATTACGGTCTTGAAGCCCTGGCACTCATTACCAACCCCATGGTAAAACCGTATAAGCCTGAAGATTTTGAAGTAGTATTGGTGAATTATTTTAAAGCCTTAAACTATTTAAATACTGGGAAATACAGCGATGCTTTGGTAGAGGTCAGAAGGGTAAACGAAAAACTGAATCAGCTGAACGACAAATACCCCGATCATAAAAACCGTTACCAGGATGATGCTTTTGCACATATTATCATGGGCTTAATTTACGATGCCAATCGCGAATACAATGATGCTTTTATAGCTTACCGTAATGCCTTGAATGTTTATGAAAATTCTTACTTTAAAAATTTCAATATACAGGTTCCCGAACAATTAAAATGGGATTTGTTACGTGCAGCATATCGTACAGGTTTTAACGAAGAACTCAGGTTTTACGAGCAGAAATTTAATCTTAAATATGAAAACAAACCAAATGAAGGCGGAGAGTTGGTTTTTTTCTGGCACAATGGCTTGGGTCCTGTAAAATCAGAATGGAGCATTAATTTCACAAAAACAGGGAGTAGCAATGGATTTGTAACTTTTGCCAATGAGCAATACGGCATGTCGTTCCCAATTTATATTGGAGATAAATCAGACAATGAAAAAACGGGATTTTCCAAACTAAGTTTTTTAAGAGTAGCTTTCCCGAAATATGTTGAGCGCAAACCTGTTTTCAATAATGCCGATATTGCAGCCAACGGGAAAGTGTATCCTTTACATTATGCAGAAGATATCAATGGAATAGCATTTAAAACACTCAACGACAGAATGCTTCGGGAAATGGGAAATGCAGTTTTAAGACTGGCTTCTAAAAAAGCAATTGAAGCAGCCGCACGCAAAGAAAACCAAGATCTTGGTTCTGCAATAGGTATAGTGAATGCACTTACCGAAAAAACGGATACCCGTAATTGGCAAACATTACCTTACTCAATTTCTTACACAAGAATACCAATGCCTGAAGGCGAAAATACTATCAGTTTTTCGGCTTATTCAACAAGTTTAACACCAAAAAAAGAGGCCTTTAAATTCAATATTGTAAAAGGCAAAACCAAATTTTTCACTTATACAAGTCTTGAAGCTTTGCTTCCGGTTGAATAACGAATTCCTTCCAAAATAGAGTAAAAAATTCACACTCCGTTAAAAGAAAATTAATATTGATTAAGTTCTAATTTTTAACTAATTTTGCAAAAAAATTATATATTCCAATTTAATTTTAGAAAAAGATGAGTAAAGGCAGGATATTATTTGTTACCCAAGAGATTACACCTTATTTAAAAGAAAGCCATATGGCAAATATTGGGCGTTTTCTTCCTCAAGGCATTCAGGAAACGGGAAAAGAAATCAGAACATTCATGCCACGATTTGGAAATATCAATGAAAGAAGAAACCAACTGCATGAAGTAATTCGACTGTCGGGGATGAATTTAATTATCAACGATCAGGATCATCCCCTAATCATCAAAGTTGCTTCAATACAATCTGCCCGAATGCAGATATATTTTATTGATAATGAGGATTATTTTCAACGCAAAGCTGTTTTTGCAGATAAAAATAATATTTTTTATGGCGATAATGACGAACGGGTTATTTTCTTTTCGAGAGGAGTTATCGAAACCGTAAAAAAACTAAGCTGGTCACCCGAAATAATTCATTGTCACGGATGGATGACAAGTTTGATTCCTCTTTATATCAAGAAAGCTGTAAAAGACAATCCTTTATTTACCGATACTAAAGTAGTAATTTCATTGTACGACGACGATTTTAAAGAAACAATGAATAAGGATTTTGCTACAAAAATTAAATTACCGGGTATAATTGCTAAAGATACTAAACAATATAAAACCCCAACTTACGTTAACGTCATGAAAGCAGCGATTGATAATTCAGACGGTATTATTATCGGAAGTGAAATCATCAATAAAGAATTGTTAGCCTATGCTCAAAATAGCGGTAAGCCGATACTTGCTTTTCAATCCAAAGAGAAGTATGTAGCTGCTTATGCAAAATTTTATGATGAAATTCTCATAACCGAAGCTGTAGTTTCTTAGCTACAATTAATATTCATTTTTATATAATTCAATGAAAACAAAACTCTATAGCTTAACAAACTTTGCACTTTTTTTCTTGTTGGGGTCAATGATTGTTCTCTCTTCTTGCCAAAAAGAACCTGATTTAATCGGGATGGGTTTACAATCAGATAATGAAAAATTAGGTCTTGGATTCTCAGATTCTACTACTATTATTGCTTATTCTGTTTTTGATGATTCTTTAAGGACAGATAATTATTCAGCGAGTTTGTTCGGAACTTATAATGATCCTATCTTTGGAACAACAACTGCCAGCATTTTCACACAATATCGCCTTTCAAGTCTAAGTCCAAATTTTCCAATCGCAGCTAGTTTAGATTCATTAATTTTATATTTACCTTATTCAGGAAGTTATCAAGCTGATAATAAATTAGCAAGTATAAGTCCGTTGCAGCTTAAGGTTTATGAAGTTGCTGACAAGATGTATATTGATAGTATTTATTATTCCGATCGAATGTTGAATGTTAAAACAGCCGAAATAGGCAATCTTGCTTTTACACCAAAACCTAACGACAGTAGTATCATTGATGGAGTTAAGTCTGCTCCGGTATTAAAAATCAAGCTGAGTGATACACCAGATGGTATAGCACTGGGTAAAGCTTTACTGGCTGCTCCGTCTGCTGATTTAGCTGACAACGACAAATTTACTGCTCTTTTTAAGGGTTTATTCATCAAAGCATTTCCACTAAATACAACAATGGCAAACAAAGGGTCAATTTTATATTTTAATTTATTGTCCTCTTTGGCAAATCTGAGAATATACTATAAACTTGCTCCAAGCGATACAATTAGCACCCAATTTAATTTTGCTATCAATGGAAATTGTGCCAAATTTACTAATTTTAATCATTATAATTACAATGGTTCTAATTCTACACTGACTGCAAATAGTGATTTCCGTAATCAACTTGGGGTGAATGTTCCTGCAAATATAAACTTAGGACAACAAAAATTATTCCTTCAATCCATGGGAGGAGTAAAAGTAAATTTCAAATTTCCTTATTTAAGGGATTTAATTAAAAACCAGAAAGTTGTTGTTAACGAAGCTGTATTGGTTATCAAGAATGATGATACTGACAATAAAAATGCACCCCCCACATTGTTGACTATTTTAAAAAAGCTCGCAAGCGGGAAAACAGAATTTCTACCAGATATTTTTGAAGGGTCTGCTTTTTTTGACGGAATTTACAATACAACAACCCATGAATATAGAATTCGTATGACAAGGTATTTCCAAAATATGTTAAATACTACTACTGAAGACTTTGGCCTGGTAATGTTGATAGATAGCAGAAGAACCACAGCCAATAGATTTGTTTTTACAGGAACAGATAAGACCTTGGCAAACAGAATGAAGCTTGAATTAAAATATACTATAATTAAGTAGCAACTAATTAAATAACTATGTGCGGAATCGTAGGTTATATAGGCCCGAGAGAGGCCTATCCCATATTAATAAAAGGCTTGCACCGTTTAGAGTACAGAGGTTACGACAGTGCCGGAATAGCCATTCTCAACAGCGAATTACACGTTTATAAAACCAAAGGCAAAGTTGCTGAATTAGAAGCCTATGTAAAAGATAAAGATCTAAGCGGCACCATCGGAATTGCACATACCCGTTGGGCTACTCACGGAGAACCCAATGATGTAAATGCACATCCCCACTATTCCCAATCAGAAAGCTTAGCTTTGATACACAATGGTATTATCGAAAATTATGCCATTTTAAAAGAAGAACTCATTAAAAATGGGTATACATTTTGTAGTAATACCGATACAGAGGTATTAATCCAACTCATAGAATATATTAAAGTAACCAATAAAATATCATTATTAGATGCAGTTCAATTAGCTTTAAATCAAGTGATTGGAGCTTATGCAATTGTTGTTATTTCTAAAGATGATCCCAACACCTTAATTGCAGCCCGTAAAGGCAGCCCTTTGGTAATAGGAATAGGAGAAGACGATTTTTTCCTGGCATCGGATGCAACACCCATTATTGAATATACTAAAAATGTAGTTTATCTTGATGATGAAGAAATTGCCATTCTGAGAAGAGGCGAAAAGCTACAGGTGAAAACCATCAAAAATGTTGAAAAAACACCAATGATTCACAAGCTTGAAATGAACCTGAGCGAACTTGAAAAAGAAGGTTATGAGCATTTTATGCTAAAAGAAATTTACGAACAACCAAAAACAATTTTTGACAGTTGCCGTGGACGTATTCATAAAGAAATCAGTCATATTTCATTGGCTGGCATCATTGATCACAAAGATAAATTTTTAAATGCCCGTAGAATCATCATACTTGCCTGTGGCACTTCATGGCATTCAGGCTTGGTTGGCGAATATTTGTTTGAAGAATTAGCAAAAATTCCAGTTGAGGTAGAATATTCATCTGAGTTTCGCTATCGTAAACCGTTGATCTATAAAGATGACATTATTATTGCTATTTCACAATCAGGAGAAACAGCCGATACGTTGGCAGCAATTGACTTGGCAAAATCGCAAGGTGCTTTTATTTATGGAATATGTAATGTTGTGGGTTCTTCTATTGCAAGAGCAGCACACTCTGGCTCTTTCACCCATGCTGGTCCCGAAATCGGGGTAGCTTCTACCAAAGCTTTTACTGCACAGGTAGCCGTACTTACATTGATGGCTTTAGCCATTGCGCAAGAAAAAGGAACTGTTGACAATGCACTTTTTAAAGAAATTGTTGACGAATTGGAATCAATCCCTGAAAAAGTAACTGAAGTCCTAAAACAAGACAAAAACATTAAAGAGATTGCCAAAATATTTACTTATGCCCGCAATTTCCTTTATTTAGGTCGCGGTTATAATTTCCCTGTTGCTTTAGAAGGTGCATTGAAGCTTAAGGAAATTTCTTACATTCATGCCGAAGGTTATCCGGCAGCTGAAATGAAACATGGTCCAATTGCATTGATAGATGCTGAGATGCCTGTAGTTGTCGTTGCAACCAATCAAGGAACTTACGAAAAAGTAATCAGTAATATTCAGGAAGTAAAAGCCCGAAAAGGTAAAATTATTTCAATTATCACTCAAGGAGATGTTACAGTAAAAGAACTCTCTGATTTCTACATTGAGATTCCTGAAGTGAAAGAAATGTTGGTACCTATATTGGCAACCGTTCCTTTACAACTGCTGGCCTATCATATTGCCATCAATAGAGGTTGTGATGTGGATCAGCCCAGAAATCTGGCAAAATCTGT
>CAZCBG010000054.1:0-22410 GCA_964496885.1 uncultured Bacteroides sp. | reverse complement strand
CCAAAATTACGCTGTTCCTTATCGTAAAAAATAAGACCAATACTGGGATTGGTGATGGGCCTGTTAATTTTTATTTTCAAATGTATGCTCAACTCTTCACCATGTCTGATCTCGAAAGTTTCCTCCTTATTCGAAACGCTATTGCCGGAGCTCAGGTATAAATCTGCTATTTCTGCCTGGTCGGAACCTACGAAATTGCCGATATTATAATCAAAATAGTTATAATAAAAACTGATACCTTCAGATACTTCCGTTCCCTGGAATACAGTTTCTCCTTTATTCAAGACGGTTATGCCTGAGCAAATTCTGGATACCTGAGGCATATTATGAGAAACGTAAATGAGTGCTGTTTTACTCAGTAATTCATCCATTTTATTGAAACACTTTAATATAAAACCCATATCACCTACTGCCAATACTTCATCAATCAGTAAAATATCCGGTTCCATCTGTGCAGCTATTGCAAAACCTAATCTTACTTTCATACCGGAACTATAGTTTTGTACAGGCGTATCAATAAAATCCCTTATTTCTGAAAAATCGATGATAGCATCCAGTTTCTGAAAAGTTTCTTCTTTGGAAAAGCCCAATACCGCTGCATTGTTAAAAATATTTTCGCGTCCTGTCAATATAGGATTGAATCCTGCTCCCAATTCAATCAAGGCTCCTACCCTACCGTGCATTTCTATGCGTCCCTGATCGGGTTTAATCAATCCATTCAGCATCTTCAACAAAGTACTTTTCCCGGCACCATTTCTACCTACGATACCATGACATTCTCCTCGTTTAACCTCAAAACTTACATTTTTTACTGCCCAGAATTCTTTTTCGCGGAGTTGGTGGTTATCTTTTCTTTCTTTGCCTGTTATTTCCATACTCATATCCTTCAAGCCATACCATAGACTAGTTTTGAGGTCGAGGCAGAATTTTTTGGATAGATTTTCAACTTTAATTAAAGTTTCTCCCATAATGTAATTTTTAAGCACTCATCCTTTCGATAATCACTGGCATTGTCACCCTGTAAATCATCCAACTAAAAAACAAAACAATCAGCATACTAATAGTAACTATTATAAAACCCGATAGATAATTTCCTGAATAACCAGTAAGGCATTGACGAGCAATCATCATAAGTGGAGTAATCGGGTTATACACAAACGGAATCTTCACCCAGCCCGAAAGCGGTATAGGAAATACTACTGGTGAGATATACATCACAAATTGCATTCCCAATGAAATAGCTCTGCCAATATCGTTGTACAACATACCAATAGGGGTAAGTAAGAGGCCGATACTTATCCCACATAAAATCAATACCAATATAGCAAATGGAAACAGTAAAAGCATCCATGCAGCGGAATAGCCCATTACAACCACAGCAATAACCAACAAAAGCATTTTGATGCCTGAATTGAACAAGAGCTGATAAAAAGCTGAAAGAATGATGGCTTCCCTTGGAAAATTGATTTTTGAAAGCATGGATTTTGAAGCATTGGTTTGAATCAATGGAGCCAGCATACTTTCCATAAAAATAGACCAAATTAATGTACCTGTAAAAACATACAAGGGATAAGGAATATCAGTTGTTTTCACAGAAATGATGCCTGTCATATTCAAAAAAATCCAGGTAAGAGTAGTAGCCAGCGGCATGATAAAAGCCCATAGAATACCGAGTTTACTTTGCCGGTATTGGGCATTGATGTCCCTTACCGACAATCGCCAAGCCAGATCATGACTCCTTACTAAATCGGCAAACATCTCCTTTATTAGCTTGCGAGGTGATTTGATGGAAGATGATGGAGTATATATTGTTATTTTCATTTTTTCATTAATAAATATTTCTAAGAACTATATTTCATTTATTATTCAAAAACAATACTGATAATCAAAATACTATAAAATAATTAATTAGCTGCTCTACACAGCTTCGCCCCGTCAGTTACATCCGACAAAGGGCTTTTATATAGAAACATACTACAAAAGTAAAAAAATAATTGAGTTTAGCAAATATTTAAGCTTTGGTATTCTTTTTTTAACTGAAATTACATAAAAAAAGTCTCACCTTAGGCAAGACCTTAAAAGCAAATACTAACAAAAAGCTACGAATGCTGAACTCTTATTCTTTCAAAATGTCTCAGTACAGCATTTCTAGCTATAATTTCACATGAATCCTTTCACTGGCTTTTTCCTGGATTGGCATAGATTCCCGGATCTTGTATAATTGAAAAATCCATTACTTTGATTCGCCAATCCAGATTGTTGATAGGTCTTTTGCGTTTTGAAAAAAACCTTAACAAGAGTCCTGCACTGAACATAATTCCTCCGGTTTTTAATGTAGATTTTCGGAATATCGGGCTTTCATTGTTGATCAAATTGTTAAACCCATCAATGCTTACATAGCCAATACCACCATAGATTCCGGCAGCTGAAAACATAGAAATGATTACCTTTCGGGAATAAATGACCGCAATATCTTGATTCATCACTAAATTATAATTGACAATGATGGCTGTATCCCTTAATTGATTAATAATCCCATCAATCCGTTCGCCGTTTTTGGTTTTTAATTCGATTCTATCGCCGATACGGAATTTCAGATTATTAACGGTTCCCGGTTCTTCAATCATAAAAAAAACTTGTCCAAAACTTGTGATCAGCATAAATTGCAAAAGGCTGAAAAACAGTATTTTTTTTAAATTTTTCATGGCTTTATTGGTTTAAATAATTAGCAATGATTTATTTTAGATTTAAACAGAAGTATCAATGTGATTTTTTTTAACGCACTTCCTAATTAAAATTGCTCATAGTGACGGGGTGAATGAAGTCAACCAGTCACTTTATTTATTCATCACTTCTTGAGAAATCCATTATAAAAAAACGTATTCACTTATTATGTAATTTGCATACGAGACTTTCATTCATTTAGGCCTTAAAATTTCTTTTTAAAACTTATGTAAATATAAAGTATTTTTGCCCTATGATTCAAAATTTCTTAAAAAATTTTAAGCGTATCATTGATAGCATATTACAATATGTCTCTCAACTGAATTGGAAAAAAATATTTCTTATTATTTCCGGTATTTTCGTTGGATTTATCATCTTGTTGTTTCTTTTCCGCCAACCTATTGTAAATACCTTGATTCATAAAAAAATCAATCGATTTAACAAAGCTTATCGTGCCGATTTACAAATTGGTGAATTTAGTTTTAAAGGTATTTCGGCAGTTGAAATCAGAAACATTTCACTCAAACCTATTGATGGAGACACTTTGCTTACGATTGAATCTATATATACAAAACTAAGTTTCTGGAAATTAATCCTCTTTAATATTAACTTAACCGATTTTGAATTAAAAAATGCAAGTATTTCTTTAATAAAAAAAGATAGCTTAAATAATTATGATTTTTTAATCCGTCCAACTAACAATGAAAATACAACTGAAGAAATAACAACCCCTGAACATGATTATGCTGCTGAAATTAAACGTTTGCTGAATACGATCTTTTACAAAATCCCTTCTAACATCAATATCCGTAACTTTATCATTCGTTCTAATACCAATGGGCATTTGATAGCCATGATGTTGCCTGAACTGAATGTAAATAATCATCAGTTTAAATCGCAGCTTTCGCTGACTGAACAAAATAAAACGATGAACTGGATTATTGAAGGTGTCATAGAGCCTTCTGAAAAGATAGTACAACTAAAACTTTATTCCGCTGATCATTCCAACGTAAAATTGCCTTTCCTGGAATACAAATGGAAATGCATGCTGAGCTTCGACAGCATTCAGTTTAGTTTTAACGGCAATAAGATGATAAATGGGAAAACAGTCATCAATGGCTTTTCTTCCGTAAGCGGTTTGATGATTAACCATGCCCGCATTTCAACAGCGGATGTTTTTTTAAACAATGCTTCAATAAATTACCAGTTGAATGTAGGAAATGATTATTTTGAGCTAGACAGTGCTTCTGTAGCAGTTTTTAATAAGCTAAGTTTGCATCCCTATTTGTATTACCGGCCTGAACCCAGTCGTCAGTTTGCCTTGCGTTTACATAAAAAAAGTTTTCCTTCTCAGGATCTTTTTGAATCCTTACCCAAAGGATTATTTATGAATTTGGAAGGTATACAAACAAGTGGTGAATTAGCTTATGATTTAGATTTCTTTGTGGATATCGATCATCCGGATTCTATCGTATTTCAATCTGATTTAAAACGCATAAACTTTAGAATCTTAAAAAATGGAACTACTAATCTCAGTAAGATGAACGAAGATTTTTTATATACTGCTTTTGAAAAAGGAGAAGCCGTAAAGAGTTTTGTCGTGGGTCCTGAAAATCTTAATTTTAAACACATTGATGAAATATCTCCTTTTCTTAAAAATGCAGTGTTGACTTCTGAAGATGCTGGATTTTTCTGGCACAGGGGTTTTTTACCTGAATCTTTTAAAGAATCAATCACTAAAAATATTAAGACAAAACGCTTTGCAAGAGGAGGCAGTACAATCAGTATGCAATTGGTGAAGAATGTTTTTTTGAATCGCAATAAAACCGTTGCCCGCAAACTGGAAGAAGCATTAATCGTATGGCTCATAGAAAACAACGGATTGACCTCCAAAGAGCGGATGTTTGAAGTTTATCTGAATATTATCGAATGGGGACCCATGATTTATGGTGCCAACGAAGCTGCTCATTTTTATTTTAACAAAGATGCTTCTAGGCTTACGCTGGCAGAATCATTGTTCTTGTCCAGCTTGATACCCCATCCGAAATGGTTCAGGTATTCGTTCGATGAAAGTGGAAACCTCAAACCTTTTTTGGCCGATTTTTATTCTTTTGCTTCCAACAGAATGTTGAAAAAAGAAATGATTACACAACAAGATTTCGACAATTTACTTCCCCAAATTGACATAAAAGGTCCGGCCAAGGCATTCATTCTAAAGACAGATTCCTTGCCACAAGATCAGGAGAACAACTTTAACAATGAACAGTGATCAGTAAACAGTTATAAGTGAGCAATCGCTTAATAACCAATATCTTAATAACCAATAACTCAACTATCAATGAAAATAACTGCAAAAAAAACAGCCACTATATCCGAAATTTTACTGGAAGAATTTGGAAGTGCTTCCAAAACCAAGGTAAAAAAACTGATCACTTCAGGAAGTATACACCTGGAGAACGGAAAAGCCATCAAAAAAATTGAAACTATCATCCAGGAAGGTCAAATACTGGAATATACCAAATACAAGGATACTTCCAATAAAGTCAGAGCGCCTTACCAGGTTGTTTTTGAGGATGAGTATTTAGTGGCAGTTGTCAAACCTGCAGGGGTACTTACCCATGGTGATACCGGCAAGAAAAACATTTCCTTGTTACAACAAATGACCGAATACGTTAAAGAAGAATCAAGAGGGAAAAAACGTGGTTTTATCATCCATCGGCTCGACAGAGAGGTTTCTGGGATAATTTTATTGGCCAAATCGGAAGAAATAATGCAGTTGATGAAAGAGAACTGGCAGGATACAGAAAAACTCTACTATGCATTGGTTGAAGGACATCCAGAAGTGGAAGAAGGAAGCATTACAAGTTGGCTTAAAGAAGGGCCCCATCAAATAATGCTATCGGTTCCCGAAAGTGAGGATGCTAAATTAGCTGTGACCCATTACCGGGTTTTGGAAAAATTAAAAGAAACTACATTATTGGAGGTAAAATTAGAAACCGGGCGAAAGAACCAAATCCGTGTTCATTTTGCTGATATGGGCAACCCCATTGTTGGCGACCGTCGCTATGGTGCAGATGATACGTATGAACGTCAAATACGTTTACATGCTTTCAGCCTATCGTTTAAGCATCCTGTTAGCAATCAACCTATTCATTTGGAATCTAAAATGCCACCCAATTTTCTGAGACTAAAAGAGGAAGACGAGAAATATAAATAATTTGTCAATATATTAAAAAACTATAATGAAATAGCTGTTCGAATTAATTATTAAACAAGTCAATATTACTGTAATTTTTTTATCTTTAGGTTTTATGAGTTTCTATCTGGTTTAATTTATCGCGATTTAAACTTTTTACAGGAATTTTTATTGTAAATACAGCTCCACCGTTTTTTCTTCTCTCAGCAACAACTGTTCCTTGATGCGCTTCAACAAAACCTTTCACAATTGACAGGCCCAAACCAGTACCTCCTGCTTTCGCATCTTTTCCCCTATAAAATTTATTAAAAACAGAGGATAACTCTGATTCAGGAAAACCTTTTCCCCTATCCATTACCTGAATGGAAAGCATTGCATTATCATAAAAAAACTTTATTCTGATTTTACTTCCTTCAGGTACATTTTGAGTTGCATTTAGCAATAGGTTATGTAATACCTGCTCAATTAGTCCGAAGTCAATAAATACAAGTGGCATATATTCAGGAATGACAATACTTAGTTGAAATGGTTTAATTTCTTGCTGCAGGGTTTCTGATACTTTGTTTACCAGATCATGAACGTCGCACCAATCAAGGCGTAGTGTAATACGACCTGATTCGAGACGCGACATATTTAAAAGGTTTTCAATAAGCCGATTGAGCCTTACAGAAGCAATGCTAATTTCAGTATATAGTTTTCTTTTGATTTCTTCGGAAAAATCCTGTGAAAGCAGGGTATCAGTGGCACCCATTATTGTTGCTACCGGAATGCGCAACTCATGCGAAATAGAATTGAAAAGAGTTTTGTAGAGTTTGTCTGATTCATTTAATATGTATGCTTTTTTTGCAGTATTTCGTAAAAACTCACGTTCAAATTTTCCTGAAATTTGTGGAATGCAGGCTTCCCAAAATTGTTCTTCACCTTGGGTAAAAATATGAGTGTGTTCTACAGCAACGACTCCCATGTTGTCGTTAATTCCAGTTAAAGGATAAAACGTATATTTCCCAGATGGCAAAGTATTTGTATATTTTCCTGCTTTAGATGTGTGTTTATAAACCCAACTGGCAACACTCATATCATTCTCCGACAATTTGATTTTTGTATTATATTGAAGTAGGTTATCAAGTATGTTTAATTCGTTTTTAAGGATGATTGTACAATCTATATTGAAATATTTTTGAATATAACTAACTGAGATTTTTAAAACCTCATCAATCCCTGATACCATTGATAATTCTCTTGTAAGTTGATAAAGTGCATGCGTTCTTTCTTCGCGGATTCTTATATTTTTTTCCTGCCGGCGAACTCTTGAAGTTAAAATCCCATTGAGTAATGCAATGATAAAAAACATGATCAGCATCATCATATCTTCGGGTTTTTCTATATGCATGGTAAATTGTGGAGGAATAAAAAAATAATCCCAAATAAGTGCACTCAAAGTAGCCGCAATTAGTATAGGTCCTATTCCATAAAAGATAGCAAAAATAGAGACCAAAAACAAAAGTATAAATGATATAACCTGATATCCAAAAAAATCTTTCAATGGGTAACAGACAATAGATGAAATAATAACAAGTAATGAAATTATCAAATATTGACGAATATTTGATGTAAAAGAAGGAATAGAAACTCTATCCCTGAAACGGTCTTTTGCCAAACTATCGGAACCAAGAATATACACATCAATATTACCACTATATCTTATTAGCCTGTTTACAAAATTACCAAGTTGTAGCATAGCAAACAAATTACGTACCCTTGGTTTTCCTACAATAATATGTGTAACGTTCTCTTTCTGTGCAAAATCAACAATAGCTTTTACAATATCATTACTGGTAATAATACGGACTTTAATTCCCAGTTGTTTTGCAAGGCTGATATTTTTATTGAATTGCTCTTGTTCTTTTGATGTTAGATTATGAATAGTTTCAACATAAATTGCCTGAATTTTTGCATCCATTGAATACGAAAGATTTTTAGCCCAACGCAATAATTTTCCTGAATAAGGACTTGTACCTACTGCAACCAAAAGATGCAAGCCTGACTTCCAGGGTCCTTTGATCCGCTTTTGCTGCATATAATCATGCAGTTGCTTATCCACACGATCGGCGACAATGCGTAATGCCATTTCCCGTAATGCCGTGATATTTCCTTTACGAAAAAAATTTTCTATGGCTTCTCTTGATCTTTCTGCAGTATATACTTTTCCATCTGAAAGTCGTTGAAGCAATTCTTCAGGAGGAAGATCTACCAATTCAACTTCATCTGCATTTTCAAAAATTTCATCTGGTATAGTTTCTTTGACGATAATACCCGTTATTTGAACTACAGTATCGGAACGACTCTCAAGATGTTGTACATTCAATGTAGTATACACATTGATACCTTGTTCGAGAATTTCAAGCACATCATGATAACGCTTTATATGCCTGCTATTAGGTGCATTTGTATGAGCCAATTCGTCTACTAATACAATCTGTGGTTTACGGGCAATAATAGCATCCAAATCCATCTCCTCTAAAGTTGTGGATTTGTATTCATAAGATTTCCTTGGTATCAGTTCAAATCCATCGACCAATTCGGCTGTTTCTTTTCGTTTATGAGTTTCAACATACCCTATAATAATATCAATCCCTTTCAATCTTTCTTCATGGGCAGCTTTTAGCATAGAATATGTTTTTCCTACACCTGCACACATACCGAAAAAGATTTTCAATTTACCCCGCTTGTTTTTTTCTTCTTCATTCTTTAAAGAAGCTAGAAGCTCATCAGGATTAGGCCTGTTATCATCTATATCTTTCATTTTCAAATCTTTAAATTGTTACATCTTCAAATTATTTTATTTTGTCAATCTCGAAATTTAGCAATAATACATTTACTCTTTGCTCTCCAAGGCATAAAAATTGTGGTTCCTCAGTAAACTTATGAATACATTGAAGTAATTTTTGCTTTTGAAAATCATTGAAGTATCTGGCTTTTACAATTCTTTCAACTTGCAACATCGTAGCTTTAACTGAAATATGAGGATCGAGTCCGCTACCTGATGCAAATAGCATTTCAGAAGGTATTTCAGTTAAACTATCAAGTTGGTTAAATGCAATGAATTGTTTTTTATGTTCTTTTACAGCTTCCTTTAATTTTTTATTCGTCAAGCCATAGTTTGAACCACCCGATGGCAAAGGATTGTATGCAATAGGAGAAGGTCTGGATGTAAAATAAATTATACTATCGAAATCTTGTCCGATAAGTTCGCTCCCTATTGTTTTATTGTTGCGAACAATTAAACTGCCGTTTGCTTTTGCAGGAAAAATAAGTTGCGAAATTCCTGTTATAAAAAGAGGATATACAATTCCAGTAAGTATTGTAAAGAATAGGAATATTTTTAAAGATATTATTAGCGTTTTCATTTTTATAAATTGTTACAAGTTAATTAGAATATCAATTAGTTTAATTCCAATAAAAGGGGCAATAAGACCGCCTAATCCATAAATCAACAAATTGCGGGTTAATGCAATATTGGCAGAAACCGGTTTATAACGAACACCTTTTAAAGCTAAAGGTACTAATAGAATAATGATAATTGCATTAAAAATTACTGCACTTAATATTGCACTTTGAGGTGACCCAAGATTCATAATATTTAAAGCAGACAGGGGACCAATTCCGTTTTTACCTGCATACAAAGAAATAGCAATAGCAGGAATAATAGCAAAATACTTTGCCACATCATTGGCAATACTAAAAGTAGTGAGTGCTCCACGGGTCATCAGCAATTGTTTTCCAACTTCAACAACTTCAATTAATTTAGTTGGATTACTATCCAAATCAACCATATTTCCAGCTTCACGTGCAGCCTGTGTTCCTGTGTTCATGGCAATTCCTATATCGGCTTGTGCTAGCGCAGGAGCATCGTTGGTACCATCACCAATCATACCAACCAAATGACCATTGGCTTGTTCTTCGCGAATACGGCGTAGTTTATCTTCGGGGGTTGCTTCTGCCATAAAATCATCAACACCTGCTTCTGCAGCAATGGCAGCAGCAGTTAATGTATTATCACCGGTAATCATAACAGTTTTAATACCCATTTTCCTTAACTCTGCAAAACGTTGTTTAATACCTCCTTTTACAATATCTTTAAGATGAATAACTCCCAAAATTTTATTGTCTTCTGCAACAACCAAAGGGGTAGCTCCCTGGCGTGCCAATTCGGAAACTGTATCATGAATTCTTTTTGGATAAAATCCATTATTATTTTCTACAAAGCCACGGATAGCTTCTGCTGATCCTTTTCGGATATGATGAATCTTATTTTCATCATCTATATAATCTACACCACTCATTCTTGATTGTGCAGTAAAAGGAATAAATGTAGCATTGAGTTGATGAACTTCACGCCCACGAATATTGAATTTTTCTTTGGCAAGAATAACTATTGATCTTCCCTCCGGAGTTTCGTCTGAGAGAGATGAAAACTGTGCAGCATCGGCAAGTTCTTCTGCCGATACTCCTTCACCTGGAATAAAATCAGTTGCCATGCGGTTTCCCAATGTAATAGTACCTGTTTTATCTAGCAAAAGTACATCCACATCACCAGCTGCTTCTATAGCACGTCCACTTGTAGCAATAACATTACGTTGAATGAGTCTATCCATTCCACTAATACCTATTGCACTTAACAAACCACCTATAGTTGTTGGAATTAGACAAACCAATAAGGCAATTAAAACAGGGAGTGTTAAATTTTGAGAGAATGGTAAGCCAGATGCAGATAAAGCATATCCAAAGAATGCAGGAAGAGTGGCAACTGCTAATAAAAATATAATTGATAATCCTGATAGCAGAATAGAAAGAGCTATTTCATTAGGTGTTTTTTGGCGTTTTGCACCTTCAACCAATGCAATCATTCTGTCAATAAAAGTATCACCCTGTTCTGTTGAAATACGGATTAAAATTCTGTCACTGATTACTTTTGTTCCACCA
Organism: uncultured Bacteroides sp.; assembly: GCA_964496885.1. Classification (GTDB taxonomy): domain Bacteria; phylum Bacteroidota; class Bacteroidia; order Bacteroidales; family JACABE01; genus JACABE01. The sequence continues at coordinate 11,507 of CAZCBG010000054.1, read as the reverse complement.
GTAACCGCTGATCGATCGCCTCCGCTTTCACGAATAACAGGTGCTGATTCACCAGTAATAGCCGATTCATCAACACTAGCTATGCCTTCAATAACTTCACCATCAGATGGTATTATATCAGATGTTTCGCAAATTACAACATCTCCTTTTTTTAGTTCTGTCGCTAAAACTGAAACTTCATTTTTGCCTATAAGTTTACGTGCTTTTGTTTGTGTACGGTTATTTCTGAGACTCTCAGCCTGAGCTTTTCCTCTTCCTTCGGCAATAGCTTCAGAAAAATTGGCAAACAATACAGTAAACCATAACCAAATAGCAATCTGAAAATTAAAAGAAGAAAAATCGGATTGAAAAATTCCTGCTATTACTATTATTGTTGTTAGCACTGATCCTATTGCTACAATAAAAATAACCGGATTTTTAACCAATAATGACGGTTTTAACTTATAGACACTTTCTTTAGCAGCCTGTAGTAATATTTTTTTATCAAAAAGAATTTTATTTTGTTTTGTCTTCATTTTTTAAAATTTAAAAGATTATTCCACTATTCATTAATAGATGTTCTATAATTGGACCTAATGATAATGCAGGAAAATATGTTAAACCACCTACAATAAGTATGACTCCGATGAGTAGAGTTATAAACAGCCAGTTATCAGTTCTGAAAGTCCCGGCAGAAACCGGTGTAATATTTTTTTTTGCCAGACTTCCGGCAATAGCCAGTATAGGAATAATTACTCCAAAACGACCGATAAGTATAACAATTCCAATTGTTAGATTATAGAACAATGTATTTGCATTTAATCCGGCAAAAGCACTCCCGTTATTTCCGGCAGCAGATGTAAACGCATATAGGATTTCGGAAAAGCCATGCGGTCCTGCATTGTTAATACTCGATAAACCATAACTACTCACTGCAGCCCATGCTGTAAAAACCAATATTGCAAAACTTGTAGCCAGATTTGCGATAATAGCCATTTGTACTTCGAAAGCTCCTATCTTTTTCCCAAGATATTCCGGTGTTCGCCCAACCATCAATCCGGCAATAAAAACTGTAAGTATTATAAATACCACCATGCCGTACAACCCTGCACCTACGCCGCCGAAAATAATTTCGCCCAGCATCATATTAATAATACAAACCATTCCCGCCAAAGGTGAAAAACTATCGTGCATGGCATTTACAGCTCCACATGAAGCATCGGTAGTAACTACAGAAAACAAAACACTGTTTGTAACACCAAAACGCACTTCTTTTCCTTCCATGTGAGATAAATTCCCTATAACAGGATTGCTCGAATATTCCGCATAAAGCGATATACTTAAACCTGCAATAAACAGAATAAACATAGCCGTAAAAATGGTCCATCCCTGTCGCACCGATCCTAGCATTTTTCCATACGTATAGGTTAATGCAGCAGGTATAAGAAAAATTGCCAGAATCTGCAAAAAATTACTCAAAGGTGAAGGATTTTCATATGGATGTGCACTATTCGCATTAAAAAAACCACCACCATTGGTGCCCAATTGCTTAATGGATATTTGAGAAGCTGCCGGTCCCATCGGGAGTACCTGATCAACACCTTTTAATGTATGAACAGTTTCGTAAGAATTAAAATTTTGAACCACACCTTGACCAACCAATACAATGGAGAACAATACTGATAATGGTAGAAGTACATAAATTGTTGAACGGCACAGGTCGGTCCAGAAATTACCAATTTTATCGGTAGATTTACGGGAAATACCACGTATAACAGCCAAAATTACAGCTATTCCTGTAGCAGCACTTACAAAGTTCTGTACTGTAAGCCCAATCATTTGCACAAAATAGCTCATCGAAGTTTCACCAGCATAGCCTTGCCAATTGGTATTAGTAATAAAACTTGCTGCCGTATTAAATGCAGAATCCCAAGAAATATTTGAAAGATGGGCAGGATTCAATGGCAATTTTGCCTGAAAAATCTGAATCAGAAATAAAAAAATTAAACCGATTAAATTAAAGATAAGCAATCCAACAGCATACTTCTTCCAGTTTGTTTCTTCATCGGGATTTACTTTAATAAATTTATAGCATAACTTTTCGAGCCAGCCTAAAACTGGTAACATAAAATGGTTACTACCATTAAATACATTGTTCATATAATTGCCTAAAATAGGAGTAAAACCTATTATCAAAGCAATAAATAATATTATTTGAAATACATCTATTGTTGCCATTATTTCATTATATTAGATTTTTTGTATTGTTTTCATTTTTTAAAATCGCTGATTAAAATTCTCTGTAAATATTTAATTTAAAAAGCTGTCCGATCAGACAATCAATTCCTATTAAAATAATAATTCCTTTAAAAATCTATCAAAAAAATCCAATGATTCTACTTTTATTAAAATTTTTCAGGTTTTATAAGTGAATAAATTAAGTAGACAAGAATAAAAAGAGCGATAACAGCACCTGCCATATAACCAAAAATGATCCTTGATTCAATAGGTACGGGTATTGTCAATAAAATCATTGTTTTCATATTGTTTCTTTTTTTATTAATACAAAATTACCTCGAAAAATATAAAGTAATTGTAAGGATTATCTATATGGATATAAAGATTTTATAAAGAAGTTGCAAAAGTATTCAATCAAAAAGGTGAGTTGGTCAGGGAAAATAGCAAAAAAAAAGCTTCTGATGATTTCTCACCAGAAGCTTTTTCTTACATTAATAAAAGAATTTACGCGCCAATAAGTGTAGCGTATGCTTCAGCATCCAGCAATTCGTTTAATTGAGCAGGATTGCTCATTTTAATTTTTACTATCCAAGCTTTTCCATATGGATCCTGATTGATTAATTCAGGTGTAGCTTCTAATTCTTCATTAAATTCTAGAATTTCACCGTCAACTGGCATAAACATATCAGAAACTGTTTTAACAGCTTCTATTGTTCCAAAAGTTTCTTCTTTTTCAAGTGTTTCGCCTACAGTTTCTACTTCAATAAAAACGATGTCGCCTAATTCGCCTTGAGCAAAATCAGTAACGCCTATAAAAGCTTCATTACCTTCTACTCTTATCCATTCGTGGTCTTTGGTGTACTTTAAATTTTCTGGTATTTTCATGATATTATTGATTTGTTTTGATTGTCAAAATTACATTTTTTTATTAAATAATTTGCATATTCATAAAAATTATTGTGCCAACGAAAATCTGACACTTATTCCCGCGTTGGTAGTTGAGTTGGGGAAGGACGAAGAAATAAAAGGATTGTTGATAACTTTATCGAAAAATGCCCGTAAGGTAAATCGTTCATTCAGCATATAATCAGCCGAAAAATTCAATGAAATCACTTGTTGTCCGGCAGAAATCTGATTGATATTCTGATCGACTCTTCTTAAAACGGTTTTGTTTGAACGTATCGAAAAATCACATTTTAATGTAATGTCGCTTTTCATTAATTTCCCGATAATAATTTCAACATCTTTTATGCGATAACCTAAACCAATAATAAATTCGTTACTTGTAAGTTCTGTAAGTTGATTATTTACAAAGCTGAGTGATAAATTTCTTGATTTCTTGAATTCGATATTGGTTAATAAACTATTTACCCAGGATAATTCTATTTTGATAAGCGGACTATATTGCTCGGTAATAGTTACCTGATCAATTTGATTATTAGAGACATAGTTACCCAGCATATTTTTGACAGTTTCATTCCCTTTGTCATCTGGTCTTGATAATATATTATTGGTATACGAACCTACACTGTAACTCGATCGATATGCATTTGAAATAGCAATGGTTCTGAATATTTTTTTCAAGGCTTTTATTTTGCTCAAACCGGTATAATTCAAAGTCCAGTTAGGAATGGGGAATTTAGGAAAAGGGTTGAGGGCTATTCCGCCAGCATCTCTTCCTGAATAAGCTGCCAAAAACGCAGGAATCAATACTTGTTGAGATGTTGAGCCATATCCATCTGGGAAAAGTTGTCCTGTTATGGAATCAGGGGAATAATGCCCATTAAAATTTGGATTGGCATTGGCAAGGCGTGTAGCAACAATTTGACGATTATCTAAAAACTTTTGAAAAGTTGCGTTGGAATAATCGGCATTATCTGAACTAAATGAGGTTAGAATCGTCATATAAGATATGCTAAAACTACCTGTATTTGTAGGAATTGATGGGATAATCTTTTTTGAAAAAGGATCAATTTTGTAAAATTGACTTGAATTTTCAGAATAGGTTCTGTTGGCAGTAAATTCAATTTTTAAATCAGGGATGGGCTCAAAACTGGCTCTTGCATTTATACCCGAAGTATACTTAGTAAGATATGGATTATTACTTAGTGTATCGGTTGAAAGCCAGCCTTTTTGAGCAGCAGATTCTCTTATATCCTGTTGTGAGCCAACTATAAAACCAAGTCCTGGTGCATTATTATTCCAATCGTTTCCCAAAGCTATGGGTGTAGGCATAAATCCGGGTAATAAAATTCCGTTGTTCTCTGTAAAGCTTATAGAAGCCGTTTTAAAACCCATGATAAATTTCAGGATACCATCACCAATAGCTTTAAAATAATTGGGTTTCTTCATAATACTATCCGTTTCGGCAATAGCTTGATTTTTCTGATTGGGTAATCTCGATTTGCCTTTTTGTGGCATCATAGGTGTACGAGTTGGCTGAGTGCCTTTATTTAAGTTTTCTAAATATTTAATTTTATTAAAAATGCTGGTGATTGCAACACTTAGATTTAATTGTTTGGTGTTATTATTCTCTATTGTATTTCCTAATCTTACTTGCAAAGAATGAGGAGAAGCTTCCCATCTATAATCAGCTCCATAGCGTGCTTGTGCAGTCAACCAATTGAATGCCTGTATTTTATTAATCGGAATGGCATAGTTAAGGTTAATATTTTGAACAAAACGCTGAGGCCGTCCAAGATCCAGAATATTGCTCCATACAGAATCTCTCTTTTCTTTGGTATCAATGCGACCCTGAGGCTCATCTATAGTAGCATTGGCAGTGGCATTGTATTCAAATTGCAAAGAAGTAGCCGGGTCATATCTGAACCCGTAAATACGGCTCCAATCAAATTTCTTATAATAGGTTGGTTCAAGTATGATAATACCTGCACTTTTGTTTCGCAGTTTATTTTCGTTAAACTCCCTGTTCATTTCTGTCCTGAACGACATCAACTTAGGCTCATAATTAAAGTTGAAAGCTTTAATCAATGAAAATATCTGGTATTTGCTAATGAATCCGATTTTTTCGAAGGGCCTTACATTTTTGGGATTTTTTGCATAATTATATCCAATTCCACCCCTGTATGTTTTTTTGATATCGTATTCAATATCAACATTTCTATGATAAATTTCAGAATAAGAATAAGAAACATCAAAGTTTTCGACATCGTATACTCTGTTCCTTGTAGAAGTTCCGGTTCTTTCTTTGCGAACATTCATAAAATTGATGTTCTTACGGGTAGTATAATCCTGGACCAATTGACGAATAGAATCTTTCTGAGCTTCAGTCTGATAGGTTAGCAAATCATCAGCCAGTTTAACATCAGGATCTAAAGGATTGTAATCAGGATTGCTTATCATTTTTGAATAGTCGTAATGCATAGGGATTTTGAGTCCTAATTTTTCGGGGAAAAATTTACCAAGCTCGAGATTTGTAGCAATATCGTATGAAGTAATATTTTCTTTTTGCGTCTCGTTTATTTTTTTCTCAATACTACCAAATCCGGCTGTTGAGTAAGTTCCCGAAACAGCTACATCTCCAAGATCGGCAAGATTTGCCCTGACTCTTGAAGTAGCAGCCCACCCGGTTTGGTCGTTAAAATCCGTTAAACGCAATTCGTTTACCCAAACTTCTGCTGATTTCGGCAGCATATCGTCCAAATCGTTAAGATTTTTCTTTTTAGGATTTCTGATACCTATCATTAAAGTATTCACACTACTGATACTTGGAGATCCGACTATCGTATATTTGTATTTCCCGTCTGTTTCAACATAATAATTGGCTACAAAAGTATTTCCTGATCTGAGGAGTTGATTCCTTCTTTCTTTAGCAGCAACAATTTTCACAAGATCAATAACCATTTCATTGGCATCAGGCCAAATAGCCGAAGGATCTAAAGCTGTTGTACCCCATGGAGTATAAGTAAGCGGAATTTCGATTTCGTAATAGTTTTGCGTAAAATCGGAGCCAATACGAATAAAAGTAGTTAAATCACCATATTTTGCAGTTTCTTCGGCTTTGGCTTTTTCAGCATGCACATACATTTTCAAGTACTTAAACTGTCTGAAATCGAAATCAGTAGTTTTATAAATTGCTTTTGCATCACCATCCACCAAATTCATAACTTTCATGCTCAGCGATTGCTCATTTAATTTCTGAAGATTGGTAGTAGTATTATTAATTTCGCGTTCAATCCCAGGTGGAATTACATAAGGAACCGGGGTCCTTTTCCCATTTTCTTCAATATTAACGGCCGATACATCAAAACTTGTCCCTGATTGATCACCGGTAATATAATCGCCGGGGGTTAACAATTGATTGCTATATTTCCTCCATTCCCCTCTCACCAATTCAAGGGTTGCAAAGCGACAAATAATGGGTTGCGAAAAACCTTTCAAGAACATCCTCATAAAACGGATAGACTGAAAATTTTGAATTTTTCCAACAGTTGTGTCGGGTGTACGAACCGGAATTTTAAATTGATACCACTTTACGTTCGTTGTAGATCCATTAGGTAATTGAACACCTTGTGCCAGATTGATATCGGTAATATAGTTTTGACCAACTTCCATATTAACGGGCTTAAGATCAATAACATATTGATAATAATTTTCTGATTCACTCAGGGTATTATCGATATTTATATCTTCAACATTGGGCATGGTAGTGGCATTTGTCGGATAACTCTCTAAACTTTGATCGGAAGTAGGAGAATTGCCATCGGGGCCGTTGTATTTTTTATATCGGTCGGCAACATTCGCATATACAGCATTTCCATCATAATCTGAGCCTCTGAAATAATGGTAGTTATCTGCAGATGGATCAGACTTAGCATTTGTATAAGCTTGACTGGAAGTTCCATATAAGTTCACAATTTTTTGAATATAAGTTGTATCAAAAAACGAAATTTCATCAGTAGTACTTAATCCATCATATCCAACATCCTGATATTGACGCGACAACGGATTATTGTCGAATGAATTAACCAGAGCTTGAAGTTTAGGTACACGACCCCATATTGTTGTATCAACATTTGTAACAACAGCTGTTGTTGGAAGACCATTTTCAAAACTCTTTCTTCCATCTCTTAAAATGTCTTCAGAAATATCGCCAAGATTAAAATACAATTGTCCTCCTGAGTGCAAAGGATTGCCATTTTGTCCATCAGTACCTACAAAAGGATCCATCATCCAGAATTCAATATATTCAACATTGGTAGCTTCAAAATCGGTAGTTTCAATTTTACGCATAATACCACCCCATCTTTCGGAGGGGTTTTTCAGACTACCATCACTATTTATTCCGGATGACCTTCCAATAATTCCATTAACATCATAATTATACGGACCTCTTTCGGTAGGATAATAAGCCAGATTGAGTACTGAAATATTAGTCGGCTGACCGCTAGGAAGTTCTTTATTAGGGAAAACTTCTGTTTCATAAACTTCTCTTACATAAGGCTTTGAAATATCTTCGTTGCTTACGTTAGCAGGCTTGGTATCAGAACGATAAAACATAGGGTCGATTACATACCAGGCAAGTTTAGCTCTGTTGAAACCATAGGAAAGTCCTGTATTTTGAGCAGCTTCCGGAAACATAGGGTAATTAAACTGAGTATTAAATTGAGTCTGCCCCTGAGGTGTACTGGCCAAAAACCAGGTACCCATATTTTTCATGTCGATAGACGATTTACTTCCTTCGAAATCATCGATATAGGAAGTACCTGCAGTACCAATTGCACTTGAATGACCGGGAATAAATTGGGCAAATTCACCGTAAAAATTAATTTTTGAAGGAGCTTTTGTCTGGATAAATGGCAAAGCATCTATCATTTTGGTTAAAAACCTCGATTCGGTTTGATAAGCAATGTCAACACCCCAAATAGTATTACTGATGGGTTCATCTCCATAATTCACTTTCTGTGTAAGAGGACTTTGATGAAGATTCATAATGGTACCTCCAATATTAAAGTCTTTATTTACTTCGTAATTTACATGCATGCCCATCATCCGTTTGGTCATGATATTAAACATCGAATTGCTTTCCATTGAAATATTGATAGGAGATCCGGAATTTAAAATACCTTCGTTGATAACCCTCACCCTACCTAAGGTATAATCTACGGTATAGTCTACATTTTCAGTTAAAGGAATTCCTCCTGCAGTTACTTTAACAGAACCCTGAGGAATGTTGAATCCGCCCAATGAAATTTCGGAACCGGAAGCAGATTTATAAAATCCTTCGAGTAAGAATTTATTTTTATCGGGATATTGTTGCGCTTCTGTTTTTGTTAATGTATACAAAGAATCGAAGCAATATTTTGCTGCAAAAAATGTATCGGCAAGAATAGCTCTTAAATCCTTACCAAATGGTTCAATCAATGGAAAATAAATCCTGCCGTTATTGGATTGAATAGTTCCACCGGCTGTAGCTGCATTATCTATAAAATCGAAAACGCCATCAGGAGTCGGATTCAATTGAGCATCCAGCGTATCTAAATGAAGCAAACGAATCAAGGCAATTCCTTTCTTGGGGCCATCATTAAAAAATCCGGTAGGAACCCCGCCTTTATCACCTGAATAAAGAATATTTAATCTAAAGTCTTGTTTGTTCACCTGATAAGCACCTAATGAATACACATTTTTCATCATTAGTTTCCATAATACACCATGCGTATTGAGGGTAGTACTTTTCAACAATTTTACTATCAAAGCTTTTGGATCACTGATGCCTTGATCTGAAAATTCCCCAACCTGATATACAGTAGTATCACCAATTAAAGTATATTGATAAGCAACTGCCAATACCTGATCGGAATTAAGTGCTGAATTAAGAGAGATAAAACCTAATTTTGAATTGAAATAATATTCGGTAGGCATTAATTTCTTCGCGCTTTCGATTTTTTCAAAATCCTGTCCCGAATTATAGCCAAATGTTCCTCCTTTTAAATAATCACTTACAGTATTTATATTTCTTATTTGAGCAGTATCAGAGGTTAATAATGAATACAATCCGTTTGAATTATTCCTAGGTAATTCTTTATTCGTATTTATAATAAATGGAACTATAATTTTGGATGGATTATTTTCACCCAAATCGGTTAAAGCTACAATATTTCTATTATTGGTGGTTGGAGCACCTATATTGGTGCGCCAGATTTCAATTTTTGTAATATTAATGTTGGAACCTATGATTGGTATAGATGAAAGAGCGTTATTGTAATGATCCCGAAAATAGTGTGCAATAAAAAAGTGCTTGTTTTCTTCGTACTGATCAGCTTTAAATTTAAATCTATTGGTTTCGGCACCACCCTGAACGGTAATGTTTTTTGTTTCAGCTTTTTGTTCTGAAAATACGCCAGTAACTGAAGTCCTGCCAAATTTAAGTTTGGTTTTTACACCGAACAAACTCTGACTTCCTTGAATTAATGTGGTATTCAAAGGAAAGTTGATATCACCAGCTTCTAATAATTGAAGTATTTCGTCTTCTTTCCCTTCGTAGCGTAATTTTAATTTGTTTTCAAAAGCAAAAGTTGATTCAGTATTATAATTGGTCTTAAATTCAATTTTATCGCCAATTTTGGCTACCACGCTCATTTGGATTTTTTCCTGAAAATCGAAGTTGGTTGTACTACGCTGACGAATATCAATAGAAGGATCATCGCGTTTGTTACCAATAACTGCAAAGATGAGCTCAGCTGAGCCTTGAGGACGGATATCAATGGTGTTGCTTCCAAATATTTTTTCAAATACTTCGCTTCCTACTTTAAATTGTGGAATTAATCCACCACGATTGCCAACGTTGGCAGCTTTTGAACGATCCCGCCAGTAATTTTGAAGCGATTTATCAATATCATAGGTCTGATATTCTTCAAAACTCATGGTATTGGGTGTTTTATAATCTAAATCACCTATTTTACTATTGAAAATATATTCGTTACTGTTAGGATCATATACGATAGAATCATTCACATTGGAAGGATTTTTCATATACATCGGATGAGTAGCTTGAGTCCCAGTAAAAGGTTCTGTTTGGTTAGGAATTGGGAAATGCAAACTGCTATCAGGAGGTGCTAGCGCTTTATTTTCAGGATAATACAAAAAAGATGCAGCACCAACAGGAGTTCCCTTTAACATGGGTATCTGAAAGATGAAAGCAGCAAAAGTAGTAACAAACAGTAAACTAATAATATACCTTAATATCCGCACCTAAATTTCTTGGTTTTATATAGCTAATATGAAGAATTGTATCTTACAATTAGCAAAATTATAAATTCTTTAAAGCAGTCTTTATCAATTGTTCCACCTTAATAGTTGCAGGTTCAGAACGAATGATTCTATCCAACATTTTTTCGACCAGGCTCTTGTTAAAGCCCAACATTATTAATGCAGATAACGCTTCTTCTCTTTTTGTATTGTGTTCAACAAATAAAATTTCTTTATCTCCTCCCAATTTTTCCAACTTATCTTTCAAGTCTAAAATAATACGTTGTGCTGTTTTCCCACCTATCCCTTTGATTGATTGTAAAATTGAAACATTTGCAGTAACAATAGCCTGAAAAATTTCTTCTGGAGAAAGTGAAGAAAGCATCATACGGGCTGTATTTGCACCAACACCCGATACACTTATTAAATGACGAAACAAGGTTCTTTCTTCTTTATCAGCAAAGCCATACAAAGTAAGTGCGTCTTCTTTTACAGATAAATGAGTATACAACCTGCAATTTTCTTCATCTTTTATTTTAGAAAAAGTATGCAATGAGATATTAATCATATAACCTACACCATTACAATCAATAATAGCATAAGTAGGTGTTTTTTCATGCAATTTACCTTCAAAATATGAATACATAGCTGGATTTTAATTTAAACCAAAATTCAGTATTAAGTTTCCTTTTCAGCAACTATTTTTTTCAAGAGCTTATTGCTTATAATACATTGCGTAATTATATGGACTTTAGCTGCTTTAATGTAAGTGGCTAAATTTTGTTTTATTACTGCATCAGAAGTTTAAATCTATTTAAAGATACTTTCTTAAAAAATTAGAAGAATGCAAAAATACAAATTTTGTATTAATATAAGAAGTTGTTTTTGAAAATGTTTGAAATTGTAAAATCTTAGAATAAAGAGATATGAAAGAAAAATATGAGAATTCAGAAAGAATGTATCAGATTAGTCGACCCTCCACAGTGTAATGATTGGAGGGTTTTGGAAGAGCCACTCATGGGAGTCGAACCCACGACCTACGCATTACGAATGCGTTGCTCTACCAACTGAGCTAAAGTGGC
>CAZCBG010000053.1:0-22606 GCA_964496885.1 uncultured Bacteroides sp. | reverse complement strand
TAAAGGCTTTAATTATTTCAGGAGAAATGCAACAGAAATAATTTGAATGGATGAATAATTAAAGACTGGGGAAGTCGGAAAAGTAAAAAGAGGTGCAATCATCTTAACCCGACTTACTGACTTTTTGTAGTCTATCCGTATCTATAATTTCTATTTTTTTTCCACTTATGTTAATAATACCATCGGCGTCAAATTTTCGCAAGGTATGAATAATGTTCTCTTTTGAGCAACCTGCAAATTCAGCGAATTCCTGACGGGATAAGGATAAAACAAAAGTATTGTTCAAATAAATATTCTTTGATAAATAAAGCAAAATATCTGCTACCCTGCCATTTACTTGTTTATGTGCTAAGCTAATAAAATTAAGTATAGAGTTACGGAACAATCCGGTCGACATTTTTAAAATATTCAGCATAAAAAATCGATCATTCATTGCAAGTAGTTTCAATTTATTCAAATCGATTAAGCAACCTTTGCAATCTTCAATGGCAATAATAGAGAAGATATTTACATCTTCATTTAATATGTTGGCCAATCCTAAAATAGTGGGTGCATTAGAAATGGTTAAGATAAGGTTTTTCCCATTTTCATCTACATAATTAAACTTTACAATTCCTTTTAACAAATAAATTAAATGATTGGTTTTCACCCCCTGTTTTAGAATGGTTTCACCTCGTTTATAATTTTGCTGTGTCGTGCTTTGGAAAAAAAAACTAAAATCATCCTGACTAATAGATTGATTACAGGTTGTTTTGAAAAGACATTCAAAACAATCATCTGAAATCTCACTTATTTTTGTATCCATTTCCTCTTTTTTTAATCTGTAAAGATAGATATTTTAACCTTATTAAAAAATGCAGTTTTTCACTTTTTCAAGTGTTTTTTTTCATTTAATAAGATGAAGTATATAAACTCCTTTTAAAGTAAAAGTACGTTCCCTTAACTTAATTTTGCTTTCTAAAATAAATTCAAAAAAAACAAAATGGATATTCAAAAAATAACAGTTTTAGGTGGATATGGAAAAGATGAAAAAGCAGAAAAAGTAGAACGATTTGATTTAGAAATGGGTGATATTATAAGTATTGTCGGGCCTACGGGTTGTGGCAAAACCACCCTGATCAATGATATCGAATTGTTTGCCAACCGCAATACACCCTCAGGACGCAAAGTGCTGATCAATGATGAAGCCATTCCTGAAGATTTCAGTTTTGACCCTAAAAAACATCCCATTGCACTTATTTCGCAACATACTAATTTCCTTTCCGATTTACCTGTTGGCGAATTTCTTAAAATACATGCTACCGTTCGTGGTGCTGAAAATATTGAACAAATAATAGCTGAAACGCTTGATTTTGCGAATCAATTGACAGGCGAAGCTATTATTCTGAATACTGCAATGACAGAGCTATCGGGTGGACAAACCCGCTCTTTGCTGATTGCTGATGCAGTCATTATAGGAAATTCACCTATTATATTACTCGATGAAATTGAAAATGCAGGAATTGACCGTACAAAAGCCTTGAAATTATTAAAAAATTACAAAAAAATATTTGTCTTTGTTACCCACGACCCACGAATTGCACTTTTATCCGATTACAGAATCGTGATGAAATCGGGCTCCATGGAGAAATTAATCCGAACCAATGCTGAAGAACGTTTAGCTGCAAGCGAGTTAAAGAAAATAGATGATATCATCCTTCATTTCAGAGGACTCATACGCGCAGGAGAGGAAATATCGGAAGTGGTATTAAGAGAAAGCATACAAAATTTAGCGATTTAGCGATTTGTTGATTTGAATCCTTGAACTTTATATACAATTTAATTAATAAACAGATGAAACTAGTAATATTTGCAGGTCCGCCAACATGCGGAAAAACGACAGTTATCCGTCAGGTAATCAGAAGAATGTTGAAGAAGGACTACAAACCGGCCTTTATCAAAATTGATGTATTGTATGCTGATGAAGATGAAACTATTCAAAAGGAATTTGGCATCCCTACCAAAAAAATATATTCAGGAGAACTTTGTCCTGACCATTGTAATGTTGTAGTATTGGATGAAGCAGTAGAATGGGCTGAAAGAGAAGGAAGCGATTATTTATTTGTTGAAACGGCAGGTCTTTGTTTGCGCTGTTCTCCATATGTCGAGAATTCGCTGGGAGTTGTGGTGCTGGAAGCAACCAGTGGAATGAATTTACCTCGTAAAATCGGGCCTATGCTCACACTTGCTGACATTGCAGTAATTACAAAAATTGATTTAATTTCTCAGGCAGAACGTGAAGTATTTAGATACAGAGTCTTAGAATCAGCCAAAGAGATCACAATTGTTGAAACCAATGCCTTATACGGAATCGGTATTGACCCAATTGTAAAACAAATAGAAAAAACAAATGAGATTGAATTTCCGATGTTTTTACGTGGAAATCCACCTGTTGGAACTTGTACGATTTGTGTTGGTAAAAAAGAAATCGGAGCTAAAAATCATTTCGGGGTATTGCGAACACTAGATCAGGAAATATTTTACGTAGGCGAATAATGAAACATGAAATTTATCTCGATAATGCGGCAACTACCCGGATTGATCAAAGGGTATTGGATGCAATGTTCCCTTTTTTAAATGATTATTACGGGAATGCATCGAGTCTTCACCATTTTGGTTTAAGTGTAAAAGATGAAATTCAAACTGCCAGAACTCAAATTGCACAGTGCTTGAAATGTGAGGCAGATGAAATTATCTTTACATCAAGTGGTACTGAGTCCAATAATTTTGCCTTAAAAGGTATTGCATTTGCAAACCGTAATAAAGGCAATCACATCATCGTTTCTGCTATTGAACACGACTGCGTGCTGAATACCTGTAAGTGGCTAGAAACACAAGGATTTTTTGTTACCTATTTACCTGTCAGCAAATTGGGATGTATTGATACAGAATTACTTAAACGCTGCATCAATCCCAAAACCATATTAGTTTCAGTGATGCATATAAACAACGAAATTGGCAGTATTCAGGATATTACTGAAATCTCTAGCATTTGTAAAGAGCGGAATGTTTACTTTCATTCCGATGCTTGTCAGTCGTTTGGAAAAATACCTCTAGATATTCAAAACATTGATTTATTATCCATCAACGCCCATAAAATTTATGGCCCAAAAGGGATGGGTGCGCTGGTTGTTAAAAAAGGAACAAAAATCATCCCCTTATTACATGGTGGTGGCCAGGAATCAGGGTTACGTTCATCTACTGAAAATATTGCCGGTATCGTTGGGTTTGCCAAAGCCACCTTATTATGTTTTACTGAAATGGAAACTGAATATGAACGAATAGTTCATCTTCAGAAAAAGATAATAGCCGGACTGACAGATTGTATTGAAGGTATTTATTTTAATGGTGATTTAGCAAACCGCATTCCTCATAATATAAATTTTTGCATCAGCGGCTTAGAAGGTGAAAGCATTCGCTTACTTTTTTTGCTTGATAAATCAGGTATTGCGGTTTCATCGGGTTCGGCATGTTCTTCAAACGGAGATAATCCTGCATCTCATGTTTTACAAGCGATAGGCTTAAACCCATTTGAAGCGCGTGGCTCAATAAGGATCAGCCTGGGACGATACAATCATGAAAGTGAAATTAATGATTTTCTTGCTTCCCTTCAAGCAGTAATTTCAAAATTAAATCCTATTTTTTCTTAAACAATAAAAATGAAACAGACTATTTTTACAAAACACCCCAAAGAAGTTGGAATGAATTATTTCCAACACCTTTGCTTTGCATTGATGTTAGCCCGCAAGATGTTTTTTTCAATTCTTGCATCTCTGATACATGCCTTTTTCCCCTTTTTTTTCACAACATATACAAGTGATACAATCAAGCATTTAAATGATATTTTCTCAAAGCGATTGAAAAATTATAACTTAAAATAACATACATAATGAGTACTGAAATGACAGCCAAAAAAAATGAAATAGCCGAGCAACTGCCTCAATTAGATTGTGGTGCCTGTGGATACAAATCCTGTGGATTGTTTGCAGAATATATAGAACAAAATCCCTCAGAACTGAAACTATGCATTCATCTGAATGGCAAAACACAGCATTTGCAAAACATGATGGGATGCAAATCCTGTTCAACAGAAAAATTAGGCGAAAAAATGGCCTGGAAAGACAATTTACAGCGCGATTTTGATTTTATACTCGATTGTTTTGAAAACGAGCCCGGTCCCAGAGAAACAATGTTACCTTACAATCCTACATTGGTTAAAGAACTGGGTATTAAAAAAGGAGATATTCTGATTGGTCGTCCCATGGGAATGTCATGTGGATGCCCGATAACACATTGCGGAATTGCAACAGATGTTGATGCCAGAAATGGAGTTATCAATTGGTGCGTAACAGGTCCGTTAAGACCTCGTGCTGAAGGATTTATTGACATCGGTTATTATGTTGCCCAAGGATATGAAGGTATCATTAAAGAAAGTAAAGTCCCGATTCAACTTGGTATGAGGTATTGGTTTATGCCTCGCCGTTGTATGCTTCAATGGCGTCACAGTGGGCTGGTAAATGCCATCACCAAAATGAAGGATGGCAGTTTAAAAATTCGTATTGAAGGGTTGTTTATTGGATAATAGCCTATTTAAAACTGTTTTTTAAGAGGAACCAAATGGCTAAGCGTTGAAAATCTATGTTTTAACGAAATAATATCATCCATTTTGTAATTTTTACAACATAGATGGGGAACTTCTGCTTGAATTTCCAGCATTTTGCAGCTTTGCCTTAAAATATTGGATTTCATTTATGTACTGAAATATAGCATTTGCTACTAAGTATTATTATTTTGTTGTGCTATAGCAATCTATACAGAATATATTATTTTCGAATCGTTTACCCAATAGGCATTACAACAATATTTATTTTATTGTAAATTTGCTTTATAAATATAGTATATTTGTAGGCAACTTTTTTGATTTAAAAAATGTCTTGTGATTAGATTGAACATTAATTAACCAATAAATATTTGAAAACAATGAAAACAAAAAGAATTCTTTTTCCTGTTATCGTATTTGCAATAGGTTTAATTGCATTGAATGCCTGTAAAAAAGACGTAAATCCAACTTATCCCACTACGGTTGTTACAATTCCTGTTGGAAATTATACTGCCGGACTTGGAAGTTCACCCGGAACTCCAGTTTGTAAACCTTTTATATTACCAACGAATATCGTGTTAATCGGTGAAATCAAAAGCGCTGCATTTAAAGCTGGTTTTATTAATAAAGAAACTCAAAATCTGAACGACTATATCATTACGCCCAAAACCACTTTTTTAGAACTTGGTTCAGGTACTTATGTACAAGTTTACTTAAAGCTTTATAATACAAATTCACAACCCACTACTTTGATAATCCCAGGAGGCCTAATGTTTTTACCAGGTGATACTTCTTCGCAAACCGGCACTACTATTCAGAACGATACCATCATTATACCTCCTCACGACAGTACCGGATGCCATATCAAAACCTATTGTACTAATTTACACAAACATGTACCCAGCGGAACCACCTACAAAATGTTAGGTACTTCGCTCAATACTGATCTTTGGACAATGGTTAGTATTTTAAAAACAAAACAGAAAATTGTTTCTAACTCTCAGATTCAAAGTATTATCTGGAACATTACAGACAATGGAGGATTTACACAAGCTGACAAAGACTATTTGAACAGCCTTCCGTAAAATAGTATACGATTTATTAAAAAGATAAAAAGCGGTTCTTACATCAACAGTAGGAACCGCTTTTTTTTTAATCATCAGAAAAGTGGCGGAGCATTTTTTGATAAGCCGAAAAAATATTGGCCCGCGATATAAAACCAAGGTATTTCCCTTCTTTTAATACTGCTAAATTATAGTTTCCAGTTTCATTAAATTTATAAACGATACTTTCCATTGAATCATAATAATCAACATTATAAGGTGGAATAATCATTAAATCCTTTACGAAAGTTTTATGATAAATTTCTCTGTCGAAAATTAAATGTCGGATATCGTCGAGTACAACCACACCCTTAAAATTATTATCCTGATCAATTACCGGAAAAATATTTCTGTTGGATTTGGAAATAATTTGCACCAAATCACCTAAATCTGCTTCAGGATTTACTGCATGGAAATTGGTTTCGATCAATTTGTCGATTTTCATCAGGGTTAACAAAGCTTTGTCTTTATCATGCGTAATCAATTCTCCTCTTTGTGCCAATCTCTTCGTATAGATGGAATGGGGTTCCCAATTAGAAATGGTTAAAAATGAAATGGTAGAAGTAATAATTAATGGTGTAAATAACTGATAACCACCGGTTATTTCTGCAATTAAAAAAATAGCAGTCAAAGGAGAATGCATTACACCCGACATAATACCTGCCATGCCTACCAAGGCAAAATTAATTTCAGAAACCTGTGCAATTCCAATAATATTGAGCGTTCGGGCAACAAAAAATCCTGTAATCCCACCCATAAACAAAGAAGGCGCAAATATACCTCCAACACCTCCACTCCCATTGGTTACAGCCATTGCAACTACTTTAAAAAACATAATGGCGAGTAAAGTACCTGAAAACAACCAAACATCATTTTTCATGAAATACAAAAAACTCTTTTGTAATACTTCGTTGCCTTTGCCATGCAGCATCATTTTGAGAACATCATAACCTTCACCGTACAATGAGGGGAAAATAAATATCAAAACACCTAAACAAAGTCCACCAACGATAACTTTGGAATATTGATTCTTGATTTTTTTAAACAATGCTTCTATTGCCATGGTAATCTTTGTAAAGTAAAGCGATACAAAGCCACAAAATATTCCAAGGATGATAAAAAAAGGAATGTTTTTCAAATAGAAGGGTGTGGTTACATCAAACGAAAACAACACGCCTTTACCCATTAAAAAATATGAAATGGAAGATGCTGTGATAGCAGAAATTAAAAGCGGAATCAGATTGGTGACAGTTAGATCCAGCATCAGGACTTCAATTACAAAAACAATGCCAGCAATAGGTGCCTTGAAAATACCGGCAACAGCACCTGCAGCTCCACACCCAATAAGCAGAATTGTAGTTTTATAATTCAAACGGAACAATTGACCTAAGCTTGAACCGATTGAACTACCGGTAGCTACGATAGGTGCCTCTAATCCCACAGATCCCCCAAAAGCAACGGTTAACGTACTGGCAATCATGGACGAATAATTGTTATGAGGCCTCATTCTGCCACCGTTTTTGCTAATGGTATACAAAACCCTACTGATTCCATGGTTGATTTTATCCTTTACAAAATATTTTACATACAATACTGTTAAAAAGATACCAATCATTGGATAGGCTAAATACCAGTAATTTTCGCTGTCGATATTGAACCTTGAAGTTAAAATATAATGTGTATAAAAAGCCGTATTTTTGAGTAATACCGCAGCTAAGCCACTTAACATCCCTATCACCAGACTCAGCATCAGTACAAAACGATGATTGCTGATGTGACGCAACCTCCAAATAAATAAACGATTGATGATTTTTTTTCTTTCCATACTTTGTGCAAATATATCAGTTTTTTTGAAAAGAACTTTCTTTTATAAAAAAGCAATTTAGTTTAAAGCTAGTTTGTAAAAATACAAAAGGCAATTCCTTTCCAAAATATTGTTTTTTAAAAATTGCATATTAATACAATCATTTTTATATTATAAATTGATTATTAATTATTTAAAGTTTTAATTAAAAAAACATTGCTATTCAGCAAAAGCTTGTTAATTTTGCTTGTAAGAAAATTTATAAATACATAATATCATGAAAAAAATTATTTCATTTTTATTCATTTCAATAATGATAACAAATCCTTTTCCCGTTCAATCCCAAACCTTGAGCTCAATTTCCCAGACAACGATTAAAAACTGCATTCAATCATTGACAGGCAAATATGGCGAAAACAATAAATTTCGCATTTCAAAAGGGGTGCAACAGTCAGCGGCCTTTTGGACACCTAAAGATGGCAATCCCAAAGAGTTTGAAAAATTTTGTACTGATAATTATATCAACGACCCCAAAGAGCTGGAAGTTGTTTTCCAGAAACTTTCGACCAATCTCGAAATATTAATGGGCAATTACAACAAAATCAGCGTTGACTTAAAGCTTCCTCTTCATCTTGATATGGGCAAAATTATTCCTGTTGATGAAATTTTTGGAAGTTATGATGTTTCAGCTCATTTTAACGACGATATGTTTAATAACAAACTGGCTTTCATTTGCTTATTGAATTTCCCTTTTTACAACCTGAAAGAAAAAACAGAATTGGGTAGAACCTGGAATCGACAACAATGGGCTTATGCCCGTATGGGAGATTTGTTTACTTCACGTGTCCCGGCTGAGTTGTTGCTGAAAGTTGCTGAAGCATCAACTTCAGCAGAAACCTATATTGCTGATTACAATATTATGATGGGATATCTATTGGACAATAAAGGTAAAACTTTGTTTTCCAGAGATATGAAACTGATTACACATTGGGGTTTACGCGATGAATTGAAATCAAATTACACAAAAGCCGGCTTTGAAAAACAACTCATGATTTATGAAGTAATGAAACATATTATATATCAGGATATTCCTGCTAATGTGATTAACAATGATAAATTACAATGGAATCCTTATACCAATAAGGTTTTTGAAAACAACAAAGAAATTGCGGTAAAGCCTGAACCCGACACCCGTTATTTGCAATTACTCATGAATTTCAAAGCCTTGAAAGCTGTTGATGTTTATAGCCCTCAATATCCTACTTTCATTCAACGTGCCTTCGATCAGGGTATGGAAATTCCTCAGCAAGATGTTGAAAAACTATTTATTGAATTTATATCATCTCCACAAGTAAAACAAGTTGCAGGTTTAATCAGCAAACGTTTAGGCAGGAAATTACAGGCTTATGACATCTGGTACGATGGTTTCAAAGCGCGCAGTACAATCAACGAAGAGGAATTAACAGCCCAAACCAGGGCAAAATATCCCACTCGCCAGGCTTTCGAGAATGATTTACCTAATATTCTTTTGAAACTTGGATTTACCAAAGAAAATGCTGATTTCATCACTTCAAAAATTAAAGTGGATGCTTCAAGAGGTGCCGGTCATGCCTGGGGAGCTCAGATGAAGTCTGACAAAGCCCGTTTGCGAACCCGTATTGGAATAGAAGGTATGAATTACAAAGGCTACAATATTGCAGTGCACGAATTCGGCCATAACGTTGAACAAACCATCTCTTTGCAAAATGTTGACTATTATGTTTTAAATGGGGTTCCTAATACTGCTTTTACCGAAGCCCTTGCTTTTATCTTCCAGAAACGCGATCTTGAATTATTGGGTATTAAAGATGAAGATGTCAACAAAAAACATACTGCTGCCTTGGATAATTTTTGGGCTTGTTACGAAATAATGGGTGTTTCACTGGTGGATATGACGGTATGGAAATGGCTTTACCAAAATCCTGATGCAACTCCAGCTCAATTAAAAGAAACGGTTATCAACATATCCAAAGACGTCTGGAACAAGTATTACGCCCCTGTTTTTGGAATAAAAGACCAGCCAATATTGGCCATTTATTCTCACATGATAGATGCACCTCTTTATTTATCCGCTTATCCTGTTGGACATCTCATTGATTTTCAGCTTGAAAAACAAATGGATGGCAAAAACTTTGCAGAAGAAGTAATGCGGATTTACGCCAATGGAAGATTGATTCCTCAGATTTGGATGAAAAACGCCGTAGGTAAAGAAATTTCAATCCAACCAATGATAGAAGCCACCACCGAAGCTTTGAAAGTTGTGAAGTAGTTATTGGTTATTAAGTTATTAGGATTTGGTGATAGGTGATTTGAAAATCAAACACACTACTGAAATATACCTTTAGCTCTAAAAAGAAAAAATGGACAAACAACGTTGCAACTGGACACAGAACGATTTACTGATGAATGCCTATCACGACGAAGAATGGGGCCTTCCTTTACATGATGATACAAAACTTTTTGAATATTTATTACTGGATGCTTTTCAGGCAGGATTGAGCTGGAAAACGATACTTCACAAGCGGGAAAATTTTCGCAAAGCATTTGACAATTTTGATTATCAAAAAATTGCCTTATACAACGAAGCTAAAATCGCGTTATTGATACAAGACCCAGGTATTATCCGCAACAAACTCAAGATATATTCCTCCATAGGAAATGCAAAAGCATTTATGAAAATACAAGCAGAATTCGGGAGTTTCGATCATTACATCTGGCAGTTTGTTCATCATAAAACCATTGTCAATCATTGGGAAACACTCAGTATGATTCCTGCCAAAACTCCAGAATCGGATGCCATGAGCAAGGATATGATGAAACGAGGATTCAAATTTGTTGGAAGTACCATATGCTATGCATTTATGCAAGCTGCAGGTTTGGTAAACGACCATTTAGTGAGCTGCTACCGGTATTGATTTGGCGATTTTGCGATTTTGCGATTTAGGGGTTTAAAAATCAAAGGATTTTTTTTCTGACTTAGGCTTTTATACTTACACCTATTCACTTAACACTTTAAACTTTTTACTTTACACTTTAAACTTTACCCCATGTTCCAATCACATATAGGAGAATTTGCAGCACTATTTACCGCTTTTTGCTGGACGGCTACGGCTTTGGCTTTTGAATCGGCAAGTTTAAAAGTAGGCTCTATTGCCGTTAACCTTATCCGTTTGGTACTTGCCATCTTTTATCTTAGTATTTTTTCCTTCCTGACCCGTGGCTTGTGGTTGCCTGTTGATGCTTCGGCCAAAGCCTGGCTTTGGTTATCCATATCTGGTTTTATAGGTTTTGTACTGGGCGATTTATTCCTTTTTGAATCCTACACCATCATTGGTTCACGCATTGCCATGCTCATCATGACATTGGTGCCACCCATGACAGCTTTTATCAGCTGGCTGATGTTGGGAGAAACCCTCACACCATTCAATTTGTTGGGAATGGGACTTACCTTAAGCGGAATTGCATTGGTAATTCTGAACCGTGGAAATGGGCAAAAACTTTTTTCGCTCTCCCACCCCATCCGTGGATTGGTTTTTGCATTTTTGGGAGCCGTGGGCCAATCAGTAGGACTGGTCTTCAGTAAAGTGGGTATGGGAAATTACAATGCTTTTGCCGCCACTCAAATTCGCATTATTACTGGCATTATTGGCTTTGCCTTGGTAATTACTTTCTGGAAAAAATGGAGCAATGTAGGTGCTGCTATAAAAAACACCAAAGCAATGAAAAGAATTGGTGTAGGTTCTGTATTCGGTCCTTTTCTGGGGGTTTCGTTTTCGCTCTATGCCGTTCAGCATACCCATGCCGGCATTGCTTCTACCATTATGTCGATTGTCCCCATTCTGATTATTCCTCCGGCCATCATGATTATGAAACAAAAAGTCAGTACCAGGGAAATTATCGGAGCCATTATCAGCGTAATCGGTGTGGCTTTGTTTTTTATATAATATTTTTTATCAAAGTTTTGTCGATTTTTGCTGTATTTTTGTGCGTCGATTTTTATAAAATATATTATTATAAAAATACTTCTTCATTCAATGTTATACTAACGATATGCTATTATTTTCAATACAATCAAAGCAGTAAGTGATGATTATATTGTAAACATACAAGAAGACTATTTAATATGGGTAAGCTTGACGATATAATTTTTAAGTATAGAAATCGTGAATATGGGGCTTATCAACTTCGCAAGAAAAGCACAACATTTCTTTTAATTTCCTTTTGTATTTCTGTTGTATTTTTTTGTACAGTTATTCTTTGTTTTTTTGTGTATGATCATCTTCCTGAACCTATAAGTATTGAACATTCAATCTTATTTGATAAAAATACATTTAAAAATCCCTATCTAACAGATATAAAATCAGTAACAATAGCGTTGGTAAGCAAAAACAAACATATTGATGCTCAACCGAAAATAGTTGACGATGTTGTAATTATAGATATGCTAGCAAAAGAGCTCTCGAATAAAGATCAGGATAGCAATTCATTTAATAATAAAAATGGAGGAGAAAGCAAAAAAGAAGATACTTTGTCAACTTCAAATACGAATATTGACATAGACACGCTAAACCATAACAAATTGCAAATGCTTATTGACAAGCCACCAATGTTTCCAAATGGAGAAAATGCCAGAGCAGTTTTTATTCAAAAAAATATCAATTATCCTTCATTAGCGAAAGAAAAAAATATAGAGGGTCTTGTTTTAGTTGATTTCATCGTAGAAGCTGATAGCAGTATCACACATATTAAGATATCACAGGGCATAGGATGGGGCTGCGATGAGGAAGCAATCAGACTTATCAAGGCGATGCCTAAATGGACGCCCTGTATTAAAAACAATAAGCCTATTCGATCTCAGTTGACTATGCCAATTTTATTTACGCTTGATTCATTATAGTAGTTTGTGAATTATAACTCAATCTACCGATACTGAAGGAAACAAGACTATATAAATTGTGACCTTAAGTGTTATCCAATAGGTTTGGTAATAAAATCCATATAATTATCCTGCGAAATAACTGAATATTCACTGTCAGGATAAGCATCTTTCCATGCACTTGGAATTTTCACTTTTTTATCTTTCCATTTAATTTCATAGGCAAATAAATTGCCTCCACGTTCTTCCACCCAATCAATCTCTTGTTGATAATAGGTACGCCAGAAATAATTATTTACGATCATACCTGTGTACTGTTGAAATTTTATTCGCTCAGACAATAAATAATTTTCCCATAACTCGCCTATGTCATTTCTTAAAGCTATTGGATTGAAATTTGCAATCAAGGTATTTCTTATTCCATTGTCATAAAAATACCATCTGCTTGTTTTGGTAATTTCTTTTCTTAAGTTTCGGCTAAATCCTGACACTTTATAAATAACAAAAACCTTAGATAATAAATCCAAATATCTTTCAACTGAACTTCTGCTCATTCCCAGTTGTCGCCCAACTTCTTCTAATGAAACTTCTTTCCCAATCTGGAATGCTATCAATCGAAGCAGGTTTATCATTTTTGCAGAGTTTTTAATTCCATCATGTTCCAAAATGTCTTTTAACAGGTATGAATTTACCAATTCTTTTAAATATGCAGCTTTTTCTTCATAACTTACATATTTTATTAATTCAGGATAGCTTCCATAAATTAATCGTTCTTCTAACAATGATTTTGTTTGTACTATACTTTCTTCTTCAGAATATTCCATCTGTGCCAGGGGATATAGATTAAAAGTTATTTTTCTTCCTGTTAACGGTTCACCCAATTGATTAGCAAGATCAAATACTGACGAGCCAGTTGCAATAATTTTTATTCCTTCAATATTATCAACCATCAACTTTAGTATCTGGCCAATATTTTGAATTTTTTGTGCTTCATCTATGATAAGGACTTTGTGATTTCCCATTAACCTCTTATAGTTTTCAACTGTACGCTGTTTAAGTATTTCTGATGTTGACATATCTTCACCATTCAATTCAAGTACCGGCTCTATTATGTTGTTATTTATAAAATGTTCTATAAAAGCGGTTTTGCCAACTCTTCTTGCACCTAATAACAGTAAAACTTTATTTGGTGTCATCTTTTTTAAAAAGGCATCCTTAATTGATCTGTTTATATACTTTTCCATACTTGTTTATATTTAAGAAAGTACAAAAGTACAAAATAATTTTTACAAAACAAAATTTTGCCCTAATTCCTTTGGTCGGCGAACGGTATTTGCCTTAATTCCTTTGTTTTATGCTTTTTTATTTATTCTATATTGGAAGTAGCATTTTAAATCATCACATTTAAATTATTTGCTAAAAATAAGATACTATGCGTATTAAGGAGGGCAATAAAAAACCCCAACTGTTAGGTTAGGGTTTTGTGTGGAGCTGCAGGGAGTCGAACCCTGGTCCAAACAAGCAGCAAAACTGCCTTCTACATGCTTAGTTTTTTATTGATTGTCAGGCAAATAACCGGTAAAAAACCAACCTATCATTGCCGTATCACTTTTATTTCACTCTTGCACCAGCGCCTTGCAAAAGCTATACCAACATTTATGATGCTCCGTTCAAAACGCCGTTAGTCAAAGCTTTTTGGGGAGCAAATAGCTGCTAAATCCTAGATTAAGCTGCTAAAGCGTAAGAATAATTGTCGCCGTTTATTGGCTGTGTAACTTGGGATTAACGAGTCATATTTACCACACTCGGCATGCTTACAATCCCACTTTCTTGCTGTCAAAACCGGTCAGCCCCGTGATATTGAACTGCAAAATTACTCATTTTTAATCGTATTTTATATTAAAATACTATAAAAGAATAAATATAAAAATCCCATTCATCTTTACGAAAGAGATAGTACTTATTAGTAATCAAGACACTGTGTGCATATAACGCAATTAATGTCGTTAAATATTGTTAAATATGATTGATCAATTATTAACAGTTAAATAAATTCATTTATATTTGCGCATTAATTTAAACCTTAAAAAATGAAAAAATACATCTTTTCAATGTCGGCATTAATACTATTGGTTACCCTCAGTGTGAACGCTCAAAAAAATAAAACTGTTGTTTTAGCTTCCACGGCTGATTCAATCAGTTACTTGATTGGCGCAGATATTGGTCACAATTTAGTTACGAATGCGATTGATTTTAAATCAGAATTATTGTTTAAAGGCATCGAAGATGCTGTTAAAAATATGGATACATTGGTTGTCAGCAAACAAAAGAAAGACGAAGTGCTGGGAAAATGGCAACAGGAGAGAATGAAAAAACAAGAAAAAGAAAAAGCTAAAAAATCTGAAGGTGCCAAAAAGCTGGGGACTGCTTTTTTAGCTAAAAATAAAACTGCTGAAGGCGTAAAAGAATTACCCAGCGGTTTACAATATAAAGTTATAAAAGAAGGTAGCGGTGTTCACCCAAAAGCTACCGACAAAGTTAAGGTTCATTATCATGGCACCTTAATAGACGGTACTGTTTTTGATTCTTCTGTTGAAAGAGGCGAACCTATTTCTTTTGGTTTAAATCAGGTAATTCCAGGCTGGACAGAAGGTGTTCAGTTAATGACCCCTGGCTCAAAATATGTTTTTTATATTCCATCAAATCTTGCTTATGGCGACAGAGAAGCCGGCAAAATACCTCCTGGATCTACGTTGATATTTGAAGTAGAGTTGTTTTCAATAGAAGCTCCAGCCGAAAAATAATTGTTTTTACTACATTATTAAGATTAAAAAGTCTCTGTATTATTATAGGGACTTTTTTTTTATCTTTGCAAAGGTTTAAAAATACAAAATGTCAATTGAAGCGTTAAAAAAAAGAACAGTTGGTATTGCCGGATGTGGAGGTTTAGGTTCTAATTGCGCCATTTCATTGGCACGTATAGGCATTGGTAAGTTGATTATCGCTGATTTTGATGTAATCGTCCAGAGCAATCTCAATCGTCAGTATTTTTTTACTGACCAGCTGGGAATGCTGAAAGTGGATGCTTTGCAACTTAACATCGAGCGTGTAAATTCGAAAGTTATCATTGAAAAATACAGTGTTAAACTTTCATCCGAAAACATAGCCCTGATTTTTAAAGATTGTGATGTGATTGTAGAAGCTTTTGATCAGGCCGAAATGAAAAAAATGCTGATAGAAACCATATTGGTGGAAATGTCTGAAAAATACATTGTTTCAGGATCAGGGATGGCAGGTTGGGGAAACAACAATGCTATCAAAACCATCAATTATGATAAATTATACATTTGCGGTGATTTTGTAAGCGAAATCTCCGAAACCATGCCTCCGCTAGCGCCACGTGTAGGAATCGTAGCCAATATGCAAGCCAATCAGGTTGTAGAACTATTGTTAAAAAAATAAAGCCAAATGAATATTATTCTAAATAATACCCCCGAAAATATAGCTGGAAACGAAATAAGTATTGCTCAATTGCTGGTTCTGAAAAATTTTATCTTTAAAATGCTGGTCATTAAAGTAAATGATCAGGTTATTAGAAAACAGGAATACGAAACTACCATCGTAAAAGACGGAGATCATGTTGTTGTGTTGCACCTGGTGAGTGGAGGATAAAAAAAGAGCACTTAGATTACCTAAAGTACTTGGAATACTTAAAGTTAAATAAATCATCCAATTTAAGATTTAAATAATTTAAAATTCAGAATAATATTCGTTTTCATCTTTATTTTTGATTAATTTTGTACCCTATTTTCAAAACAAAACACATGTCCAAATATTTTAGTTTAATTATCATAGCTATTTTTACTATTTATTTATCTGCTTGCAAAACCGAATTTAATCCAAATGCCGATTACAAAGATATTACAGTAGTTTATGGCTTGCTCAATCAAAACGATACTTTTACTTATATCAAAATCAACAAAGCTTTCCTTGGGAATGCGAGTGCTTATGTGATGGCTCAAAATGAAGATTTAAGCAGTTATGGACCTGATATTGAAGTTAAAATGGAAGAAATCTTAAATGGAGGTATCAGCAATGTTTTTTATTTTGATACAACAACTGTTTACAACAAAGAAACCGGTGTTTTTTATGCGCCCAAACAAGTTTTGTATAGATCCCATACACTGAACCTTTTGAAAGAAGGTAGAGATTACAAATTAACAATCAGAAATAAGAAAACCGGTAAAATCATCAATGCCCAAACAGCACTGGTAGGTGGTTTTAATATTAAAACACCTGCATCGTGGCAAAACATTATTGATTTTTCAACAGCAGGAAAATCTAAAGTAGAATGGACATCAGCTTCTGGTGGTAAAAGATACCAGGCTAATATGCGAATTAATTATTACGAAAGTTTGAATGATACTTCTCATTATCAATCAAAGTTCTTAGATATGAATCTCGGCACTCAAAAAAGAGCTACATTTGAAGGTGGTACACTGATGTCGATGGAATTTATAAATCTTACAGTCTACGAAACTTTAAAAAATAATTTAAAATGGTCAACCATTCAAGCCCCAATTTTTCGCAAATCAGGTAAAGTTGAATATTTAATCAGTGTAGCTGCCGATGATTTAAGTACGTATATTGATGTGAATGAACCTTCTAACACAATTGTACAGGTTCGTCCCGAATTTACCAATATTAGCAATGGAATAGGCGTTTTTTCTGCCCGATACAACAATGCTATTGACAACCCTAGAAAAATTGATCTGGGTTCAAAATCCAGAACCATTTTGCAGGAACAATATCCAATGCTTGGTTTTTAAAGCATAAACAATTCGGATGCAATTCCATCAGCAAAATACTTGCCTTCTCTGGTCAAAGTATACACATCTCCATTTCGCTCAACCCAGGCTTTTTGGACAAAGGATTCTACTTGTTTATTAAAATAATTCTGTTTTTCTTTACCGTATTTGAGGAGTATTTGATGCTGATCAACACCCCAAATTGTCCGCAAAGCAGTTAAAATATACTCATTATATTGCTGGGTAAGGCTTAGAACTTCAATTTCAAAAGCCAATGTATTTGTTGTAACAGACTGAATATATTGAGAAATATTCGACACATTCCATTGCCGCGAAACAAGGTTGTAAGAATGAGAAGATGGGCCAAGACCAAGATATTTTTCTTGTTTCCAGTAATTGCTATTGTGTTGCGAAAAAAAACCCGGTTTACAAAAATTAGAAATTTCGTAGTGAATATAATTATGCTTATTGAGTGTATCCATTAGTATTTCAAATTGTTCTGCTGCTTTTTCTTCATCTAGGGCAGGCATTTTTCCATTTTTGATAAAGACATCTAAAGCGGTACCTTGCTCAACGGTTAAACAGTAAGCCGAAATATGTTGAATACCTAGGTTAATTGCAGTATTAATATTTTCTATCCAAGCATCATTTGATAAAGTTGGGATTCCATAGATTAAGTCGATGGAGAGATTTGTGAACCCATTTTTTTGAGCTTTTTTAACTGCTTCAACTGCTTGATTTGCAGAATGGGCACGATTTAAATACTGCAAATCCGAATCATGAAATGACTGTATGCCGATACTTAAACGATTGACAACTGTTTCTGCTAATTCAATTATTTTATCATCCGTTAAATCATCAGGATTTGCTTCTAATGTAATTTCTGCTTTATCTGAAATTTTATAATGAAGGTACAATTCTTCGATGATTTCTCGTATTTCTAAGGTATTTAATTGGGTCGGTGTTCCTCCACCAAAATAGATAGTGGTAATAAGGGCATCATCTAAGTATTTTTGCTGTAATTCAACTTCTTTAAGCAGAGCCTTAACAAACATGGGTTTGCTCTTTTTTGATGCCGTAGCATAGAAATTACAATAGTGGCATTTTTGCTTACAAAAGGGAATATGAATATAAATACCTGGCATTATATTTTGTTTTTCAGCATAATGCGAAAGCAAGTACCTTTATTGATGACCGAAGATTTTACAAATATTTTTCCTGAATGGTATTCATTGATAATTCTTTTTGATAGGGATAAACCTAAGCCCCAACCTCTTTTTTTGGACGTATAACCGGGATGGAAAACCCTTTTAAAATAGGATTTGGCGATACCTTTTCCGTTATCGCTGATATCAATGTATACAAATTTATCATCTTCAAACAGATCAATACTGATTTCGCCTTCACCTCCCATGGCATCTATTGCATTTCGGCACAAATTTTCAATAACCCAATCGAATAAATGTTGATTAAGTGGAATGATAATTTCTTTGTTTTCAGGAATATTTACAATGTATTTTACTTTTTTGGGTGATCGGGTTATTAAATAGGAAATTCCTTTTTTTGTAACCTCTACAATATTTTCATTGGACAGTTCAGGTTCCGATCCAATTTTTGAAAAACGTTTGGTGATGGTTTCGAGTCTGTCGATGTCTTTTTCAATTTCATCGGTCATAGATTGCTCAATTCCATTTAATTTAAGCATTTCAACCCAGGCAATCAGCGATGACAATGGCGTTCCTAACTGATGCGCTGTTTCTTTCGACATTCCAACCCAAACCTGATTTTGTTCCGATTTTCGGGATACACTGAATAAAAAGTAAGAGATCAACAAGAACAAGCCTATGATGATAAACTGAATATAAGGATAGTATTTTAATTGCGTTAATAAAAAAGAGTTTTCGTAATAAATTATATTTTTACCTATACCCGCTATCTCTACTTCAATAGGCGGATTTTCCATGGTCATTCTTTGAAGCGTTTTTTGTAAAGTAGCAACATCTTTCAAGTCATGATTAATATTACCCGATTCAATTAAATGCTGTTTGCTGCTATCCACAACAACAACCGGAACAGACAAAGAATTATTGACAACCTCAGCAAAAAAAGATTTAATTAAATCATCCAAAACAGATCGCAACTCGGTATAAAGCTTTGATTCTTTATAAAATAAATATATGGTAATATTGTATTCGCTGTGCTTAATGGGTTCAAATTGTGAATACTCTTTCAACAAATTACCTTTTAAGACTTTGACGGTATCGATATTAAAATCTGTATTCCGACTTCCCTGAATATTAAAATTGGCATCGGTAATAATTACAGGAATATTGGTGTTTTCTGAAATAATATTCAAATAAAGGGATAAATCTTTTTCAGGATCTGGATTCATTAAATTTTTATAGGCTTCGGCCCATAATTCTACTTTCTTGCGTTCTTCTTTTTTAATTTTTTCAAAAAAAACGTCTGTATAATTTACCAGTTTGGCTTTTCGCTGTATGGCTTCAGCCCAGATTTTTACCTTATTTCTTTCATCCTTGGCAATTTTCTTGACCAAAGTATTGGTGTACCATAGTGAAATAGTTACAATTACCAAAGCAGATAAAAACAATATCCACTTCCATCTTTTTTTTCGAGCGTAAATATCCAAAGCGAAAATCTTTTAAGGTATAAAGATAGAAATAAAATAGATAACGATGCAAATTTTGAAATATTTTAAGCCTAATCTTGATTTTTCAAATTGAGATCATTTATATCTATAGTTTCTGTTTCTTCAAATTTTGCGAACTTATTTTTTTTATAGTGTTTTGTTTTTAGAAATTTCTCTAAACTCAACAACAAAGAGGGTAATAAAAATAAATTACTGATTACCCCTAAAAATAATGTAAACGAGATTAACAATCCCATTGCTTGCGTTCCACCAAAAGTTGACAACATGAAAATAGAGAATCCCAAACATAACACTACAGATGAATAAATCATGCTGTAACCAGCTTCCCCAAGCGCATATAAAACCGATTCCCTGATATTGCCTTTGTTCAGTCTTAACTCGAACCTATATCTCGACAAGAACTGTATTGTATTATCGGCCGATATACCCAAGGCTATACTAAATATTAAAATGGTTGACGGCTTGATAGGAATACCGAAATATCCCATCATGGCAGCTGTTAATAACTGTGGAATTAAATTGGGAATCAATGAGAGAATAATCATCCGTAAAGAACTAAAAAGCAATGCCATAATCAAAGCAATCAGGATAATTGCCAAGATAAGACTTTCTCTTAAGTTTTTAATCAAATAATTCGTACCTTTTAAAAAGACAACACTGGTTCCTGTTATCTTAACATCATATTTTTCTGGATTAAAAATACTATCAATCTTAGGCTTCAAATCTTGTTGTATCCGTTTGATATCATTGGTCCCAATATTTGCCATCTGAACACTAATACGTGTCATTCGCAAATTAGTATCTACAAAAGCATTGAGTATGGTTTTCTTTTTAGCATTCATTTTGGGCAAGTATTCAGCCATAAATGCCATTTCGCTATTGTCGGGTAAGTTGTAAAACTCGGGATTGCCATTGTAAAAAGCCTGTTTGGCAAATTTAACCACTTCAGCAATAGAAACAGGTTTAGAAAGTTCAGGATAAGTCTTTAATACATCCTGAAGTTCATCTATTTTTTTTATCACCGATAAACGCATCACACCTTTATCTTTTCGGGTATCAATAGATATTTCAAAAGGCATGATACCCTTAAAATTACGCTCAAAAAACAACATATCTACATAAAGAGCATCTTTTTTAGGAATGTCATCTACAATATTTCCTGTTGTTTTAAGCAGCGTGACTCCATAAATACCTATACCTAATACAATTAAGACTACAAAATATACAATTTTCCGTTTATAGGTAACGATCTTTTCAATTTTTGCTAAAAACCCATTGATATGTTTGTTGTCCAGATGTTTAATATGTCGCAATTCAGGGGGTGCAAGATAGCTGAAAAATATAGGTATCAAAATCAGGGTTAAGAAAAAAGTTGACATAATCATCAGTGAAGCAACAAAACCAAATTCTACAAGGATTTTGTTTCCTGTAATGGCAAATGTAGCAAATCCGATAGCAGTTGTTGCATTGGTAAGTAAATTAGCAGTCCCTATGCGTGTAACAATTCTGGATAAAGATTTAACTTTATTTCCATGAGCCCTGAACTCATGGTGAAATTTATTGAGAAAGAAAATACAATTTTCGACACAAATCACAATTAATAGTGGAGGAATGATACCCGTAAGTATGGTAATTTTGTACCCCAACAGCGAAACAATTCCCATCGCCCATACTACTGTGATTATTACAATTAGCATAGGGAAAATAACGGCTTTTAAAGATCTGAAAAAGAAATACAATACCAATGATGCAATCAAAAAAGAAAGTAAAACAAACATTTTCAGTTCATTTTCCACTTTTTTGGAAGTAAGGGTTCTGATATAGGGAAGTCCTGAATAATGCACTTCAATGCCCTGTTTTTGACTAAAGGCATCCACATCCGTCTTTATTTCATTAATCAGTGCAATCCTGCTTTTGGTATTTAATTTGTTTTTATTTAAGGTAACCATCATCAAAGTAGCATTGCTTGTCTTATTTATCAGCAAGCCTTCGTAAAAAGGCAGGGCAAAAATAAGCTTTTGAATACTATCCAATTCTACTTGAGTTCTTGGTTTGTATTGAACTACCGGCTTAAAATCAAATTTATGTGTACTGTCGTTTTTGGCTAAATAATATAATTTAGAAAGCGACAAAACTTCTTCAACACCTTGAATTTCTTTAATTTGATAAGTTAAATCGTGCCAGGCATTAAACTTTTTTAATTGAAAAAGGCTGCTGTCTTTGATTCCAATAAAAAGTACACTGCCATCTTCACCGAATTGTTTTCTAAAATTTTCGTAATCAACACTCACCGAATCGCTTGCAGGTAACATTTTAGCCATCTCGTACGACATTTGTACCTTGGTAGCTTGGTAACCCATAAAAAGTGTAATCATTAAAATTGCAAGAATATTCCAAAACCGATAACGTAAAATCAACCTAACCAGATAAGTCCACATATTTGTATGTTATTTTTTAATCGTGCCAAAAATAAGCTTTTATTATTTTTTAAAACATAAAATCTTGTTTATTCTTATAAAAATCTTAATTTTGGTACATTATTTTAATCATAATTTTATGAAGAGATTTATTTATTCTACTTTAATAGGTATTTTTTTAATCAGTTGTAGTTCGTCTTCGGTCAAGAATTTACAAAAAGGAGAATATGATAAAGCTATTGACAAAGC
>CAZCBG010000052.1:20558-22792 GCA_964496885.1 uncultured Bacteroides sp. | reverse complement strand
ACCTTGCACGCAAAAGACATCAGCAAAATCATTCAACGTTTTTTTTCTTTTGAACCTACCTTGGATCAAAAGGAGTTGATTGAGAAACTGGGTGTTTTCTTTTCTGAAACTCAGCATGAAGATGCATTTTTAATAAAAGGCTATGCAGGAACAGGTAAGACCACTGTTGTCAGTGCCCTTGTAAAAGCTTTTCCTTACCTCGACAAAAAGGCTGTTTTGTTGGCTCCCACGGGGCGTGCAGCCAAAGTATTATCAGAATATTCTGGTATGCGTGCTTTTACCATTCACAAAAAGATTTACCGTGTACAGACTTCCAAAGACGGTCATACCTTTTTGACGCTACAGCAAAACAAACACCGCAATACTATTTTTATAGTAGACGAAGCCTCTATGATACCCGATATGAACCATAAAACAGAAGGAGGCTTATTCTCTGGTCGGAGTGTGTTGGAGGATCTTATACTTTACATCAACGAAGGCTTGAATTGCAATTTAATATTGATTGGGGATACTGCACAATTGCCACCTGTGGGTTCTGATTTGAGTCCTGCGCTGGATATAAATTTTCTAAAAGGAGCCTTCAGGCTAAGTATTACCGAGCATGAACTGACAATGGTTGTTCGTCAGGCTCAGGAATCGGGTATTTTGACCAATGCCACCCATTTGCGCAAAAAAATCAAGGATGAATCTTTTGAAGTCCCCTTTTTCAACCTCGAAGGCTTTGAAGATGTGCAACGCATCAGCGGTGCTGAGTTGGAAGATTGTCTGAACAGTAGCTATTCAACTGAGGAAAGGGACAATGTGGTTGTGATTTGCCGTTCGAACAAGCGGGCGAATATTTTCAACAAAGAAATCCGCAACCGCATCTTATTTCAGGAAGATGAAATTTCGGCCGGCGATTATATGATGGTGCTTCGCAATAATTATTTCTGGTTGCCAGAAGAATCGGAAACAGGCTTTATTGCCAACGGTGATATTGTAGAGATATTAAAAATCAGGAAGATTGAAGAAATTTACGGTTTCCGCTTTGCAGATATTACGGTTCAGTTGATTGATTTTCCCGACGAAAAAGAACTGGAAGTGAAGATCATGTTAGATACCATTATGCTGGAAGCGCCAGCTCTCCCGTTTACCGAAAACCGAAAACTATGGGATGAAATCATGAAGGATTTTGAAGAGATTCCCCTTAAGAGAGAACGTCTGCAGAAAGTAAAGAACAGTCCCTACCTGAATGCGCTACAAGTGAAGTATGCCTATTCACTCACCTGCCACAAAACCCAGGGCGGGCAATGGAATACGGTATTTGTAGATCAGGGTTATATGAAGGAGGACATGATCAATACAGAGTTTCTCCGTTGGTTGTATACCGCAACTACCCGTGCCATTAAAAAACTATACTTTATTAATTTTGCCGATTATTTTTTTGATGAGGAGAAGTAATTCAGAATTTATACCCAAATCCTATCATGATGCTCATGTTTCTTTTTATAGAAATAGCCGGATAGTTGATAGTATGCGAAGCGCCTGCTGTATCGTAAGAAGCAGAAAATAAGTCTTTTGCAAACCAATTAAAGGTGTAATCAGCATGAAGGTTGAAATGTTCTTTAAACTGATAATTGAGTCCTCCTCCCAATGCAAACCCATAATTAAATGTATTCAGTTGATTAGAATTTGAATAATTAATATAAGTATAATCGATTCTTGGACCAAATTTTAGTGAAGGGACTATGTATTTATTGGGATATTTGAGTTCAAACAATGTGCTAAAACTTAGAAGATTGAAATAAAAAACAGAATAGCTTTTTACAATATTCGACGTAGGATAGTCCAAAGCATTTTGGGCTGTTTTTTGGCCAATTTCCTGGTAAGCCAGTTGAGAACATAAATTCCAGTAATTATGATTAAGATAATTTAAATTTATGGCTGATGAAATTCCGCTAAAGTATAATTGTTCATAAGAAACCGTATTATTGCTGTTATTATTATCCAATTTACTCACTGCAATACCATTGTTCAATTCAATACTATGTATAAACTGAGCCTGGGTACTAAATATACTTATCAGCATTGCTACCAATATTAAAATTCTTTTCATCTGTCTTAGAATTTGTTTAAAACTTATATCCGATTCCCAGCATTATACTTGCATTTTTGGTAATACTTACCTCAAGTTTAGAAGTTCTGATTTTGTTATAAAACCAATAATAATTATAGTCAGCACTTAAAAAGAGATG
>CAZCBG010000052.1:18887-20458 GCA_964496885.1 uncultured Bacteroides sp. | reverse complement strand
AGGTTCTGTTATTACGGGGACTCTTAAATAATCTTCTATAATGATATCGTCAGGTAAAGCTTTTATAAGACTTGCTGTTGGTTTGAACCAAACGATGACGGTATCTTTGCGTTTTGATAAATTGCATTCCGACATACAAACGGCCACAGGCAGCAGTTTGATATCTTTATGAAAAACACTGTAATTATCCAGGCTTGCATTCCCTTTTGTATTTCCAATAATCAAAGGATAAAAATCATGAGTGGATATTCCGTTTTCAAGCAATATTTTGTCGTCTTTGGTGTTTGCATTCAAATCATCGTATTCGCTACGATGAATGGTGGTTACATAGTTTTTGCTGTTACAATAAAATGCAAGCGAGCAATAACTACCTCCGTCTTGTTTTTGCATAGGGTTGGTATTGATATAATACAAACCTTTTTCATTTAAATGTATTCCCAGTTGTTTGAGTTCATTGGCATTTAAAAAAAGATAATTTTGCTTAGGCTCAGGCATAAAACTAAACAGAAGAAGTGATCCGATAATAGCGAAGAATGTTTTGAATTTCATTTTTTTTTATTTTAGGGTTTGCTTAACAAATAACGTTGGGTAATGCTTAATTATTGTTAATCAATTTATGTTTTATAAATATTCCTAAAATAAAAAAAGCCCTGTATAATATAGGTTTACAGGGCTTTAATTAAATATTAGAATCGCTTAAAAATCCTTTAGCAATAATTTCCTAATAGCAGGTTTGTCTTTGTTTGTATCTGATTTGTATAAGTCATACATTGCTCTTTCCCAGTCACCATACATAGCATTGGGTAAAACAATAAAGCGTTTGCCAAATTCATTACGGAGTTCTGTGGTTTTTGCTTCACGTGTTTCGAGTGAAGTTTTGTCAAAAACAGCCGAAAAATCGGTCAGGTTATCACCAGCCAGTAAAACAATACGGTATTTTTCCATGATTTTCAAACGACGGCCTTCTTTAGAGGATTCGTTCTTTTTGGAAATTAGATGCAAGGTATCCGCCATCGGGAATTTTTCGGCTCTTAAGTTTTTAAGTGTATAAGCTGTCTCTTTTTCAGTACGATTGGTAACATAAAATACAGCAACACCTTTAGTTGCAGCATAATTCAAAAATTCAGCGGCACCCGGCAAGGCTTTTGCAGTAGCCAACGAAGTCCAAATATACCAGTCATCCGGAAATTTAGCATTTTTAGTCATCATTTTAGCTTCAAAGGGACTGTTGTCGAGAATTGTTTCGTCAATATCAACTACAACCGCACGTTTACCTTTGAGGTTTTTATTGGCCAAATCTTTGTCCAACATCATTTTAGCCATGTTAAAAGCTTGATAATATAGTGCTTTGCATTCAGCAGCATGTTGTTGGTACAAAACCGACATCATCAGTTGCTCGTTGTAAACATCTTGTTTCTGAGGTGTAGACTGAGCATAGATTTTATTGGTAATACTGGCTAATGAAAGTATGATTGTAGTGATTATAAAGATTTTTCGCATGTAAAAAGAAATTATTAAATGATGAAATAAGAATTATAAAATATGAATTTAATAAATAACAAATACCTATG
>CAZCBG010000052.1:6193-18787 GCA_964496885.1 uncultured Bacteroides sp. | reverse complement strand
GGATATTTTTTAAAAATTTCGTCAGATTTCATCAGGATGTCCACATATTGAGCCCTACGGTATGCATAAGGATCTTTCAGGTTTTTGCGGGAAACTTTACCTTTGAAATCGTTGATTTCTTTGTATCCTTTGATATCCATCCAGGTTTCCATATCTTTAAGCATTGTAGCAATATGACCGATACCGTTTTTATAAAGGGTACTTACTACTTGTGTGCAATCGGCTCCGGCAAGTATCATTTTAATTACATCTCTACCAGTAAAAATACCAGTATTACTGCAAATATAGCCGTTAAAATTACCATACAATAAACCTGCATAGCGAAGAGGTAAGCGATTGTCCGATTCATTGCTAAGGTGATAAGGAAAATGCAAGGCTTCTTTGTCAATATCAATGTCAGGTTGATACAATCGGTTGAAAAGCACAAAACCTTCGGCACCTTCAGCATACATGCGTGAAACAATATTCAGCACATTTGAATAAAACGGACTCAATTTAACACTGATTGGTATGCTTATTGTCTTTTTTATATTAGAAATAGTTTCAATTTGCTCGTTTACAATAGCTTTACAATCTTTATCGGCATCTTTTGGTGTTGCATATAAGTTGATTTCAATGGCATCTACACCGGTTTCAGCTATTCGCTGCGCATACTCTATCCAGGTATCTTTATTTAATGCATTGAGACTGGCTATAATCGGTATTTTAACTGCAGCTTTGGCTTTTAGAAGCATGTCAAGATGTTCATCTGCTCCGGCATGTTCAATAGCAGGGAACAATGAAGTCATTTCAGCATTCCGATTTTCATATTCTCTTAAATTTTCCTCCAGTTGGAGACTTTCGAGTTGAATTTGTTCTTCGAACAAAGATTTGTATACGATAGCCGAAGCACCTGCATCTTCAAGCCGTTTCAGATTATCAATATCATCAACAATGTTTGAAGCACCGACAATGATTGGATTTTTTAATTCCAATCCTAAGTATTTAACCGATAAGTTTGCCATATTTGTATCTCCTATACTTTATGTTTTTACTATATTTTCTTATTAAACAATTCAATTTTAAAAAAGGATGAAGATATTGTTAAAAAAAACAATTTTTTTTCATTCTTAGGTTTTTATACCAACGTTTAAATAAATTGAAACCCCGATTCCAAAAAAAAAACCTTATGACAAATAAGCAAAAGCTGGTCTTTTAGGTTTTGTCAGAGAATGCTAAGATGGAGGTTTAGTATCTATCTATACAATTTAAATCGCTAAATGCAATCTTCAATCTTTCCACCACAGTTTTTTCTCCTTCCCTAAGCCAGGCGCGAGGGTCGTAGTATTTTTTGTTTGGTTTTTCATCTCCATCAGGATTTCCAATTTGACCCTGCAGATAGCCTTCGTTTTTCTTGTAATATTTCAATACGCCTTCCCAGTATGCCCATTGGGTATCCGTATCAATATTCATCTTGATAACACCATAGCCAATAGCTTCACGGATTTTTTCAGGTTCTGAACCTGATCCGCCATGAAATACAAAATTGACAGGATTGGCAGTAGTATTGTACTTCTTTTGTATATAAAGCTGTGAATTGTGGAGAATCACAGGTTCTAATTTCACATTACCAGGTTTGTATACCCCATGAACATTTCCAAAAGAAGCAGCTATGGTAAAGCGATTGCTGATTTTTAGCAATTCTTCATAGGCATAAGCTACATCTGCAGGTTGAGTATAAAGGCGGGCATTGTCAACATGAGAATTGTCAACACCATCTTCTTCGCCACCAGTAATACCCAATTCGATTTCTAGTGTCATACCCATTTTGCTCATTCTACTCAGGTATTTTTTGCAGATTTCAATATTTTCCTCCAGCGATTCTTCAGATAAATCTAGCATATGAGAACTAAACAATGGTTTCCCATTGGTTTTAAAGAATTTTTCACCGGCATCGAGCAAACCATCAATCCAGGGTAATAATTTTTTTGCAGCATGATCTGTATGTAAAATAACTGGAATGCCATAATATTCAGCCATCTGATGAACATGCATCGCTCCGGAAACACATCCTGCTATTGAAGCTTTTTCTTCTGCATTTGAAATAGCTTTACCGGCATAAAAAATGCCACCACCATTCGAAAATTGAATCATTATGGGTGAGTTAACAAGTTTTGCAGCTTCCATCACTGCATTCACAGAGTTAGTGCCTACAACATTCACTGCCGGAATTGCAAATTTTTCTTGTTTGGCAATGCGAAAAATTTCCTGTAAATCATCTCCTGTAACAACACCTGGAGCGACTTTGCTACTTATTCTTTCTGACATATTTTATATATATTATAAGTTTAAAAAATGTAATATTTGTATTAATTTCTAATGAACAAAAATACTAAATTAAGCAGTTCCTTGGTAAAAAATTTAAATTATTCCTGAAAAAATATTACTATTCAATCAATATAAAAAATGTGATGGCTAATTAATAGAAAACTAATTGTATAAATAGAACAGCTAAAGTTTGTATTCTTTTATAAAAATTTGAAGGTTTAAATGCGAGTTGAAAGAAAAGATGAAAACAAAAAGGCTTTGTGAAATTCATTTTTCTTCAAATAAAATAAATTTATCTGCCACTTTCTGTTTTTAAAGAATGTATCTTTGCAAATATGAATTTTAGCATAAAATAAAATGGTAAAAGAAAAAGAAGGAAAAGAAAAAAACATTAAAAAATTACCTGAAAAAAACCTTAAAGAAAAACGGGCTGCAAAAGCTGCTAAGCGCGAAGAAAAAAACAAAAGTAGTTTGTAAATTCTAAAAGGTTCAGCTATTTTTTAATATCTGATTTAAGAGAAACAAATTTAGTATTCTCTAATAATTATTAAATTTCAGGCTCAGAATATGTTTAATATCTCTGAGCCCTATTTTGGTTTTGTGTAAATCGGAACGATTTTAATTATAAATATTTCATAAACACTTATAGCTTATTGTAATTGAGCTTTTTAATAAACAGTTTGTTGGATGGATTGAAATATTTTAATGCCAACCTAAAACCCTAAACTTTTAAGTCTGGTGTAAACTTTTTTACTGTTTTGTTGTTCTTAGCTGTATTAATAAATATAAGTTAAAATGAAAGAATTCAAAATATTTACACCTGTAAAATTAGGTTCGGTAGAACTTAAAAATCGTATAGTGATGGCTCCAATGACAAGATGCAGAGCTATCGGAAATCTACCCAATGAATTGATGGCTGAATATTATAAACAACGGTCAGGAGCCGGTTTGATTATCACAGAAGGTACATCTCCTTCTCCTAATGGCCTGGGTTATGCCCGTATACCTGGAATCTTCAATCAAAAACAAGTTGAAGGCTGGAAAATGATAACAACAGCAGTTCACAAAGAAGGCTCAAAAATATTTGTTCAGTTGATGCATACCGGAAGAATCAGTCATCATCTCAATATGACAGCTGATGCTGAGATAATTGCACCATCAGCTGTAAAAGCAGCAGGCCAAATGTGGACCGATGCTGAACAATTACAGGATTTTCCTAAACCCAAAGCAATGACATCCGAAGACCTACAAATTACAAAATCAGAATTTATTGCCGCAGCTAAAAATGCGATTGCTGCAGGATTTGATGGAGTGGAGTTGCATGCTGCTAATGGCTATTTACTTGAACAGTTTCTTTCGCCACATAGCAATAACCGTAACGATAATTATGGAGGAAGTTTCGAAAATCGTTGTCGATTTGTGCTAGAAGTGGTTAAAGGTGTTGCGGATGTTATTGGAAAAGAAAAAACAGCGATTCGCATATCTCCATTTGGAGTAGCCAGTGATATGCCTGTTTATCCTGAAATTGGAGCTACTTACCAATACCTAGCCGGAGAATTAAATAAAATAGGTATCAGTTATATTCATATTGTGGATCATTCAGCAATGGGAGCACCTATTGTGCCAATAGGTATGAAAAGACTTATAAGAAGTCTCTTTGAAAATACAATTATACTTGCAGGTGGTTATGACAAAGAAAAGGCTGAGGCTGATATTGAAAGCGGACTTGGTGATCTTATCGCTTTTGGACGTCCGTTTATAAATAATCCTGATTTGGTCGATCGTTTAAAAAATGATGTTGCTTTATCGCAAGACCTTAAAATGGATTTGTTTTACGCTTCTGATGAAAAAGGTTTTACTGATTATCCGTTTTATCAAGCTTAATTCTTTGAAGAAGATCAAATTTATTCGCATTTTCTCTGTCAATTTTGGATGTAAATTTTATAATTTCAAAATTATTTTCAATAAATTTTGATTTATTGAAAATAAAACGTGGTATGTAAATAAAAATGTGTACATTTGCAGAATTAATATAAAACATAATGAACACAGGAACAGTAAAATTTTTCAATGAATCTAAAGGATTTGGATTTATTAAAGACGCAAATTCAACAAAAGAATATTTTGTACATTCAAACGGATTAAAAGACACCATCAAAGAAAATGATGAAGTAACTTTTGATTTAGAAGACGGTAGAAAAGGATTAAATGCAGTAAACGTTAAACTAGCTTAGTTTATGTTATTGTAACAATTTATAATTTTGAGCCTTGCATTTTGTAAGGCTTTTTTTATGCCCAAAAATCTTGTAAATTAAAAAATTCTCATTCTATATGGATCAATAATTTTTTAGGAATATTTAATCTATCAGCATATTGCTAGATGGCAAATAAAAGCTTAAATTCTAATGCAGCATAGAGGTGCTGAAATGAAATACAGACAATTAAAAAAAGAATTATCGCTCTACTCTACCAGCTGTTAAATAATACTTTTTATAATAATTTTCCGAAAGGCTATTAATCATCACCCCTTTTGAGGTAGTGGCATGTACAAAATATCCTTTACTTATATATATGCCAACATGGGAAATTTTTTCGCCGGTAATTTTAAAGAAAACCAAATCACCTTGTTGTAAACTTTTATTATCGATGGTTTTCGTTTGTTGCTTCATGTCTTCCGATTTTCGTGGGAGTGATATTCCATATAAATCTTTATAAAAACTACTTACAAAGCAGGAACAATCTGTGCCATTTTTGTCGCAGCCACCATATTTATAGGGCACACCCAACCATGCATTGACTTCTTCAATAAATTTTTTTTCTTCGGAACCTTTCAGGCTGTATCCTAATTTCTGCGAATAACAATCGTAAAAACCAGAACTTGGCTTATTCGAAGGATTATCTTTTTTAATTCTGGAAGTTGATTTGCAAGCTGTAAATGCTAATATGATAAAAATAAGTGAAAACAATTTAAGTTTAATAATCATAGTATTACGAATGCTGCACATTTTGATGAAACATTTTTGAAAGCAATCTGTCTATCATCAACAATCCCAATAAAGAAAGGATTACAACACTTATAATAGGTTGAGTTTTCAATAGCATTGCGATGCTATTGAATGCATTTACAAAAGGATTGAAAAAGTTCTGCAAGGCCTGTATTTGTCGATGCCCGATAAAAGAAGGGAAAAATATAGTTGCTGCAATTAGAAGGCTGCCTAAGCAAGCTGCTAAAAGCCAATATCTGTAAACGACAAAAAATGAGGTCTTTTCAACTGTATTAACTTCATTTTGCTGAATAATTGACATCATTCGTTGTGTAAAATCACTTGAAGGTTCATCTAATGGCAACTTTCTGAGCAATTTAGCCAATAATGGATCTTTATCTTCTGTTTGCATTATAATAATGTGTTAACTTCGTTTTTTAATAATTGATTGAGTTCATCGTACATTCTCTTTCGGCTGCGATGTAATTTAACTTTTACGTTGGCTTCGCTTAAACCTGTTATTTCACTTACTTCTTCTACAGAACTCTCATTCAGATAAAATAAGGTAACTACAGCACTGTCTTCTTCAGGTAGTTTAGCTAAAGCCAGATTGATGTACTTCGTCTGTTCTTCAGCTTTTAGATATGTCAATCCGCTGCTAATTTCTCCAACAGCAAAATTATCAATTATTTCATCATCCAATGTATTTTGATCGATAGTTTTTTTGCGAATTTTTGAAATAGCCTGATTGTAGACGATTCGAAACAACCAGGTAGTAAACTTTGATTTACCTTCAAAATCTTTAATAGAATAATAAACTTTTAAAAATGCATCCTGTATAACTTCTTCGGCATCTTCTCTGTTGTGCGTAATCCGCAGGGCTACATTGAATGCCATGGTTTTATGCTTGTTGATAAGCATAGCATAAGCATTGGTATTGCCTTGATTGATTTGATCCAGATAAAAGTTGTCGTCCTTATAAGCCATTTTGTTTTTTGACGCTTATCAATGAATAATGGTTACAAAAATACTATAAGCTTGAGCAAAATAAAATTAATTTTGTGAAAATTTTTTTTTTGTTTGAAAACTTTAACTCTATTGTTGATTTTGCTAATTGACTAATACGTTATTGAATTGAATATAGACTTGAATATTTTTATCCTCCTTTATAGCCTGCTTATTTTTGATTTTATATAATTGAATTATGATAATTATTATAGAAGATGAGCCTAATCTTAAATATTCATCATTTCACTGTAACCTCTTCAACAAAGCCTGCGTCATAGTTAAAAAACAATTTAAATTAAAAAACGATGGAAGACATTTTTGTACCAATGAGTGTGTTTGCAATGATTCTTGGAATTGTATATCTCGGAATTCGCAAAAAAGAACGTATGGCATTGCTTGAAAGAGGCTTAGAGGGTGATTATTTTGATAAAAACAAATTACCTCAGAAAGCATCCAATCTAAAATATGGTTTGTTATCTATTGCTATTGGGGCAGGTATATTAATAGCCAGAGTATTTGAATATTATGGTTGTATGCATGAAGAGGGTTATTTTGCAATGATTTTTTTATTGGGAGGAATAAGCCTGGTGGTTTATTATTTTCTGGAAAAGAAACT
Source organism: uncultured Bacteroides sp. (assembly GCA_964496885.1). GTDB lineage: Bacteria > Bacteroidota > Bacteroidia > Bacteroidales > JACABE01 > JACABE01. The sequence goes on along the minus strand of CAZCBG010000052.1, from coordinate 11,872 downwards.
GTAATCAAAACCAAATTAAATAAAAAAGGCTTAACCTATTTAGAAGTTAAGCCTTTTTTAATGTGAAATATTACTTTAATTTTTCCAGGGCAGTTTTTATCCGTTTTACGGCTTCAATTAAATTTTCATTAGAAGTGGCATACGAAAACCTTACGCAGCTTGGATCTCCGAATGCAGCACCAGAAACCAGGGCTACATAAACGGTATTCAATAAATACATACACAAATCCTCGCCTCCGTTAATTACAACTCCTTCATAAGATTTCCCGTAATAATAAGATACATCAGGGAAAACATAAAAAGCACCCTGAGGCTGGTTGGTCTTAATTCCGGGTATTCCTTTTAATAATGAAATTAATAAGTCGCGCCTTTCGCTGAAAGCTGCCAACATCATTTTTAAATCCTCAGATTCTTTAGGATTGCATTCCATTGCGTGAAGCGTAGCTCTTTGTGCAATGGAGCTTGGTGCAGAGGTAATTTGTCCTTGTAGTTTATCGCATGCTTTTGCTATAAATAATGGTGCAGCCATATAACCGATTCTCCAGCCTGTCATAGCAAAACCTTTTGAGACACCATTAATTGTAATGACTTTATCTTTAATAAAATCAAATTGAGCTATACTTTCGTGCTGGCCGCCAAAATTGATGAGTTCGTAAATTTCATCAGCCAGAATATAAATATTTTCGTGTTTAGCAATCACTTCAGCTATAGCTTTTAATTCATCTCTGCTATAAACAGAACCAGTGGGGTTGCATGGACTGCTAAACATAAAAAGTCTGGTCTTATTAGTTATAGCTGCTTCAACCTGAGAAGCTGTAATTTTAAAATCTTGTTCAATCGGAGCATTAATATAAATCGCTTTGCCTTCGGCTAATTTGATGATTTCTTTATATGAAACCCAGTAAGGAGCAGGAACAATTACTTCATCACCTGGATTCACAAGACTTAGCACTACATTTGCCAATGATTGTTTAGCTCCGTTAGAAACTACAATTTGTTCGGGCTTAAAATCTAAGTTATTGTCTCTTTTTAATTTGCGACAAATAGCCTGACGTAAGTCCAGATAACCCGAAACAGGTGTGTAATGTGAAAAATTATCGTCAATTGCTTTTTTTGTAAAAGATTTAATGTCATTTGGCGTATCGAAGTCGGGTTCACCTATACTTAAATTAATTACATTGTGTCCAAGTGCTTGTAATTCTCTGCTTTTCTGAGTCATAGCTAATGTCTCCGATTCAGAAAGCATCATAATCCTGTTTGATAAAATATTCATATCGTTGTTTTTTTCGGTTCGTTTACAAAATTAAAAAAAAATATAATCTTATAGGTTAAATTTGATATTTATTTGTTAGTCGATTCACAATACTGAATAATTATACAAAAAGAACTTTAAACTAGGAATAACCAAATAAATATCATTACAAATAAAACCCTAATCACCTAATTACACAAAGCAAATTTAATCCACCTGTAACAATTTTTCTATCTTTGCAATACAAAATAGCCTCACTGTTTATGAATGAAACTTCTGTTAAAACAAAACAAGTCACTTATAGACTCCTTTTCCTGATGCAGAAAGCCCTTCTTTTCACATTCATGCTCATCTTCTTTTTTGAAACTGCTTCAGGGCAAACAGGTATAAAAGGGCATATTATTGATGCCAAAGGAAAACCATTGGCTTTTGCAACTCTTTACATCAAAGAACTAAAGACAGGAACGGTAGCCAATGAAAATGGCTATTTTGAATGTGCAGTAAGACCAGGTTCATATCAGATTGATTTTCGTTGCCTTGGTTACCAGTCTGTAAACAAGCAGGTGATTGTTCAAAAAGCATACACAAGCATTGATGTGCGCTTAACCGATCAAATGATAGAATTAAAAATAGTGAATATTGTTGCTTCGGCCGAAGATCCTGCATACAGTATTATGCGAAAATCAATTGCCGCCTCTTATTATTACCGTATGATTGTTAAAGCATACGATGCTGATATTTATATCAAAGGTGCCGGAGAAATCAAAATGCCAAAGATTGTATACAAATTAGGTAAGTCGGAAGGTATTGACACCGTGGAATATTATACCAACGAATCGTATAATCACATTCGCTATGAATATCCAAATAAATATGAACAAAAGGTAATCTCAGCCAGAGACAATAGCAGTGATAGCAGCTCATCTACCATGGTGAACCGATTTGTTAATGCAAGTATTTATGCTACAGATTTCGGGGGAATAGTTTCACCGCTATCGCCTTCTGCTTTTTCTTTTTACAGGTTTAAACTCCTAAACACTTTTAGTGATAAAGGATCCGAAATTCATAAAATCAGTGTAATTCCCCGTAGCAAAGGCAGTAATGTTTTTAGTGGGGATATTTATATTGTTGATAAATTGTGGTGTGTATATAATTTTAATCTAAAAACACATTTGCAGGGTTTTGAATTTATTATAAACCAGATGTTTGCCGAAGTTAGCGACAAAACCTGGGTTCCTATCAATCAACAATACAACATAAGGGGGAGCTTTTTTGGGGTAAAGGTGAGCTGGAAATATCTTGCCTCTTTGAGCAATTATCAGTTAGAAATCAACGATTCACTTAAATTTGAAAAACTATGTTTGGTTGACGAAAAAATGGATCGTGAATATGCAAAGGTGTTGGAAGAGGAGAGAAGATTAAAAAAGCTTAAACCTGAATCAATTGCTGATACTTCTACTGCTCAACAAGAGGAAGAAAAATTTACGCTCTCCGATTTTAAACGTAGTATGAAGGCTTATGAAAAACAAGCAAGAAAAAAAGAAAAAGAACCTGAAGTCGTAAGTGATTATTCAATGAAAATTGATTCTATGGCTTTTAAGAAAACAAGTCAATTCTGGGATTCAATCCGTCCAATTCCCCTTACAGCCTCAGAAAGCAAACGCAGTCTGGAATTTAAAATGGACAGTATCGAAGCCCTTAGAAAATCTGATACTGCTTCAGCTGCATTCTTAGGGAAAGCATTGGGAGGTATTATTTTTGGGAAAACATTTGTAATTAACAAAAACTGGAGATTGAAATACCCTTCTCCATTGATCAATTTGAATTTTAATACGGTTGAAGGGTTTAATCTGAACATTCCCATTAGTTTACGGTATAGTGTCAAAGGAAATACAAAACTAAGAATTGATCCTGAAATCAGATATGGCTTTAGTACTAAATCATTTTCAGCAGCAGCCAGCTTGTTATATTACTTTTCGAGCCGGCGGAACCAAAAAACCTATATTAAATTGATAGGAGGAAGGCGAATAGAACAGTTCAATGCTGAAGACGGGATTTTTCCATTTTTTAATTCACTCACAACACTTTTGGGCAGAAAAAATTATATGAAAATCTTTCAGAATGATAAAGCTGAAGTTGCATTTAAAACCTATCTTGGCGACAAAATAAAAATATATACCAACATCGCATGGTCTGAACGAAGTCCTTTGTTTAATCAAAGCAATTATAGTTGGATAAGTTCAAAAGACCGACCCTATTCTTCCAATTCACCCTCTAACATTGAAGACAGTACAGGCTTTTTTCCAATCCATCAGGCGTTTACAGGCGGTTTTAGGTTGGTCTATAATCCGGTTGTAAAATATCGTAAATACAATGGTGTAAAAATACCGATGCTGAACTTATTCCCGGTTATTTCGCTAGCATACAATGGCGGATTCAAAAAAATATTAGGTAGTGACATCGATTTTCACCGTGTCGAAATTACAATTCAGCACCAAATTGAAGGCTATCGACGTAATTTAAACTTCAAGGTATTTGCAGGCAATACCTTTGCCAATAAACAATTGTATTTTGTCGATTACAAGCACTTTAACGGTAGCAGAATAGCTGTTGATATATCAGATCCAATGAACAGTTTCCGACTCCTCGATTACTATAGCTACAGCACTCAACATGCCTACTGTGGCTTGCATGCCAATCTTTCGATGAAAAAGTTTTTACTCACACAGTTATTTTGGTTGAATATAACAGGCGTTCGCGAGAGTCTGTCGTTTAATTTCCTGAGAACAGCAAATTCCCCTTCCTATTATGAATTCGGATATGGTCTCGAAAATATTCTGAAGTTTATTAAAATAGAAGTTTTTTCAAGTTTCGAAAATATGAAATACAAAGAATTTGGATTTAAAATTGGAATTTCTATTGATGGAGCCATAAGATTCGATAGGCAAGACGATTAAACGAATCATCTAATTCTCATCAAAAAACAGAGATAAGTCCTTTGTTAATTGGAGATAAATCATAATTTTGCAGTCTTTAATAAATTAGTTTGTTTACAAATCCCTGAATGATATTTACACGAAAAAATATGATTAACTAAAAATGAAGAACAATATTGCTGGTTTCAAATCCTATCTTTCATTGGTAAAGTTTGCTCATACCATTTTTGCAATGCCTTTTGCTTTGCTGGGTTTTTTTATGGGCGTTCAACAAATCAATAGTTTTAAATGGGAGACATTGTTGATGGTATTATTATGCATGGTTTTTGCCCGGAATGCAGCGATGGGTTTTAACCGTTTTATCGACAGAAGCTATGATGCTGCTAACCAACGTACTGCTATGCGAGAAATACCAGCAGGGATTTTAAAACCATACCGGGTGCTTATTTTTGTAATTCTTAATTCCATATTATTTTTTATAACTTCCTATTTTTTGAATGAAAATAAATTGGCATTTTATTTATCTCCAGTTGCACTCTTAGTGATTTTAGGATACAGTCTTACAAAAAGATTTACATCATTCAGCCATCTTGTGTTGGGTTTAGGGCTTGCACTTGCTCCAATAGGTTCATATATTGCTGTTTGCAGTCAGTTTGCATTGTTGCCTCTTTTGTTATCATTTATGGTTTTATTTTGGGTGAGTGGTTTTGATATTTTATATGCGTTACAAGACATCGATTTTGATAAATCGCAACAACTAAAATCTATTCCAGCTCTTATAGGCATTCATAAATCTTTAGCTTTTTCATCCATCTTACATCTTATATCATTTATTCTTTTGATAATTATAGGTTTATATGGAAATTGGCATATATATTACTGGATAGGAGGGGCTATTTTTAGTTTTTTATTATTGTACCAACATCTTATTGTAAAATCCAAAGATTTAAACCGTATTAATCTAGCCTTTTTTACCACAAATGGAATTGCAAGTGTAATTTTTGGGATATTCTGTATACTGGATTTGATTTTACGATAAATAATTGATGATTCATCATCCATTATTAAAAAAATAAAACTAAGAAAATAATATATCTATCATTCTTTTGCACTTCGAAACTTATGTTTTGATATATAAATCATTGAATATCAAATTTTAATTTTTATTCCTGAGTTTCTTCTATTCGTATAAATACTCAATTTTATTTTTTTTACCATTCGCATTTAATTCTAAATTGATTTTAGGAATGAATAGATTTATTTTTAAGGATTCTGAAAATCATTTAACATTATATTTTAAGAAGCCAACATTTATGCTAAATAATTAGGGTTTACACTAGCTTCTTTTAGAGTTTATCCTATATGATTTCTTAAATTCTTACTATAATTTTACATTTTAATTTAAAATTGTATTTCAAGTATTCTTTTCCAATTACATCATGCCGATTTCAACTCAGTCTGCATTTTAATATTAACTAGAAAAGTCTCAAT
>CAZCBG010000052.1:0-6093 GCA_964496885.1 uncultured Bacteroides sp. | reverse complement strand
AAATAGAATGATAAAGTAATGGATTAATAAAATGTAAAAATAGAATGAATTATAATGCCAAAATAATTATCGTTGATGATCATTCTTTGTTTCGTGAAGGGATGAAACTACTCATAGAAATGGAAGGCTTGGGAGTGGTTATTGCAGAAGCAGAAAATGGAAAGGTTTTCCTTAATCTATTAAAAGAATTAAATCCTGATTTAGTGTTAATGGATATCAAAATGCCGGTAATGGGCGGATTGGAAGCAACCATTAAAGCATTGGCCAACAGACCAAAATTAAAAATTTTGGCGCTAACAATGCTAAGTGATAAGGACAACTATAACTCCATGATGAAAGCCGGTGCAATGGGCTATCTTCTGAAAACTTCAGAAAAGCAGGAACTTGAAAAAGCGATAAGAACTGTTATTGCAGGTAAAAACTATTTTTCGGAAGAGTTTTTGCATAGAATGTAGCAATAATATTAAAATAGCTGATAGTTAGTCTGATAAATCATAAATTGCCAAATCTACAGTCTTCCAAATAAGTTCCGATTTACATAACTCATTAAACTTTAATATTGTACTCTGTCTCTATAATCTTTCTTTTTATCCCATTTCAAATCTTTGAGAACGGATGCTTTTACGTTAATGGTAAAACTCCAGCTTTGTCTCCATCCAAAAGGAATCCAGTTAAAACGCATTTCCCAACAATGTAAATCCCGGTAAACGTCAAATGACGCATATGTAAAGTCTTTAGCTTTTAAATCATATCCTCCGCTAAAACCTATTTTCCATTTTTTTGTCAGGTTAACTTCTCCAGAAAAATTTGCAGTTTGAGTATAGTCATTGATGTATTTTACATTGGAAGTAGCAGTATACCTGCTTGAATAAGAATAAGAATAGGAGATGTTCATATTCCATGGAATGCTGAAATCAACCTGATCGCCCAAGGTTTGATTGATATTGCTTACTGAATTCTGTGAATATGCTGGTTTTGTTTCCTGAACAGCTGGGCTTGTAGTTGCTTTCTTTTTAAAAAAAGCAGGGTTAAGGTTTAAATTAAGTCCAACATTCCATTGCAAATTGTCTAATCTGACCAATCGTTTATTGATATCCCATTCATATTGATTAATCCTTGAGTCATTTTTGTTTTTAACATAAGGGTCCCATATACTTGAAAAATTTACTGTAATATTCCTAAACAAGGTTGTTCTTCCATTTATTGAAATGGGAGCCCAATTGAGAGAGTCTACTGCCATATTATAGGAAGTAGATAAAGATAAGCTTTCAATCAGGACTATTTTTTTCATTCCTGTTATAGAATCTTTTTTGGACCGAATTTTAATCTCGAGACTGTTGTCTAACGAAAACCCTATATTCCCATATTTCCCGCTTTGTGGACCGCCATAGAGAGCTCCTTCATATTTAGAATATTTCTGTACAATCCCATTTTTGTCGATATAGGAACGGTAATAATCCCAACTACTAGTTCCAAAATCAGGCCGCCAAGAAAACCCAATACTAGGTGTAAGTACATGACGAATGGCACGAATAGGTCCTTTCTTAAATTGCAGCATCCCATACAACCTCGTGTTGAGACTTGAACTAAACTGAAAATCGAAAGCACTGGAAAATCCTTTAATTTCCTTGGTTTTTAAATAACCGAATGTGGTATCATTGCCACTATATAAGGTGTCGTTTGACCATTCTTTCTCTATGGTTTTAAGATACCATCTGTCGTTGATGTTAACAGAATTGGTTAAGGTAAAATATTTTAAAACTTTTATGCTGCTACTTATAGGTATAGAATGCCTTACGCCATTTTGCATATTATCAATAGTTTTTTGTGTAAACAAAGTACTATCATGAGCGTTAATATTATTTTGTGCTTCCATCGAATAACTGATACTAATGTTTTCGTACCATTTTACTTCACCCAACTGGATTTTTTTGCGAAAAGGTGTGAAGCGATTGGCACTGAATGCAATACTTGGTAGGTTGAGGTCAATTACCCTGGTATTGGTATTGTAGCTTTCTCCTAAATTTACATTTAATGAATAGTTTTCTCCAAAAGTAGTTGAATAGGAAATACTTGAGTTTGTTGTATTGGTAAAAATATTATTTATATTTTGAGCAAATTGGTCGTACTTACTACTTCTTAAATTTACATTTGCTACAAAACGGCTGTTAGGACGTGCTTTTGCATCCTGATTAAATCGCCAGTTCAATGAGAAATCAGAATTCCTTGAATAACCGGGCAGGTTTTTTTCGCCATCAATATTTACAACATAGTCAAAATTTAATGATCCATTGAATTTATATCTCTTGTTATAATTTGAAAAAGAATGAATTCCCCAGCTCCCCCTAGTATAGATATCTCCCCGTAAAGCCAAATCAATATAATCGCTGAAGGCAAAGTAATATCCACCATTTTCTAAAAAGAAACCTCTGTTAGGTGATTCACCATAAGTAGGAAATAAAATACCTGATGATTGATTTTTTGTGTTAGGAAAATAACCTAAAGGGACAAACAGTGGAGTTGGAATGTCCTCAATATAAAGAAATGCTGGTCCTGTGATGATTTTTTTGTCAGGAATAGCTTTGGCTCGCCCAAACCTGATATCGAAATGAGGATGTTCAAGATCGCAGGTAGTAAATTTTCCGTTTTTGATATAGGTAATATCATCTGCCATTTTCTTTACATTCTCACCATGAACATAACCTTCACTTTCTTTGGTAATTACTTGTTTGATTAGTCCTTTTTTTGAATGGAAGTTATAAAGCATTTCTTTAGAATCGAAAGTTTTTTCACCTTCTTTGAATACTGGGTTACCTTGAACTATTCCTGCAGTATCTTCTACACCTTTAGCAAAAACCTCATTTTTGCTAAAGTTCATATCCACATAGTCGGCTTTTAAAGCTATTTTAGCATAGGTAATATCGGCTTTGTTGAAAAGAAATACTTTTTTCTCTTTTATGTTAAAACGTAAAGAATCTGTTGATTTGTAAATTATTTTGGTCTCAATTGTATTCGATTTTTTTCGCTTTAACGAATCTTTAGTATCTTTATGAACCAATAATGAATCAAATGTAAGCAAAGTAGTATCGGATGTCGAAAAATTGTATTTGTTAATGTTGGATGAATCAGGAGGTGGTAATTGCTTGTTTTGCTGAGCAATTAAATAATTTGGGAACCCAAATGAAAAGGTCAGGAAAAATAAAAAAAACAAATATGAACGAATTGTTAGCAATTTCGATAGTAATTTATATTAAAAATATTTTTTTTAATGTTATTTTTGTAGAAAATTTATAGCGCAAAATTAAACTATTCAATTGAATAACGAAAAGTTTATCTGATAATTACAGTTTTAATGTATAGAATTATAAATTTTTAACAAAATAAAATTTAGCTTAATACTTTAAAATGAAGCTGTTCTAAATTATTTAATGTGCTGAATACGCTTTAACCCAAGCTTGAAATCAGACAAAAGGGGCGAAGCTAAATAGATAAAAATTGAAAATATAATTAATACAAAATCAATAATCTACATAAATAATTATTCATGAAAAAAGGCAATTGCATTATTTTTTTTACTATACTTATGTTGTTAGGTTTTCAGCTTTTTGCATCAAAACCCTCGAAAAGTGGTAAAATTAACCTTGTTGTTATTGATGCAGGTCATGGTGGTCATGATCCAGGAGCCATTGGCAGTAAATTAAAAGAAAAAGATGTTGTACTAGCGTTGGCTTTAAAATTAGGTAAATTAATAGAATCTAATTTTAGTGATGTAAAAGTTATTTATACCCGTAAAACCGACGAATTTATTGAACTTTACCGAAGAGCTAAAATTGCGAATGAAAATCACGCCGATTTATTTATTTCTTTACATTGTAATTCTACCAAATCAAAAGAGTCTTATGGAACAGAAACCTGGGTGATGGGGCTTCATAAATCTCAATCCAATCTGGATGTAGCAAAAAAAGAAAATGCAGCTATTCTATTAGAAGATAACTATTCAGCCAGTTACGATGGATTTGACCCCAACTCACCAGAAGCCAATATTATTTTTTCATTATTTCAAAATGCATATTTAGACCAAAGCCTCGATTTGGCTGCTAAGGTTCAGAAACATTTTCGCAATAATATGAAATCATTAGATAGAGGTGTAAAACAAGCCGGTTTTTTGGTGCTTTATAAAACAACAATGCCGGCTATCTTAATTGAAAATGGTTTTGTAAGCAATCTAAAAGAAGAAGAATTTTTAGGGTCTGAAAAAGGTAAAAACGAAATTGCTCACTCTATTTTTGATGCTTTTAAGGAATATAAATTTAAAATGGAAGGATTTAATAATCAGGCTCAAATAGCGACTCTTAAAGTTGAGGAAGATAAAACTAATATAGTAAAGCCCAATGAAAAATCTGATACCCTCATTTTGGCGAATGTAAGTAAAAACGAAATTTCATTCAGGGTTCAATTTGCTACTTCAGCTTCTGATAAATCAACCTCTTCTTCTGAGTTTTCAAACCTTGAAAAGGTTAAAAAGTATTTTCATGGTAATTTATATAAATATACGGTTGGTAATGAGCAAAACCTTAAAGATGCTAACAAGCTATTGGTCCGGATGCAGGAAAAAGGATTTAAAGATGCTTTTGTAGTCGCTTTTTTAAATGGTGAGCGGATTTCTCCTTCTCAGGCTGTAAAATTAATAAACGAGAAAAACTAGCTTAATGACTATAAATTATAATTTTTAATGTATATTTGTAAAAACTAAAATTAATTCAACTTGAAAATAACTAGAGAAATAAAAATTGGTACTTTGTTTATACTTACCATTGCAATAGTGATATGGGGTGTAAATTTTCTAAAAAGCAGAGATCTTTTTTCGAGTCAGAAAATTTGCTACGCTTATTACCCTAAAGTTGATGGACTTGTTCCTTCTAATCCTGTATATATAAATGGTATTAAAGTTGGTTATATTCAGGACGTGGAGTTTGTTAGCAATGAATCTCCTACTATTAAAGTAGCCATAGTTTTTAGCTCAAAGCTATCGGTTCCTGATAATTCTATTGCCAAAATTTACAGTGCCGATTTGATGGGCTCAAAAGCTATTCAGATAATATTAGGAAACTCAAAGACAAAACTCAAAGGTGGCGAAACCTTAAAATCTGAAATTGAATCTGACTTAAAAGAAGAAATTAGCCGTCAGGTACTTCCGTTAAAACTTAAAGCAGAAGAATTGATGAGTTCTTTTGATTCTGTTTTGATTGCAGTTAAGTTGGTTTTCAATACAACTACTCAACAAAATTTATCAAAAAGTTTCGAAAATATTAAAATAACACTCGAAAATATCAAAAATACAACTTATAATGTTGATACCTTGGTTTCTACACAACGCAACCGATTGGCTTCCATCATTACCAATTTTGAATCCATTTCTCATAATATCAGAAATAACAATGATAAAATTACCAATATTATCACTAATTTTTCTTCTTTGAGTGATACCCTTGCTAAAGCCAATATCAATCAAACCATACTCTCAGCTAATAAAGTCTTGGGAGATATGTCAGGTATTATGCAAAAGATCAATAAAGGTGAAGGAAGTATTGGTATGTTGGTCAACAACGATACTCTTTACAAAAAACTAGAATCTTCAGCCAAAAACCTGGATCTATTATTGGAAGATTTTCGTTTACACCCCGAACGATATGTGAAAATAAGCGTTTTTGGGAGGAAAAAAGATCAGTAATTTTATAGACTTTAGGAAATTTGGCATTAGGCATTAGGAACTTGGACATTAGAGAATCGGAATTAGAACTAACTGATAATAAAAAAACCAAAAACCAAAAACTAATAACCCAATAACCCAATAACTCAATCATCAATCATCAAATAAAAAAATGAAAGATTTTCAGCAATCTATTATTCAGGGTATTCCTTCGGAATTACCTATGCCTCAAGTGCGGGATCTCAACATCAACCATGCCCCTAAGCGCAAAGATATTCTAAACAATGAAGAGAAAAAGTTAGCATTGCAAAACGCCTTGCGTTACTTTGAACCTCAGCACCATGCTGTCCTAGCTGGTGAATTTTTAAAAGAACTCAACGATT
>CAZCBG010000051.1:0-22815 GCA_964496885.1 uncultured Bacteroides sp. | reverse complement strand
GCCAGCCCAATCTTAAATTGATTTCATAAGATTTTTCATCATAGACTTTTTTTAAGGCATCAATAGCCTTTGGATATTCAGCTTTAGATTCTGAAAGATGACTTGCCGCAAAAGCAGTTTGTATTTCTTTGTAGTTTTGACAAAAGCTAAAATTAGCAATGAATATTGTGATTAAAGCTGTTAAAATTGTTTTTTTTAAAATTTCCATTTGATTCCTCCTATTAGGGTGTTGTTTTGATAATTTGTTGTATTTGTATTAATTGTAGTTATATTTTGATATGTTATATAATTGTTTTCACGACTTAAAAATTGATACCTCAAAGATAATTCTATTTTTGAAGACAAAGCATAAATAAATGAAATTCCAGTTTTAAAATTGATTTTATCGGCAATATTATAAACAATAAACGCATTTTTTTCATTATAGTTTGCCAGATTTCCTAAAGTAAAAGAAGCTTCTGTCCAAAGCTTAGGACTTATTTTAAAACCGACAGTTTGATCAAAAATAACACGGTTTTCCTTGCTACTCCCTTGAGTTAACCAGCCGGGTGTTTTTTGATTAAAATAAACTAAATTTGTAGTACTGTATAAATTAAGATTTCCAAAAGGGTAGTAGGTAAGGCCAATTCCGGCCTGTATTTGCTTTGCGTAATTCAAATTAGAATAAGTGGCAGAAAAACTATATGTAAGTTTTTTGGACTCTTTAGCAATTGTTATTGAAACTACATAATTGTTGATATTTAAAGTTTCATCTGCAAAAGGGGGTAGCTGAGTGCTGTCAAATTTCATCCCTTTTGAGGCAACGTTCATGAAATGAAAGGCAGGAGTAAGTTTAATGCCGTTTTTAAGTTGAATATCACTGTTGATATAATATTCATTTTGGGTAAGGGTGTAATTTGATATCGTATCTTTGTCCAGAATGCGAATTATTTTTCGTTTTTCAATTGAAATATGGCTAAATCCATGGTATATACTTAAAAAAGGGAGAATGTCGTGTTTAAGGCCGAGATGTCCATAAAAAATATTGTTATTCAAATCATTTTCTCCATATATATTAGAAGTGCCATCTAGATCAATACCAGCATTTTTTGGAATATTATTACTTAAGGAAACACCCGTTTCAAAATTAATACAATTTAAAAATTTGGTTTTATAAGCAATTTTCTTTTTTAAGTCTTCGGTCATTCTGGAAGTAAGATAATTAGCATCAGAAGTACGTCCTGAAAACAGATAACTATAGTATAAATATTCCAATTCTGAAGGGTCATCTGAATTAAAAACCAAGGCTTTTTCAAAATGATAAGCTGCCATACGATAATTTCCTAATTCGTAATAGGCGACACCTATACGATAACGCAGAAAAAAGTAATCTGTTTTATTTGCTATGGCTTCTTCTCCAACAAAAATGAGTCTTTTGTATTGTTTATTCTGAAACAATTCCAAGGTTTTTTGTTCAATATTATCTGTCGTAGTTTGTGCATAAGTGCCTAAACCAAAAAGTATTAATAGGATTGCAATTGTTATTTTAGCGCTTTTTATAAACATAACTTTTTTAATTTATTCTTTATCTTTCATCATTCTTTGAGCTACAAAGCTTTTTTCTCCTTGTACTGCATGCATTTTGTCGATACAATTGTCTTTTATCGAGATATTAAATTTTAATTCTTTGGTGATAAATTTGCCAATTTTAATGGTAGCTTTCGATTCTAATTCAATATCACTATTGCTAAAGTCATCTTTTTTAGATAAATAACTCATTTTGAATTTAGATTTTATAAAAATATAGAAGGGTGCAATAAAATCCTGGATAATTAAAATAGGTGAATTGGCAGTAATGTGTAAAGGGTAATTGTCTTCTATAATCAAATCTTTGTAAAATCCATTCATTACTTTGAAATTTGCTAAATAAAAATAATACAATAGAGTAGTTTTACTTCCTTCGTAATGTGTAAAATAATGGAAACTACCATCATTGTAAAAATAAGCTCTGGCACCTGTATTTTCGCAATAAATCAAGGATTGATTATTAATATCTACTTGAACTTCCCATGTGTATTTTTTTTCTTTAAGACTTTTTTCTGTTTGTACATTAAATACAATACGTTGACCTGGAATAAAATGGTAAGCTTTGTACAAAGAAGGATTTTTTTCAATATTTAAAATAGTATCATTTTCTTCAGGCTTTTTATAAGATTGTAAAATGTAAATCCCGTTTTTGTGTAAAATATAATGACCTAAAGGATAATCAAGTGTTTTGGAAACTATATGAGGAGTTGCTTGTAATTGAAAATGTATATGAGGTTGAGGCGATCTGCCAGAATTTCCACTACTTGCAATAAGATCTCCTTTTTTTACAAAATCACCGACATTTACCTTAAAACTTTCTTTTTTAATATGGCAGATTTTGCTGAATAATAAATCGGTATGGCGGATAATAATAGTATTTCCCCAATTTTCATCTGTATTTACATCTCCTATGGTATTATCATCTACATTGTCATGTATTAATTCCACCCAACCAGCTGCAGGTGCAACAATTGGTTTGTTGTAACAATAATAATCGGCGCAATTTAAACCTGTTTCTGTAAATAAATTGTTTTTTTCGTCTTCAATTTCAAAATCCCATGCATGTTTCCATTCAGCCTTGTGGGTTATTTTTCCATTGTGAGCCTGGGTAACTTTCCATTCTCCCCAAAAAGGCAACCAAATAGGAATGATATAGGAATTACGAAACCTTCCTAGATTATTTTTTTGAGTATATAGGTTTTTTTCTGGTGAAAACTGTTGATTAATAACAACTTCTGGTTTTAAATAAAAACGTTCTCTGAATTTAAGAACATATAAAAAGAGGAGGACTACAAAATTAAAGGGTAATGAATATATTGACAGCTGAAACATCGAAAATATAACATTGGTACTCGAAAGTATGATTGAAATAACAGGAACCATCAATAATACCCATAAAAAAGAATATTTTGAAGAAACTATAAAAAACCCACCAATGGCAATAGATGTGAGGATGAAGTTAAATCCAATATATCCATAACTCAGATCTGTAATATTTCCACCGAATATCTGATAAAAAATATATGCACATCCGAATCCAAATATGGATAACATAAATGAAATTCTTGAATATATCAGTAACCCCAATGCAACCAGTAAACCTGCTACCAAATGATATTGAAAGAAAATAGCTCCTAACGAACGAAAATATAAAATAACATAATCGGGTAAATCCAAATTATTAAACCATTCGAAAATACGAACCAGCTTATAACCACCCAAGGAATACATTTCATTCAGTGAATAGATTCCTCTTTCGCTAATGTTTAAAGATTTATATCCTTTGCTTGCGATGGTTGCCATCCAAATAACCAATAAAAAGGAAATACTTAAATAAGGCAATCCATATTTACCAATTACTCCCTCTAAAGAAACTGTTATAAATAATGTAAGCAGGGCTGCAAAAAATAATATAACAAAAAAATGCAAATTAGGCTCATAATAAACGCCCATTCCTAAAGCAACCAATAAACTATTGAACCCATAATAGCCGGAACTGATATTTTGACGATTGAATCCGATTATATAAGCTGCAGTATTAGATATAGTTACTGCAATTACCCCACTCAAACCAGCATAAAAGTCAAAAAAAGTAACAATTATCAACAAACAGGCAAATATTACGTTTTTCGAAAAGAAAATTTGCGAATAACTATTCAGTAAACTGCTGATATAATGTGGGAATAACGTTTTTATTTTCTGCATAATTTATAGGAAACCTTTATTTGCTTATTTTTAGTATAGGTTTAGAATTGTTTTGCAATATTAGCAATTTTAAAAAACTGAAATGTTATAAAATTCAATAAAAGAGTTATAAAATTTTGACGCTTTGTAATGTGATACAAACCTATCCTTTATCTACAAAACATAAGTTCAGATTTTAGATTTGTCTGTATTTTAAATTGAAGAAATTTGTAAATGTATTGTATTTGAATGGATGTAAAATATTCAGCTGGTATAAATTTGTTGTAATATTGCAATATTTTTAACATCAATAATTATAGACGCTTCTGAATGCAAAACCCTTCGCTAGAAATATACTAATTAACATATTTCTAATAAAACTAAAATATTTCAGTAATTAGCCTAATGAAAGATAGCCTAATTTGAAAATAAATCGGGGAGATTTATTCTTTTTCTTTAAGTTTCTTCTCAAGTTCTTCGATACGGGCAACTAATTTGGAAAGATTGCGGAAATGGACATAAGTTTTACGATAATCATTTACACTAAATGCAGGAGATCCCAATAATGCAGCACCTTCTTTTTTAATAGAAGAATTAATCCCTGATTGTGCGCCAATTTTTACATTGTCGGCAATTGTAATATGCCCGACTATACCAACTTGTCCTGCTATCATACAATTCTTGCCAATTTTTGTAGAACCTGCAATTCCGGTTTGAGAAACGATTACCGTATTTTCACCGATAACAACATTGTGACCAATCTGAATCTGATTATCTAATTTTACACCTTTTTTAATAATGGTTGACCCCAATGTAGCTCTGTCGATACTTGTATTTGCTCCGATTTCAACATTGTCTTCAATGATGACGTTTCCGATTTGAGCAACTTTATTGTAAATGTTATCGGCTTGAGGTGCAAATCCAAAGCCGTCAGCACCCAATACAACACCAGCATGGATAATACAATTGCTTCCTATAATCGTATCTGAATATATTTTAACGCCTGCAAACAGGGTAGTATTGTCTCCAATTAAGGTATTATCACCCAGATATACCTGAGGATATATTTTTGTATTCTTACCCAGTTTTACATTTTCTCCAATAAAAGCAAATTCACCAATATAATTGTTTTCGCCAGTAGTAGCAGAAGGAGAGATGAATGCCATTTGAGAGATACCTGTTTTGTTTAATTTTACCTGGTTGTAAAAATCAAGAAGCTTGGCAAATGCGCTATAGGCATCATCTACTCTTATTAATGTAACAGAAATAGGTTGTTCAGGAACAAAATCTTTGTTGACAATAACAGCTGAAGCTAGCGTAGAATATATGTAAGGGGTATATATTTTATTCGCTAAAAAAGAAAGACTTCCTTCGCTGCCTTCTTCGATTTTTGATAATTTATCAACTGTAATATCAGGATTTCCTTCTACAACACCGTTTAAAGTATCGGCTATTTGCTGAACCGTAAATTTCATTAATGAGAATATTTGTAATTTGATATTTTTTTTCTAATCTGCAAAAATAAGACTTATTCTAAACATTTTAGCATATTTTATTTTCAAAACCAAATTCTTTGTATAAATACAAATAATAAAAGGCCTATTTATTTGAAAATAGGATAAGTAAATAATTTATTTTTTCTAAAATTGAAAATAAAATTATTGAAGGTATCTTTCTTTTGGGTAACAGAGTAATTGTTTTTTTACAATTTTATCTAGAAATGCTGCATTCAACTGATCTGATGCTTCGGTAATATCCTTTACAACATTGTTTTTCAACAAGATATTTATATTTTCGTGCTTTAAATCGTAAGCATTGTTTACCACTTCTGTTGTAAACACAAAATAATCAGTGTCTTCCTCACTGATAGCATAAAATTTACCAATTCTTTTTTTAAGTTCAGCTATTCTGATTTTATCAAACGTCTTATTTTGTAATTCTATCTGATAGAGTTTTCTATTTACTAATGACTTAGATAATTCAGATAAAATTTTATCCTCATGGAGTTGCCATACTTTGATTGAAGTAAATATGTCAAAATCATCTAATTGCGAAAATGCTTCGATAAGAGATTCATTTTTAGCAAAATCATGTTTTTGATAATTATTTTTTAGAAAAATTTGCAAGGCTGGTGTTGCAAATACATCTATATCTGATTGTGCTAATTGCTTAGCTCGTTTCAGTATTTTTATCATCAACTGTTCTGCAGAAAGAACTGTTTTGTGAAGATATACCTGCCAATACATCAATCTTCGTGAGACTAAGAATTTTTCAATTGAGTAGATGCCTTTTATTTCAACAACCAACTCTCCATCCCATACATTCAACATTTTAATAATGCGTTCGGTACCGATAATCCCTTCAGAGACACCCGTAAAGAAACTGTCGCGGGTTAAATAATCCAATCTGTCAACATCTAACTGACCTGAAACCAATTGATGCAGAAACTTTTTGGAATAATTGCCTTTAAATATATCAAGTGCTATTTTCAGTTCACCATTAAACGTTTGGTTCAGCCGATTCATGAAAATTTCAGAAAGTGCCTCGTGGCTCATACTATCTACTATTGAATGTTCCAAGGCGTGCGAAAAAGGACCATGTCCGATATCGTGCAGCAAAATGGCAATAGCAGCTGCGGTTGATTCTTCGTCCGTAATGGTTTGTCCTTTTTGTCTTAATACATCTATAGCTTCCAGCATCAGATGCATACTTCCCAAGGCATGACTAAAGCGTGAATGGATAGCTCCTGGATAAACGAGATGGGTAAGGCCCAATTGTTTTATTCTGCGTAATCGTTGAAAATAGGGATGCTCAATAATATCAAAAATCAGATCATTAGGTAATCCAATAAAACCATGCACAGGATCGTTGATTATTTTTCGTTTATTAATTGTTATCATATTCATTCAATACGTTTTTTTGCAATTTTCAAGCACTCAAAGTACGCAGAGCTCATCAAGTAATTTAAGTGCTCAGGGTACTCATGGCATTCTAAGTACTCTAAGTACTCTAATTCACTCCAAGTAATTATTTAATGATTTTATCCAAAAACTCTTTTGCAACATCTTTGTGAAGCAAAACATTCATCATTTTGAGTTTGATGTAATCTTCGTGATAAAAGCGATAACCTTTGGTATTTCCATCATTTGCGCCACTCCCTGAATCTTTTATCAAAAACCAATATTTTCCATCTTTAAGCTGATAGCCAACAATATGTGTACAATGATCGTCGGTTGTGGTTTTGTTTTCTATACGGAACTGACGGGCATCTTCGTTAATAAATTCTGATGGAATATCAAAGCTTGGAATAATAGCTACCTGGTTCTGACTGTTGTAACCCGGTTCTGAAACATCACCGCATAGGGCTATGGTATAGCCTTTAGTAATGGCTTTTACAATCAATTTCATGTAGTCGCTTAATGACAAATTGTAATAATCTTTAGATTTCCACCAGTTATCGGCTTCGTCTAATAAACCTTTCTGATTGTAAGCTATTTTTTTTGTAGACATAAAACTAAAGTAATTTCCTACATTAAAATTCAAAATATCATTGAAAAAATTAAGCGGTGTAATTGTTTTTTCTTCAAAACTAAAAGCAGTGGGAGGTTCACCCATATAAAAATTTAAGATACTTTTAATATTTGCAACCACAACTTCTACGTTCCACTGATTGTTTTCTTTTACCGAAGTTAAATAGGCTGTCATTTCCTGAACCATTTTTACATGGTTATGAACTGTTTTTCCCGGCAATTTCCCAGTATATGCAAAAGAGGGAAGTGCACCGTGTTTTTGCATCATTCGCAATACTGCGTTGGATTCAGAGCCTTCGCTGAAATACATATCACCCCGTTTTTCAACAAAATATCGGGCACGTTCCACATACTCCCAATATACAGTATACATTTCAGACAACTTGATTTTTCGCTTTGTAGTTCTTTCTACTTCTGATTCTACAAAGGAAGTGCCTGCAAAACACCAGCAGGTTCCTGTTAATCCTTGATTCAAAGGGTTGTTGTGCCAGTATTTTGTATAGAAAGAAGTGTCGGTAGGGAAAGTAGTACCAGAAAAATCAACACTAAACACAGTAGAAGCATCCTGGATTGCAGATTTATCTCTGTCTTCTGTTTCAATGGTTTTCAGCAATACATTTTGGTAATATCCGGCTTTTTTTTCGGTATAAATAGCTTTATCTCTTTTCTCAGGTTTTTGGGAAAAGACAAAAAAAGTTGTAGTTAAATAAAGAAGTATGAAGGCGAATAGTTTCTTTTTTGAATTCATAATAAAATTTGATTGAAATGAGTAATTATCTAAAAAACAAAAATACAATATTTTGGAGTAAGTCGATATAAAAAATATAAGCGTTAGAAAATGATTATAAACAGTAATATGGTCTGGTCTTCATCCGGAGATTAATACGCCTTCAGGCTTTTCAATTCAATCAGTTTCTGTAGTTCAAACATTTCGTCTCTGATTTCGGCTGCCTGAATGAAGTCAAGTTGTTTAACAGCTTTGTTCATTTCCAGTTTTAATGTCTGCAGGCTCTTCTGCAATTGTTCCTTACTCATGTATTTCAATACAGGTTCTGCAGCTACACTGTTGATGTCATTTTCGATATAAGGTCGGGGTTCTTTGGTGATGCCGGCTTTTGATAGTCCGAAAACGGAATCTGTTGATCGAATGATGGAAGTAGGCGTGATGTTGTTATCGGTATTGTATTTGATTTGTTTTTCCCGTTTTCGATTGGTGGAATCTATGGTCATCTGCATGGAATTTGTAATTTTATCCGCATACATAATTACTTTACTGTTTACATTCCGGGCAGCACGACCTGAGGTTTGTGTCAGCGATCTTTCGGAACGTAAAAAGCCTTCTTTGTCGGCATCTAAAATGGCTACCAGGGATACTTCCGGTAAATCCAATCCTTCCCGTAAAAGGTTAACACCTATCAATACGTCGAAACTTCCTGCTCTTAAGTCTTTTAAAATTTCAATTCTTTCCAGCGTAACCACATCCGAATGGATGTAACGGCATTTAATGCCAATATTGGTCATGTATTTCGATAATTCTTCGGCCATTCTTTTGGTCAAGGTAGTTACCAGGGTTCTTTCATTTCGGTTTGTAACGATTTGAATTTCATCAAGTAAATCATCCACTTGGTTTAAACTGGGTCTGACTTCAATAATTGGATCGAGTAAACCGGTCGGCCGTATTAGTTGTTCTACAACAACTCCATCAGATAGTTGTAATTCATAATCGGCTGGGGTTGCGCTCACAAAGATGCATTGTTTTACCATCGCTTCAAATTCATCAAATTTCAAGGGTCGGTTGTCCATAGCCGAAGGAAGACGGAATCCATATTCAACCAGATTTTGCTTGCGCGAACGGTCGCCACCGTACATGGCTCTCACCTGAGGGATGGTCGCATGACTTTCGTCAATCACTAGCAGGAAGTCATCGGGAAAATAATCAATCAAACAAAAAGGGCGGGAACCTGCTTCTCTGCCATCGAAATACCTTGAATAATTTTCGATGCCGGAACAATATCCTAATTCCCTAAGCATTTCCAGATCGTAGGTAACCCTGTCTTCCAATCGTTTTGCTTCGAGGTTTTTTCCGGCTTCTTTTAAAAAATCCATTTGCTTCACCAAATCATCTTGTATGGCATAGATAGCTTTTTTGACTTTCTCGGGAGAAGTCACGAAAATATTGGCCGGAAATATCTTGACTTCATTCAACGTATCAATTGTAAACCCATTTATAACGTCGAAAGATTCAATGCTTTCAATGTCGTCGCCCCAGAAAATCATGCGATAACCAATATCTAAATATGCAGGATAAATTTCTACCGTATCTCCTTTTACCCTAAAATTCCCACGGCTAAAATCGGCTTCGGTTCTGGAATACAAACTTCCTACGAAAGATAGTAGTAATTTATTCCGGCTGATGACATCCCCTTTTTTGACTTCGATGATATTGCTGTAAAAATCATCGGGGTTTCCGATGCCATAGATACAGGAAACCGATGCAACGACAATCACGTCTTTTCTTGCTGAAAGCAATGCCGAAGAGGTACTCAATCTGAACTTCTCTATCTCCTCGTTGATGGAAAGATCTTTTTCGATATAAGTATTGGTAGATGGAATAAAGGCTTCAGGTTGATAATAATCGTAATAGGAGACGAAATATTCCACCGCATTATCAGGGAAAAACTGTTTGAATTCATTAAATAACTGAGCAGCCAGGGTCTTATTGTGACTAAGTATAAGTGTCGGTTTTTGAACCTGTTGAATAATGTTAGCTACAGTAAAAGTTTTGCCTGATCCGGTAACACCCAGTAAAGTTTGAGCTTTGTCGCCACGTTGAATGCCTTCTACCAATTGTTTAATAGCTTCTGGTTGATCTCCGGTTGGTTTAAAATCTGAGGTAAGTTGAAATTCCAAATTTGTTTATTTTTCTGTCTTAGCGACTAATTAATTATTCTTGCAAATTTAGTCAAATTATTCTTTAGATTTAATAGGTTCAAAATTATTTTGTGCGTAAAATATAAATCTATTCAGATAGAATTTCTGACTATTAAGTAGCTGATATACTTAATTGAGTGAATTCCAATTTTTGTAAGAAGACAAATGAGTCTTCTAAAATATTAAATTTGTTATTTTTATCAGAATTATATAAATTTGCAGACTTTTTGCAGAATATTTAACTAAATAATATATATGAGTTTTAGAATTGTAGTCTTAGCTAAGCAGGTTCCTGATACCAGAAATGTAGGGAAAGATGCCATGAAGGCTGACGGAACCGTTAACCGTGCTGCATTACCTGCTATTTACAACCCCGAAGATTTGAATGCCTTAGAAATGGCACTTCACATTAAAAGCAAAATAAAAGGTGCAGAAGTAATAATTTTAACCATGGGCCCACCCAGAGCAGCAGAAATTATTCGCGAATCTATTTATCGTGGTGCTGATGGTGGCTATTTAATTACCGATAGAAAATTTGCAGGTTCTGATACACTGGCAACTTCTTATGCAATTTCATTGGCTGTAAAAAAATTAGCCCCTTATCAATTGGTAATTTCTGGTCGTCAGGCTATAGATGGAGATACTGCACAAGTTGGTCCTCAAACAGCTGAAAAATTAGGTATTCCTCAAATTACCTATGTAGAGGAAGTAGTATCAGTTGATGAAAATCAAATCACCATTAAAAGAAGATTAGAAAGAGGGATTGAAGTTGTTAAAACTTCTTACCCAGCTCTCTTAACCGTTCATAGTTCTGCTCCTGAATGTCGTCCGCGCAATGCAAAATTGCTTATGAAACATAAACATGCGCGCACCATTACCGAATTACAGGAAGAAACAAGAGATTATACTGAATTATACAACAAAAGACCTTATCTCCAATTAGAAGAATGGACAGTTGCAGATCTGGATGCTGATGTTGAAATGCTTGGTTTATCCGGCTCACCTACAAAAGTTAAAAAGATTGAAAACGTTGTATTGCAACAAAAAGAAACTATTCTTTTAACGGATACTGATAAAGATGTTGAAGGTTTAATACAAGAACTGCTTGCTGCCCACATCATCGGTTAATAGCTAAATTATTGATAAAAAATTAATTAAATATATGAATAATATTTTTGTTTATTGTGAAGTGAATGAAGATGGGTTGATAGCCGATGTAAGTCTCGAATTGTTATCGAAAGGACGAAAATTGGCAAATGACCTAAGTATTAAACTTGAAGCAGTTGTAATTGGAGACCAAATTCAGAATATCGAAAACCAACTTTACCCTTATGGTGTCGATGTAATACATCTGGCTCAGCAAGAACGTTTGTTTCCTTATACTACTTTGCCTCACGCAGCCATTGTTGTCAGTCTTTTTAAAGATGAACAACCTGAAATTGCTCTATTTGGTGCGACTTCAGTAGGCAGAGATTTAGCTCCCAGAGTAGCTTCTGCTTTGCGATGTGGTTTAACTGCCGATTGCACAAGTCTTGAAATTGGTGATCATACCGAGAATAAAACCCAGAAAGTTTATAAAAATCTTTTGTACCAAATTCGTCCTGCTTTTGGTGGCAATATTATTGCAACCATTATTAATCCTGACACACGCCCTCAAATGGCAACAGTGAGAGAAGGTGTGATGAAACAAGAAATTTTCGCTCAAAATTTCAAAGGGAAATTAAAAAAGATCAATATTGAAAAATCTTTAAATGGGCATGATTTCATAGTCGAAATTATTGAAAGACATATTGAAAGTCAGAAAATTAATATAAAAGGTGCTCAGATTATTGTTGCTGGAGGTTATGGTGTTGGAACCAAAGAAAATTTCGATTTATTGTATCAGCTTGCTGATGCAATCGGAGGAGAAGTTGGTGCTTCCAGAGCAGCTGTTGATGCAGGCCTGGTAGATCATGCTCGTCAGATTGGACAAACAGGGATTACTGTTCGTCCTAAATTATATATAGCCTGTGGTATTTCAGGTGCTGTTCAGCACCGTGCAGGCATGGATCAAAGTGTGAAAATTATTTCTATCAATAATGATCCTAATGCACCAATTAATAAAATTGCCGATTATACGATTATTGGCAATGTGGGTGATATTTTGCCCAAAATGATAAAATATTATAAAGAAAATTCTAAATAAAAAAAGAAATAATAATGGCAAATTTTTATACAGATAATGAAGACTTGAAATTTCATCTTACTCATCCTTTGATGGAAAAAATGGTAGGATTGAAAGAAAGTAATTTTGCTGATAAAGATAAATACGATTACGCTCCCGTCGATTTTGAAGATACAATGGATAATTACAACAAGGTCCTTGAAATTATCGGCGAAATTGCAGGTGATATTATTGCAGAAAATGCAGAATCTGTTGATCATGATGGTCCTGTTTTGGAAAATAATCAGGTTAAATATGCAAGAGGTACTCAACAAAACTATGATGCTATGGTTCAGGCTGGCGTTGTGGGCATTTCATTACCCCGTAAATATGGTGGGTTGAATTTTTCATTTGTACCTTATGTTATGTCTGCAGAATTAGTGGCTCGTGCTGATGCTGGTTTTGCAAACATTTGGGGTTTACAGGATTGTGCTGAAACCATTCATGAATTTGGTTCAGAAGAAATAAAACAGGAATTTTTACCTCGCTTTAATCGTGAAGGAGCCACTGCAGCTATGGATTTAACCGAACCTGATGCAGGTTCTGATTTACAAGCTGTTCAATTAAAAGCCACTTTTGATGAAAAAGCTGGTACCTGGAAATTAAATGGTGTTAAACGATTTATTACCAATGGTGATGCTGATGTTTCTCTGGTTTTGGCACGTTCCGAAGCAGGAACTTCAGATGCCAGAGGTTTGTCATTATTTGTATATGACAGAAGAGACAATGCAATGATTGTTCGTCGTATTGAAAATAAGTTGGGGATTAAAGGTTCTCCAACCTGTGAACTGGTTTTTACCAATGCACCCGCCAAATTGGTAGGTGACCGCAAAATGGGCTTGATTAAATATGTAATGTCATTGATGAACTCTGCACGTTTAGGTGTTGGAGCCCAATCTGTTGGAATTGCAGAAGCTGCTTATAGGGAAGCCTTGAAATATGCACATGAAAGAGAACAGTTTGGAAAAGCAATTATCGAATATCCTGCTGTATACGAGATGCTTACTAATATGAAAGCAAAAACGGATGCCATTCGCACCATGCTATATGAAACTTGCAGATATGTCGATATTTATAAATCATACAGTTTTCTTGCCGAAGAAAGAACTTTAACACCTGAAGAAAGGAATGATTTTAAACTGAATCAAAAGATTGCGGATGTTTACACTCCTTTATTGAAATTGTTTTCAAGTGAATATTGTAACCAGATTGCCTATGATTCACTTCAGGTACATGGTGGTACTGGTTTTATGAAGGATTTTCCAATTGAACGTATATACAGAGACGCAAGAATTACAACAATTTATGAGGGAACATCTCAATTACAGGTTGTAGCTGCTATCCGTGGTGTCAGCAATGGCATGTATTTGAAAATTTTACGTGAAAACGAAAAAGTTGTTTTAAAACCAGAATTTGGATATTTACAACATTCATTGGTAAAAATGACCGATCAGTTTGCAAAAACAATTGATAAAGTCAATGCTGCTGAAAGTACTGAATTGTACGATTTTCATGCCCGTCGTTTAGTTGAAATGGCTGGTAATATTATTATTGGATATTTATTGCTCTTTGATGCGAATCGTAACGATAGATTTAAAAAATCTGCCGAAATATTTATTCGTTTAGGTAAAACAGAAAATACACAAAAAGTAAGTTTTATAAATAGTTTTGATGTAAAAGAATTGGGTTATTACAAGTTTTAAATTATTTTTGCAAATAAAATCAGTCAGAAATAAATATTAAGTATGTTCAAAATAAAAATGTTTTTTACGAAATTATTTCATGGAGAATATAGTTTTCAGTATGTTGACTTGTTTAGAAGACATAGTTTTAGAAGTCCTTTTACACGTTGCATAACTGAAGAATTTTCTGCATATATCCAAATTTTTCTAAAAAAGAATAGTAATTTTAAAGAATTTGAAACTTCAGAAACAATTACTTTCGGGAATACACCTTTTACTTTGAATTC
The DNA here is from genome assembly GCA_964496885.1 of uncultured Bacteroides sp. Classification (GTDB taxonomy): domain Bacteria; phylum Bacteroidota; class Bacteroidia; order Bacteroidales; family JACABE01; genus JACABE01. Next base: position 8,432 of record CAZCBG010000051.1, on the reverse strand, counting down.
AAAAGAATTAATTAATACAGTAGGTTTACCTTTTTGTTTCAATGCTTTTATTTTTGAAGATTATAAAGTAAAAATAATTGGGTATCAGGAGAATATTCAAAATACTAAACTTAAATCAGTCTATGTATTTGCAAATGAGGTGTTTATTGCAGGCGAGTATTCGTTTACTGAAGTAAATAATACAGATGTGAATTCAATTTCAAAAGTATTGCTAAAAAAATATATTTCCGAGTCGATTGAGAATAAAGACAAATTTTTTATAAAAGATAAACACAAAAACCGTATTTTTTTTAATGATAACGGTTTTGAAGTTTCAGTGAAATATTTTCTGGCCAAAGAGACCAATGCGAAAGAAATTTACTCGAATTTAACTAAATCGATATTAGAATCAGATGTAAATAAAAACAATTCGATTGAGACATTACTTGCTGATATGTTTTGATTTTATTGTATGATTTAACTTTGTTGTTTAAAAATGTAATTAATAAAAAGAGGTATTATGCCTCTTTTTTTATTTCCATCATCTATCATCGACAAAATTTATTTTTTTTTGAGATTATACTTTATATTTGCATTTTTAATAGGATTGAAACTAAGCGCATGCTCAATATTAAATGTTATATCATATCATAATGAATACAATCCAAATACATCTTGCATTACAATCATTAAAACCTCTTTTTAAAGGTGATATTTATATTGACGATACCATGCGCTTGCTTTATGCAACAGATGCTTCTGCTTATCGTGAAATACCACTTGCAGTTCTTCTTCCTAAAGACAAAGAGGATATCCATTTACTTATTCAGTTTTCCAATGAACATAAAACATCTCTTATCCCTCGCACTGCTGGTACATCGCTTGCTGGTCAGGTAGTTGGTAATGGTATTATTGTAGATGTTTCAAAATATATGTGCCGCATACTCGAAATTAATGTTGATGAGCATTGGGTGAAGGTTGAACCAGGCGTTGTATTGGATGAACTTAATAAAATACTAGCTGCTAAAGATTTATTCTTTGGGCCAGAAACATCAACCTCCAATCGCTGTATGATAGGTGGTATGGTAGGAAATAATTCATGTGGGGCGCACTCATTGGTATATGGGAGTACCCGTGAACATACTCTTGCAATCAACACTTTATTGAGTGATGGCTCAGAAGCACTTTTCAAATCCTTGAGTAAAAATGAATTTGAAGAAAAATTAATTGGTAATACTTTAGAAAATAAAATCTATCAGCAAATCAATGATGTCTTAAACAATAAAGATAATCAGGCTGAAATTAATGCACAATATCCTGACAAATCACTTAAACGTAGAAATACAGGATATGCAATAGATCTATTATTAGATTTACAACCATTTTCTGAAAAAGGGGAGGCTTTTAACTTTTCTAAATTACTATCTGGCTCAGAAGGAACGCTTGCTTTTTCAACTGAAATTACCCTGAATCTTCTTCCTTTACCGCCTAAAAATCTTGCTTTAGTTTGTATACATTGCCATAGTTTAAAAGATGCTTTGCTGGGAAATATCATTGCATTAAAATATCATCCGGTGGCTATAGAGTTGATGGACGATATTATTATGAATTGTACTAAAGACAATATTGAACAAAATAAGAATCGCTTTTTTATAGAAGGAAATCCAAAAGCAATCCTCATTGTTGAATTTGCAATGGATACAAAAGAAGCTATATTGATTGCTGCCACTCAACTTGAAAAAGAAATGAGAGCGAATGGGTTTGGCTATCATTTCCCTCTAATTTTTGGCGATGATATTAAGAAAGTATGGAACTTAAGAAAAGCTGGATTAGGTGTGTTATCCAATATTCCCGGGGATGCGAAACCTGTTCCAGTAATAGAAGATACTGCTGTAAATCCCTTGCTTTTGCCTGAATATATTGATGAATTTCAACTAATACTGGATAAATACAGTTTAAATTGCGTTTTTTATGCCCATATAGCCACCGGTGAATTGCATTTAAGACCTGTACTCAACCTGAAAGATCCAAAAGATGTAGAATTATTTCATACTGTAGCATTAGAAACTGCTCAACTTGTAAAAAAATACAAAGGTTCACTGAGTGGAGAACATGGTGATGGCAGGTTAAGGGGAGAGTTTATTCCTTTAATGATAGGTGAAAAAAATTATAAAATCATCCAGGAAATCAAAGAATGCTGGGATCCTCAACATATTTTTAATCCGGGTAAAATTGTGGATACACCAAGCATGAATACTTTTCTCCGCTTTGAACCAGGCCTGAAAATCAAGGATATTGAAACTGTTTTTGATTTTTCTAAAGACCAGGGAATACTGAGAGCTGCTGAAAAATGCAATGGTTCCGGCGATTGCCGTAAATCGGAAATCATAGGAGGAAGCATGTGTCCGAGTTTTATGGCAACCCATGACGAAAATTCTACTACACGCGCCAGAGCAAATATTTTACGTGAGTTTTTAACTTATTCTGATAAAAAAAATCCTTTCAACCATAAAGAAATTTACGAAGTTTTTGATTTATGTTTGTCTTGTAAAGCATGCAAATCAGAGTGTCCATCAAGTGTGGATGTAGCAAAGTTAAAAGCTGAATTTCTGCAACATTATTACGATGCCAATGGTATTCCATTAAGAACGAGAGCTATTGCCTATATTTCCCGCATTAATGCTTTTTGCTCAATAGCGACTCCTCTTGCCAATTTCTTTATGAGCAATACTTTTACTTCGGGGATTGCAAAAACGATATTAGGCTTTTCCCAGCAGCGCTCTATACCTTTATTGTCGAAGGTTACTTTGAGAAAATGGGCTGCAAGCAATAAATTATCAGGCAATTATTCTAATGGGAAAGTGTATTTATTTGCCGATGAATTTACCAATTTTAATGAATCAGATATAGGGATCAAAGCCATTCGTTTGCTTACACAGTTAGGTTATGAAGTAGTTATACCTAAGCATCTGGAAAGCGGACGAACTTATCTTTCTAAAGGATTGATAAGAACTGCAAAAAAAATTGCCTTACAAAATACGCTTTGTTTAAAAGATATTATCAACGAAGAATCACCACTTATAGGAATAGAACCTTCTGCAATTCTTAGTTTCAGAGACGAATATCCCTTTTTGGTGGGTAAAGATTTAAAGCAGTCTGCACTAAAACTGGCTGAAAATACGTTGATATTTGATGAATTCTTTATAAAAGAAGTCGAAAAAGGAAAAATCACCAAAGACAGCTTTAGCAAAGAATCAAAAAAAATTAAACTACATGGTCATTGTCAGCAAAAATCCATAGCTTCTACCTTGCCAAGTAAAATGATGCTGGCTTTTCCTGAAAACTATACTGTAGAAGAAATCCCGTCAGGTTGTTGTGGTATGGCAGGATCTTTTGGTTATGAAAAGGAACATTATGAGGTTTCGATGAAAGTAGGTGAGCTCGTTTTATTTCCTGCTATTAGAGAGTGCACAAAAGAAATTATAATTGCAGCATTGGGTACCAGCTGCCGTTGCCAGATTAAAGATGGTACTGGAAGAGTAGCCTTGCATCCAGTGGAGATCATGTATGAAGCTTTAATAAAGTGATAAAAGATAATTTTCGAATGATGAATAAAAAATGATAAATGACAAATGACAAATGTAACATCTTATCAACCAATAATTAATAACCAATAACTTAATCCTGTTTTGAGAAATCGATATTTGAAATTTGTATTTTACTTGCTATTTTTACTCATTGGAGCTTGTGCTAAAGACAATAGCCAACCTATTACTGTTTCTGAACATCCAACACCCTATTCAATTATAATTCCACGATTCTATCCAACTATTTTGAATATTCCTTCCGATAATCCCATGACAGTTGAAGGTATCAAACTGGGAAGATATTTATTTTATGATGGAAGAATGTCAGGAAGAACTCAGCCCGATTCTCTGATGTGTTGTGCTACTTGCCATGTTCAAGCGAATGGTTTTGAAGTGGGTTTGAACAATCCTAAATTTCCTAATGGTAAAACATTTGGATTAACCGGCATTCCAACACCTCATTATATGCTGCCCATGATAAATCTTGTTTTTAACAATAACGGCTATTTATGGAATGGAATCGTAAACAAAAACAATACACAATTAGGTAGTGTCGAAAACAACGTTCCGGCATTGCCAGAATTTCACTTTAAAAACATTGAATCTATTGTTTGGATGGCCATTACAGCTCCGAATGAAATAAACGGAAAAGTTGACATGACTGTAAATACCATTGCTTCAATTGCCATGTATCCGCCTATGTTTAAGGCAGCTTTTGGCACAGAAGAAGTAACGTATGATCGTATAAGCAAAGCTATTGCGCAATTTGTCAGGACTTTAATTTCTAGTAATAGTAAATTTGATAAGTATTTAAGGGGTGAAACCAATCTGACTTCATCCGAACTTCAGGGTTATGTATTATTTTCTACTGAAAATGGAGGTGATTGTTTTCATTGTCATGGAGGAAGCGGTAACCCAATGTTTACAACCAATTTATTCTATAACAATGGAAGAGATAGTGTTTTTTTAGATCCAAATGATAGATATTCAGTAACTAATAACAACTCCGACAAAGGTGCCTACAAAGCGCCTACCTTAAGAAATATTTTATTAACTGCGCCTTATATGCATGATGGCAGATTTCAAACGATTGATCAGGTGTTGGATTTCTACAGTGAAGGAGTGATATTGTCTCCTTATACAAACCCATTAATGCATCAAGCTATGAATGGAGGAGTACAGCTTACTTCTTTAGAAAAGCAGCAATTAAAAGCTTTTCTAAGTACATTAACCGATACAGAATTTGTTACCAACCCTAGTTTTTCAAAACCATTAGATCTTAAATAGGATAATTATTTTGAAATATTTTATAATCAAGGTCTTTTTAAATAAGAAAAGCAGTAAATTTGTACCAAATTTCTAAATTAATTGCGAATGCTCACTAAACGCCCTCTTATTATACTCTTTTTTTTATTGACATTGTATTCGAGTCCAACACTTAAAGCACAAAATGCATTCTCATTTACTGATGGATGGGGTATTGGTGCAAATATTGGCTTAAACTATTTCTTTGGAGATGTTTCTGATGATAAAGGTAGATTTTGGAACAATACTCCTTTAAGTGGATTTTATTATACCGATAAAAATTTAATGGTAAGTACTCACTTAACAAAAGATATTTCCAGATTTTTTGGTCTGAGGGGACATCTTAGTTATGGCAAAATTTCTGGAAGCAACGAAAAAACAAATATGTATTTCAAAGGTTCCATTTATTCAATGGAGATGGATCTTACTTTTCAATACATTGATTTCTTTTTTAATAGACCCGAATCCAAAAAAATGAAGTATTATGCATTAGGAGGATTAGGTTTGTTTAGCTATAACTCTATCAGAAGAGATGCGTTAACCAACGATTTTCAATATGCCAGAGGATTTGATAATAAGGGTGTAGCAACTAAATTGAGTACAGAAAAGGTAGCAAAATTAGGATTAGGAATAGCCTATCAATTAAATAAAAAATGGTTGTTTAATTTTGAAACTTCCTTACATTATGTAGGTACAGATTATTTAGATTCTTACAAGTCAACATCTTCAAAATTAGAAGGTTATGGGTTTATGTCATTTGGGTTTGTTTATAAATTTGATTTTGATTTTAATAAACATAATGGAAATGGATTATGGGAAAAATCAAAAGGAGACAACGACAGAACACATAATTCAGGGCTTACTAACAAAAAGAAAAAGAAATTACACAATAAGTGGAAAAAATAGCTGCTAATTAGTCAAGAATTTTAAAACCAACTTATTGTCAATAAACCAATAAATTAATAAGCAATAATGCGAATATTTCTCATTGGTTTTATGTCAAGTGGAAAATCCACTATCGGGAAACAACTTTCCCGAAAGATGAACCTAGAGTTTATTGATATCGATGAAGCTTTTGAAAGTAAATATAAAATGACAATTACTAATTTCTTTGACTTATTTGGAGAAGCGAAGTTTAGAGAATTGGAACAAAAAATTTTAATAGAAAGCTGTAAGCAAGATGACGTCGTAATATCTACTGGTGGCGGAACGCCTTGTTTTTATAATAATATGCAATTTATTAATTCTCAGGGTATATCAGTTTATTTAAAATTACACCCTAATTCTATTATTGATCGTCTTTTACATACCAAAAAGCAACGCCCTTTATTAAAGAATCTCAGTCCTGATGAATTAAGTAAATATGTAAACACTCAGTTAAGTAAAAGAGAGGTTTATTATCAGCAGGCTCGATTTACCTATGCTATTGAAAATAAAAAGCCTAATGAATTATATACTTTATTGAAACTAAGTTTTAAAGAAAACGGACTGATATTTCCTGCCTTTTAACTTTAGTATTGGTTTTTAAACTTCCTAAACTTTTCATACCTTTGCATTCTAAAAAAAGATTCTATGGCATTAAAATGTGGCATTATCGGATTGACAAATATCGGTAAAACAACTTTATTTAATTGTATTTCAAATACTAAAGCAGAAACTACCTCTTTTGCATATAGTACCAATAAATCGAACATGGGTGTTGCTACTGTTCCGGATATGCGTTTACTTGAACTGGATAAAATTATCAAAGCTGAAAAAGTAATTCCTGTAACTATTGAAATTGTTGATATTCCTGGTTTAGCAAAAGGCTCTAATCAAGGAGAAGGTGTTGGAAATGCTTTTCTTGCTGATATCCGCCAAACTGATGCGATAATCCATGTTTTACGTTGTTTTGATGATGTGAATTTGCCACATGTGGAAGGTTCAGTGAATCCTGTCAGAGATAAGGAAATTATTGATCTTGAATTACAGGTGAAAGATTTAGAACTTATTGAACGCAAAATTCAACGTACCGAAAAGCTTGTTAAAGCAGGAGACAAAGACGCTAAGCATGGTATTACGGTTCTTACCAGATATAAAGATCATCTTGAAAATTTTCAAAACGTTCGCACTTTAGATGTTTTGGAAGATGATAAAAAATGGGTAAACGATATGTATTTATTGACTGATAAACCCATGATGTATGTTTGCAATGTTGATGAAGCTTCTGCTACTTCAGGCAATGCTTATGTTGAAAAATTCAAAGAAGCTGTTAAAGATGAAAAAGCCGAAGTATTGATAATTGCAGGTGCTTTAGAAGCTGATATTGCCGCCTTGGATACAGAGGAAGACCGTTTGGCTTTTTTGCAGGATTATGGCTTAAGTGAACCCGGTGTCAATAAATTAATTCGTTCTGCTTATCGATTGCTTAACCTTATTTCATTTTTTACTGTAGGAGGTAAAGAAAACCGTGCATGGACCATTCGTAAAGGGATGACGGCTCCTCAGGCAGCTGGTGCTATCCATAGTGATTTGGAAAGAGGATTTATCCGTGCCGAAGTTATCAAATATGAAGATATGATTAAATATGCGTCAGAAGCTAAGATAAAGGAAGCCGGAAAATTGGCCGTTGAAGGTAAAAGCTATATTATTTGCGATGGAGATATTCTGAATATCCGTTTCAATGTGTAATAAATTGTATTTCAGTATTCTCTATGCAGTTAAGGCTTAATTCAATTTTGAAATTCATTCTTAATTTTGGTCTTTGACTAACGGATTTAGGATTTCTGTGATTTATTCAATAGAAGTAAAAAAAAATCAATCACTTAGTGTAAACTTTAACGGCATAACTAATTGGACTTCCAATTCATCCCCTTTGTAAAAAGCAGGCTTCCATCGTGGCATATTTTTAATGATTCTGATTGCTTCCTCATCACAACCACCACCAATTCCTTGTAGTATTTTTATATTACTGATGCTCCCGTCTATTTCAACTCTAAAGCTTACATATACAGTTCCTTGGATATCTAATGCATTTGCTGAAATAGGATAAGTTACATTGTCTCTTAGATATTTCATTCGCCCTTTTTCACCTCCCGGAAATTCAGGTTCTGAGTCTAAATGTAAAACTGGAAATTGCTTAATGCCTGAATGAGGTAAATTTTTATTTTCGGTATTGTAATTTGTTTTCGGGAAACAAAAATTATTAAGATTTCTAAAATACCATGCATCTTTCGATGAAAAAACCCAAACTGCATAAAACGGTATCTGAGTGTTTTGGCCCATTTCATAAAATCTTATCATAAGATTTTTGAATAAAAAATCTTCAATATAACTTCCGGAAATATCAATTCTGTTTTTCTTATGCTTAAATTTTAAAAGTTCAATTTTTACTTTGTTGAATACTATCGAATCACTTGTTATGTAATTGATGATGTTTTTATTGCAGTTTTTATTCTGAAGGGTAAGAATAGCTTCAATAGTATCGGATTTTATAAGGTTTTTATAAATCCATTTGTTTTTGGTTTTGGAATCTTTAAGCCATGCATTTTTTATTAAGAATGTTTCAATTCCAATTTGATT
>CAZCBG010000050.1:0-22996 GCA_964496885.1 uncultured Bacteroides sp. | reverse complement strand
TTACAGGTGTAAAATTGAAAGCTGAATAATACAAATTAATTAATATTAAAAAAAGCTATCTGTTTTGCAGATAGCTTTTTTTGTTTAAATACTCATTTTTTTGATTGTTGTTTTTACAACTATCGTTTTTAGGATGGTGTTATAAAATCAGATTGGTTTCGATTAAAACATAAATATTATTTAACATTGTATTTTTATTGCACATATCTCTGATTTATAAGGCTATAGAAGTTAGCAATTCATTATGTAAGAAAATACTTATGAGAGCATTATCTTTAACATTGATAAGCTTTATTCTACAACCAGCTAAATTAACGTTTAAGGATTGATGATAAATGAATTCAACAATTATAAAATCAAATTTTAAGGGTACTAATATTTTACTTCATTACTTTCAAATGAGTGGCATACATGCTCACAAACATAGCTGTAATCAAGAAATCAACAAACTGAAAACTTCCCCCTTTAATAAAAACCAAGGGGAGCATCAAAATGATAATTTGTGAAATGGTATAGAAATGAAAACCTTTCTTTTGTAATTTCCACATTTTAATGGCTCCAAATAATGAGAAAAAACTAAGCACTAAACCTACCACGAAAAAGATACGTCCAGCAGCTAATACCTGCAACAAAGCTATTTTCATCTCTTTATAAGCTGATGGAAATTCAATAGCAATAAATAATTCTTTAATCGTATCGAAAAATAAAGCATAAATCAGGTTGTAAATTACTCCGTAACCGCTCCAGATAAATGTTAATATACAGATTACCCCAAGTATTTGTGGCCTTACTTTGGGTGGTGTTGTGATAGGTTGTAGTTCAGAATTATTTTGTATTTCTTCCATGTTTTCTCATAAATTTTACGCAAAAGTACTCAATTCAACTTTTAATTTTAGTTTTTAAACAATAAATTGTGTAAGTTTGTTGAATAAACCTGTTAAGGATGCATAAATTCTTAGTTTCCGTTTCACTTTTTCTATTGTGTAACATTGTGTTGGCACAATCTTCTCATGTATACCATGGAAAAGCTACATTTTATGCAAAAAAATTTAATGGACGAAAAACTTATAGTGGCGAACGTTTTAGTTCAATCAAATATACAGCTGCTCACCGAAGTTTCCCTCTGCAATCTCTGGTAAAAGTTACAAATCCACGCAACAATAAATCAGTAATTGTTCGCATCAACGATCGTTTTCATCGAAAGAATTTTATTGACCTTTCATTGATAGCAGCCAAACAAATTGATATAATAGGGCAAGGAACCGCAAATGTAAATATACAAGCACTCGATACTTCATTTATGGAGGAATATGTCAGTCAATCAGCTGATAATATTATGATAGAACCTATCGCAGATGAGGTTACTGAAACATTTCCGGCAGATACTGTTCAATATTTTTATATCAGACTAGCGAGTTTTAAACTTAAAAAAACAGCTGAAATATTGTTACAAAAGAATCTACCAAAAAAATACAAGAGCAATGCCCTCATCCAAAAAACCAGGTATAAATCCAAACCGCTATACAAGGTAATCATTGGTCCATTTGAAACTGTCAAAGAAGCAAATGCTCAAAAAGCAAAATTAAAGACAAGATTTAAAGATGCGAGCATTTTTATAAAAAACAAAAAAAACAAAAGATAATTTTAATACTTTCCAATGCTAAATGGATTATTATCTATTATTGGAAATACTTTTTAGCTATTTCCCAGATAACGATTCCTGCACTTACAGAGATATTTAATGAATGTTTTGTGCCAAATTGAGGAATTTCAATACATCCGTCCACCCTTTGCATAACTTCATCGCTGACACCATCAACTTCATTGCCAAATATAAGTGCAATGTTTTGATTGGTTTTTAAATCAAAAGTTTCAAGGCTGATGCTATGTTCTGCTTGCTCAATTGCAAAAACCAGATAACCATCGCTTTTTAAAAAATCGATGGACTGAAGTGTAGTATCAAAATACTTCCAGCTTACTGTATCTGTGGCTCCAAGCGCTGTTTTATGTATTTCGCGATTGGGTGGAATGGCTGTGATACCACATAAATGGATGCTATGCATTTTAAAAGCATCGGAAGTTCTGAAAACAGAACCTATATTGTGCTGGCTGCGAATATTATCCAGAACGATGATAACAGGCAATTTATCCACTTCCTTAAAAGCTTCAATACTCAAGCGATTTAATTCTTTATTTTGAAGTTTGCGCATATAATTCTTCTCGGATTGCAAAATTACATTTTTAAAATTCAGAATAAAGCTTTCATTCAACTAAAAGTTTTTAATTTTTAAGTATTTTTGCATTCAAAACATACAAGTATGCGAATCATCAGTATCATTATTCTTAAACTTATCGGTTGGAAAGTAATTGGAGCCTTACCCAAAGGATTTCATAAATTTATAATGATTGAAGCACCTCATACCAGCAATTTAGATTTTATCATTGGACGCTTGGCTTTTTATAAATTAGGAATTCAGACGAAGTTCCTGATTAAACAGGAATTATTTAAATTTCCAATAGGTGGAATATTAAAAGCCATGGGTGGAATACCAGTAAACAGAGGCAAAAAAAATAACATGATAGATTATGTTGCCGATTTATTTAAAAAATCAGATGAACTTGCAGTTGTAATTACACCTGAAGGTACCCGTAAATACAATGCCCACTGGAAAAAAGGATTTTATCATATTGCAGAGAAAGCAAATGTACCTGTAATTTGTGGTTTTATTGATTATGCAAAAAAAGAAGGTGGTATTGGTCCGATTATATATCCAGCTGCTGGTAATTTCGAAAAAGATTTTGCCTTGATTGAAGATTTTTATCGTGACAAAACAGCCTGTCATCCCGAAAATTACAATCTAAGCCCCATGTACAATGTGAAACCCTAAACTGTGATTTTAAATTGAATCGATATTTTCTTGAAAATGATCGGTGTATAAATCACATAACAAGAAGGTTAGGTGTAATTTTAAAAAACATTGCTTTTTATTATGGATTTTGCCCGAAATTTTTTAATTTTGCCGCTGATTTATAATCAATAAACTCATCGTCATCAGTTGAATTAATCATTGAAACCTGGGTACTAAAAGAAAATTTAATATGCATCTAACCAGCGGATTTAAAACTTATAACAAAAAAGGAATCACAATATTATTGTTGTTGTTGTATATTTTTGCAGCCTCTCAATCTTTATTTGCAAATGAAGAAAAGTTAAAATCCGAAAAATTTAATGCTGGCGAAATGATACTCGAGCATATTTCAGATGCGCATGAGTGGCACATAATGACCATAGGTGAAACACATGTTTCTCTTCCATTGCCTGTTATTTTGCTTTATGATGGAAAACTCATTAGTTTTTGTTCTTCCCACTTTCATCATGGAAAAGAAAGCTATAACGGATTTAAAATAGCTGAAGAGGGGGCAAATAAAGGAAAAATAGTTCATGTTTCAATGGGTATCAACGGTCAGGAAGTTGAAGATGCAAAACTACCACTTGACTTTTCGATTACCAAAATGGTGTTATCGTTATTCTTTAGTGTTTTCCTGATGGGATTTATTTTTATTTCCATCTCACGTTCTTATCGAAAACGCGGTGTAGCTGCACCAAAAGGTTTACAGTCATTTCTGGAACCTATCATAATATTTGTCAGAGACGATATTGCCAAATCATCCATTGGAGAAAAGAAATATCAAAAATACCTGCCTTTTTTATTGACCGTATTCTTTTTTATCTTTTTAAATAACTTAATGGGATTAATTCCATTTTTCCCCGGTGGGGTTAACCTTACCGGAAATATTGCTATTACGATGACTTTGGCTATATTTACCTTTTTAATTACAACTTTTAGTGGCAATCGTGCATATTGGAAACATATTGTAAATGCTCCAGGGGTTCCCTGGTGGTTAAAAATTCCAATTCCCTTGATGCCTATTGTCGAATTGGTGGGCGTATTTACCAAACCCTTTGTATTGATGGTCCGTCTCTTTGCCAACATCACCGCCGGTCATATTATCGCCCTTGGATTTATCAGCTTAATCTTCATTTTTGGCGAAATGCAACCTGCTTTAGGATATGGTGTTTCGGTAGTATCTGTAGTTTTCTATGTTTTCATGGGATTATTGGAATTACTGGTAGCATTTATTCAGGCTTATGTGTTTACACTGCTTTCGGCCTTGTATTTTGGTATGGCCATCGAAGAACATCATAAAGAAGAACATCATTAATATAATATATTATCATTAAATCAATTACTAACTTTATAATACCTAAAATTATGTCAACTTTATCAATTTTATTACAAGCAGCAGCTGACCTTACTCCTATCGCAAAAATGGGTGCTGGTTTAGGTGCAGGGATTGCCGCAATCGGTGCCGGAATGGGCATTGGTAATATCGGTAAAAGTGCATTGGAATCAATTGCACGTCAACCTGAAGCTGTAGGCGATATCCGTTCAAATATGATCGTATCGGCTGCATTGATCGAAGGTGTTGCCTTCTTTGCTATTGTAGTTTGTTTATTGATCGTTTTCATTAAATAAACTAAAAACCCAAAGCATTGCAACGGTTGGTTGCAATGCTATGGGTTTTTTAAATTTTAAATTTGACAAATAAATTAGTAAAGATTTGTAAAAAACACAAATTATGGAAATTGTAACACCCGGTATAGGTCTTATTTTCTGGATGACATTGTCTTTCGGGATTTTGGTTTTTATACTTGCCAAATTTGCATGGGTACCCATATTGGCCACCTTGCATGAAAGAGAAAATTCAATAGAAGAAGCATTAAATCAGGCTGATAAAGCGCGCGACGAAATGAGAGCACTGAAATCTGACAACGAAGAATTGCTCCGTCAGGCCAAAGAAGAAAGAAGTGCCATTTTAAAAGATGCACGTAGCATTCGCGATACCATTATTGAGGAATCAAAAACCAGAGCCAATCAGGAATACAATCGCATTCTTGAAGCAGCCAAAGAAAGTATTCATTACGAAAAAATGGCTGCAATTACTGAGCTAAAAAATCAGATAGCTACTTTATCTATTGATATTGCAGAAAAAATTCTGAAAGAAGAATTGACTGATAAAGAAAATCAGAAAAAACATATCGACAAAATGATGGATAACATCAGTTTTAACTAATTGATGTAATAAGAAGAATATGAAGGATAGCAAAATTAACGGCCGGTATGCGAAGGCATTGTTCGATCTGACGATTGAACAAGGAATTTTAGAAACAGCTTTTCAAGATATGAAATTGGTGAAACAGGTTTGCCAATCGAGTAAGGAATTTGAAAGCATGCTTTCGAGCCCTATCATTAAAACCGAAAAGAAACAAGCCGTTGTTAAAGAAATTATGGGCAGTCATTTGCACAAGGTTTCGCTGTCATTTTTGCAGCTCATATTAAAGAAAAGACGGGAAGCTAATTTGAGAAGCATAGCCATTGAATACATTGAAATGTACAAAGAATTTAAGGGGATTAAAACTGCTCAACTTAAAACAGCTGTGGAATTGGATAGTGAAACAAAAGCTGAGTTTACTGCTTTACTTACACAACAAACCCAAAAAAGTATTGAACTAGTAGAAGAAATCAATCCTAATATTATCGGTGGTTTTGTTGTTACCATCGATGATAAACAGGCTGACAGCAGCATTTCAACCAAAATTCAACGATTGAGGAAAGAATTTGATAAAAATATTTACGCAAAAGGATTTTAACAAACAGATTATAAATAAATTACAATATGGCTGAAATTAAACCCGCTGAAATATCGGCAATCTTAAGACAACAGTTAGCAGGCTTTACAATGGAATCTGACTTAGAGGAAGTTGGATCAGTACTGCAGGTTGGTGATGGAATTGCCCGTGTTTACGGACTCAACAATGCTCAATCAGGCGAGTTAGTAGAATTTGCCAAAACAGGGGTAAAGGCAATCGTTCTTAACCTTGAAGAAGACAATGTAGGGGTGGTTCTCTTAGGCGATTCACGTCAGATTAAAGAAGGTGACATCGTGAAACGTACCAATCAGATTGCTTCTATCAAAGTAGGTGAAGGAATGCTTGGCAGGGTTATTAACACCATGGGCGAGCCTATTGATGGTAAAGGCCCGATAAAAGGTGAAACTTACGAAATGCCACTCGAACGCAAAGCTCCAGGCGTTATCTATCGCCAACCTGTTACCGAACCTTTACAAACTGGTATCAAACCAATCGATGCCATGATTCCTATTGGCAGAGGACAACGTGAGCTTATCATCGGTGACCGTCAAACCGGAAAATCAGCCATTGCGATTGATACCATTATTAATCAGAGAGAATTCTACGATAAAGGAGAACCTGTATTTTGTATTTATGTAGCTTCTGGTCAGAAAGGATCTACCATTGCCAATGTTGTAAAAACATTTGAAGAAAAAGGTGCTTTGGCTTATACTGTTATAGTTGCAGCTACTGCTTCTGATCCTGCAGCATTGCAATTTTATGCTCCCTTTACTGGAGCTGCCATAGGTGAATTTTTCAGAGATACCGGACGTCCTGCATTGGTTGTGTATGATGATTTATCAAAACAAGCAGTTGCTTACCGCGAAGTTTCATTGTTGTTGCGTCGTCCACCAGGCCGTGAAGCTTATCCTGGGGATGTATTTTATTTGCATTCAAGATTACTCGAAAGAGCAGCCAAGATTATCAAATCTGATGAAATTGCTGCACAAATGAATAATTTACCTGATTCTATCCGTCATTTGGTAAAAGGCGGTGGATCACTTACAGCTTTACCTATTATCGAAACCCAAGCCGGCGACGTTTCTGCCTATATTCCTACCAATGTAATTTCAATTACCGATGGTCAGATATTTTTGGAAACCAATCTTTTCAACTCAGGTATCCGTCCGGCTATCAATGTTGGTATTTCGGTATCACGAGTTGGGGGAAATGCTCAGATAAAATCTATGAAAAAAGTGGCCGGTACTTTGAAAATCGATCAGGCTCAATTCCGCGAACTGGAAGCTTTTTCTAAATTTGGATCTGACCTGGATGCTACTACTAAAGCTGTATTGGATAAAGGAAGCCGCAATGTTGAAATTTTAAAACAGCCTCAATATTCACCCATGAAAGTGGAAGAGCAGATTGCAATTTTATACTGTGGTACTAAAGGTTTGTTGCAAAAAGTCCCTGTCAGGAAAATAAAAGATTTCGAACTGGAGTTTTTGCATCATATGCAAATTGACCACAAAGCAGTACTCGATTCTCTCAAAGACGGTAAACTAACCGATAACGATGTAAAAGTACTGGAACAAACAGCAAAAGAGCTTGCATTAAAATACCAAAACTAATTAAAACGGAGCAAAAATGCCCAATTTAAAAGAAGTTAGAACAAGAATTGCCTCAGTAAACTCTACAAAGCAGATTACCAATGCCATGAAAATGGTATCGGCCTCTAAATTGAGAAGAGCTCAAAATGCTATTATCAAACTTAGACCTTATTCGGCTAAGCTTACTGAAATACTCCAAAACTTAAGTGACAGCATCGAAAATACCGATGCTGCTGCTTTCTTTGAAGAACGCAAACCCGAAAATGTATTAATCATCGCTGTTTCTTCAAACAGAGGGATGTGTGGTGCTTTTAATGCAAATATTATTAAGGCTGTAAATATATTGATTCAGGAGAAATATTCAAGCCAAAATATCAAAGGAGATGTAGAACTTTTGTGTATTGGTAAAAAAGCCGGTGATTATTTCGCCCGCCGTACTTATAAAATTACGGATCGACTGGACCATATTTTTGATAAACTTTCATTCGAAAATGTTGTTCCTGTTGCCGAGCAATTAATGAGTGAATTCCGATTAAAAAAATACGATAGAATTGAAATTATTTACAACCGTTTCAAAAACGCAGCTACACAGCAATTAGTAGTTGAACAGTTTCTGCCTATTTTACCTCCTTCAACTCTATCAAAGACTACCTCAAATGCCGATTACATTTTTGAGCCCAACAAACAGGAAATCTTAAACGAATTGGTTCCTAAAACCTTGAAAATCCAGTTGTATAAAGTAATACTCGATTCATGGGCCTCAGAACAAGGTGCACGTATGACAGCAATGCATAAAGCAACCGATAATGCTACTGAAATTTTAAAACAATTACGTTTATCTTACAACAAAGCCCGTCAGGCAGCTATTACCAACGAAATTTTGGAAATAGTAGGCGGTGCCGAAGCTTTAAAAGGATAATCTATTCATTACTAAAATATAAAAAAATGCTTCGAAACTTACATCGGAGCATTTTTTTTTAATTGAAGATTTATTTTCAGAAATTACTTCTTAAAGAAAAACCAAGCATTGTCAATTTCTTCTAGAAAAAAGCATTAATTTTGCAGCCTTTTTCATCCTATTTGGATTGAAAAGCTTAGTTGTTGAAATTCACAAAATTACTACTTTAAATAATTTAATTTATGGCTTTTGTTACAAATGAAAAACTATTTTCGAAGCAATGGTTCATTGCGTATAGTTTAATTGTGTTGGGCTCTTTTATTCTGGCATGTGGTTTTGTTTTTTTTATTAACCCTTATAATATTGTTCCTGGTGGTGTATATGGTATTGGTATTGTAGTTCATCATTTAGTTCCTGGTATACCGGTAGGTTTATTTGGGTTGGCAATGAATATTCCTTTAACGATATTGGGAATCAGGATTTTGGGCCCCCGTTTTGGGGTAAAAACAGTCATTGGAATGGTGTTGGCTTCTGTTTTTATGGATGTGATTACCTTTCTGATTGGTGACGAGAATCCTAAAACCATGCTGAATGGCTCAATAAATTTAAGCAATGATGTTTTGTTGGCTTGTGTGTTTGGTGGTGTTTTAATAGGGTTTGGACTTGGTTTGATTTTTAAAGCCAAAGCTACTTCGGGCGGTTCTGATATTGTTGCCATGATTATTTCAAAATACACCCGTTTACCGTTGGGTCAATTGATGATTTACGTTGATTCTGTGATTGTTTTATTAGGTTTAGTCGTATTTCGCGACTGGAAAGTCCCATTGTATTCGTGGATAGTGATATTTATTACAGGGAAAGTAATTGATGTGGTGCTCGAAGGAGTGAGTTATGATAAAACTTTATTTATTATATCGGATAAATACCAGGAAATCAGCGATAAAATACTTACTGACATTAATAGAGGCGGTACTTTTATCAATGGTAACGGAATGTTTAACAATGCAGAGAAGAAAATTATTTTTACAGTTGTAAATCGAAGAGAATTAGCTGTTTTGCAGGAGTTCATCCATCAGATTGATCCAAATGCTTTTTTAACGGTGATAGATGCTAATGAAATTCTTGGAAAAGGCTTCAAATCATTAGAAGAAAAACTTACTGCTTAATTTATATTAAAATGGCATTTGTTCACAACGAAAAGAGGTTTTCAAAGAAATGGTTCAGAGACTATGGTTTAATAACTGTGGGATCCTTTGCGGTTGCGATGGGCTATGTTTTTTTTATAACTCCTTACAAAATCGTGCCTGGCGGTATTTATGGCTTTTCTATTGTACTTCACTATGTTTTCGGGCTTCCGGTTGGTTTATTGGCTTTGTGCTTTAATATTCCTTTAACCATTATTGGTGTCAAAATTTTAGGTCCTCGCTTTGGATTTAAAACGGTGGTTACTTTTATCTTAACAGCTGTTTTTGTTGATACGCTCAGCTATTTTTTTGGTAATGATCCTTTGCAACTCTCTCACGATATATTGCTATCCTGTGTTTTTGGTGGTTTAGTTATTGGAGTGGGGGTAGGCTTCATTCTTAAAGCCAAAGCAACAAGTGGAGGTTCCGATGTAATTTCAATGATATTATCTAAATATACAAAGCTTCCTTTGGGCCAATCTATCATGATAGTTGACTCATCGATTGTTTTATCAAGCTTAATTGCTTTTGGCGATTGGCGGCTTCCCTTGTATTCGTGGATCACTATTTTTGTGATTTCAAAAGTAGTTGATATTGTTCTTCAGGGAATTAATTATGATAAAACCTTGTTTATTATATCTGACAAATATGAAGAAATCAGGGAAAAAATTTTAAATGATATACATAGAGGCGGAACAATGATTAAAGGAAACGGAATGTACAACGGTGCCGAAAAACAAATTATTTTTACGGTTGTTAACCGCAGAGAACTGGCAATGATAGAAGCTTATATCAATCAAATTGATCCTGATGCATTTTTAACGGTTATCAATGCCAATGAAATACTTGGGCAGGGATTTAAATCGCTGAACGATAAGTTGGATTAATTAAAATTTAATATTGTAAATAAATCCAATAAATCCGTACCTCATTTTTTATAAACCTGCCAACAACTATCGTAAAATTGAAATCGCGCCAGATTTTGTATGTCTGATGCCAGTATTATCTTTATAAATAATCATATAGGCATAGGTACCGTCTGGAGCCATGTCACCTTTTATTTTCCCATCCCATCCCATGTTCATATCGGAAGAAGAATAAATAAGTTTTCCCCAACGGTCGTAAATATTGATTTCAAATTCAAGTATTCCCATGCCATAAACTTTAAAAATATCATTTTTGCCGTCACCATTTGGTGAAAATGAATTAGGGACATAAAATGTACAGTCAGGTCGTACAATCACCCATACTTCAGCTGTATCAATACAACCATAGGCATTGCTGGCAATTACTGTAACTAAATACCTGCCAGTATCCTGATCGTTGTAAGTATGGTAAACGTTGGTCTGAGTGGAGTTTGTGCCATCACCAAAAAACCAGATGTAGCTATTGTTCCCGTTTGTAGCATCGAAAATATGAACAGTTGGGTCAAATACCGATACAGGGTTAGGATAAACAACAATTTGAGGGTTGGGGCTAGGGCTGATATGAATTACAATAGAAGCCGTATTTGAACAGCTGTTGATATCTGTTCCTTTCACTGTATAATTAGTGGTGAGTATGGGTGAAACGAAGGGATTGGCTAATGTTTGTTTACCGGTCAGTGAAAAATCATTAATATCACTGGTCCAAAAATAGCTCAATCCTCCGGATGCATGCAGCGTGGTTGAGTCGCCGAAACAAATTGTAGGTGTGGCTGTAGTTGCGGTTATTACAGGCAAAGGAATCACAAATACAGTTACAGTATCTTTATCCGTAAAAATATCTGAAACGGTAACAATATAGGTAGTAGTTACAGTTGGATTAACATGAATAATAGCAGTTGTATCGCCTGTATTCCATAAAAATGAAGGAATACCTGATGAATGATAGACAGTTGTATCCATAGATGCATGAAGTTTTGCACTTCCTCCCATACATATTGTGGTATCGGGTCCTGCTCTTGCAAAGTTACAATCAATTATTACCAGTACTGAGTCGGTCGCAGTATTATAACAGGCATCTCTAACAGTAATATGGAACAATGTTGTGGCTGTAAGGGAAGGATTTACAACAGCTGTATTTCCTGCACCATTGCTCCAGAAATACTGATAGGGTTGTACTCCATTTTGAGTAACAATTGAAAGGGGTGCGTGATCATTGCACAAAGTTGTGTCGCCATAAGCTCTTGCGGTGAGTGAATCATAATTCTGAATATTAAAGATAACGGTATCGTAATCTCCACAAACCGAGGTTTGAAAAACAAGTTTAACCGTTTCCGTTGGTTCTGAAATGTGATCATAAAAGGGCGAAATGATAAGGCGAACCGAGTCGCAACCGGTTGGGATAGTAAGCATATTAGGCAGTAATGGATAATCAACTCCATTGGTAGCAGTACCACCTACAGAAATAACAGGAATCTGGTAAGGATAAGTAACATTATATGGGTATTTAAAAGTTAAAATCATGTTATTGCAGCCTTCTATGGCATTTTGATTGGAAGCTGTTGGTGAGGAAAATGTTGGATGTATGGTTACCTGAGGGCTGCTAAAGCTATTGGCTTCTAAAAATACACCTGAATCATAGGCGTTATCACCTAAATCTGCAATAGCTAACTTCATGTGATAAGAGGTGCAAGGAATCACCAGAGCCCAGGCAGTAAGAACTGTAGTTAGTCCATTGTAAGTTATGTTAGCAATTGGTGAGTGATAGTATTGAGTGTTGGTTAAAATACAGGGTGTTGCACTCCCAGCTGATACTCCTCCATTCACAGTATTAATAGAAACGGGTAAAGTTGTTCCTGGTATCAATGCAATGTTTTTGCTGACATAGTTTGGGCCTGACGGATTCATACCTGTAATAAAAAATCCAAATACATCATTGAACATACTACACACATAATTTGGATACTCTCTTGATCCAAATACATATCTAAATTTAATTGTATCAGATACAGGTATAAAATCAAACTCTAATACAGCTGCATCTCGAATTGTACTTGTCCCGGCATATTGATCCAACTCAGGAACTACTGTCAACTCTGTACCTGAAATTGGGGTTGTCGTTTGTCCATTGGTAGCACTTGCAATACTCCCGGTAGCCATTATTACACCCGAAGGAAATCCTAAATTGGTAGCAGTGATTCCAGTTGAAAAATAACCAATTTGGTTAGAAACACTTGGAGCAAATAATGAACCATTAAACTTTACATTACTAACAGTTACACCTGTTCCTACCAGATAATTCTGAACCAATTGCAATGGAGTTATTCCGGTAGCAGCTGTAGCAGTCAATTGCGCCTGTGTCTGGAAATAAAAACCAAGCATAAAAAAAATAAACGATATTATAATTTTTCGAAAACACATATTATTAAATATCAAGACGTTAAAAATAACATAATCTTAGCCAAAAAACAAAAGTACTTATTTTTTTAATAAGACAATGATAGTCATCAAAAAGTTGCCTGTTTTTTTCTGTAAAAACTGAGATTTTAAATTATATTTCTTACCTTTACAATTCGTAAAAATTTAAAAACATTGACATTATGCATTATATAAATCAATACATTGACCAAAACAAAGCAAGATTTTTAGAGGAATTATTTGGCTTAATCCGGATTCCTTCTATTAGTTCATTATCGGGAAATAAAGCTGATATGCTCAAAGCAGCAGAATATTGGAAAACAACTTTGCTTGATGCTGGTGCCGATAAAGTAGAAATAATTCCTACAGATGGGAATCCGGTAGTATATGGTGAAAGAATAATTGACAAAAATTTACCAACCATTCTGGTTTATGCCCATTATGATGTTATGCCGGTAGACCCAATTGAATTGTGGCATTCACCTCCATTTGAACCTCAGATTATTGATGAAAAAATAGTGGCTCGTGGAGCTGATGACGATAAGGGTCAGTCTTTTATGCATGCAAAAGCATTTGAGCTGATGGTAAAAACCAATACTTTGCCTTGTAATGTAAAATTTATGATTGAAGGTGAAGAAGAAATTGGCTCACCCAACCTTCCGAAATTTTGTGAGCAATATAAAGAAATGCTTAAAACGGATATTATACTGGTTTCTGATACAGGAATGATAGCGCAGGATATTCCATCCATTACCACTGGTTTAAGAGGTTTGAGTTATCTCGAAGTTGAAGTTACGGGTCCTGACAGAGATTTGCACTCAGGAATTTTTGGTGGTGCTGTAGCAAATCCTGCTAATGTACTGGCAAAAATGATTGCTTCTTTGCATGACGAAAACAACCATATTACGATACCCGGATTTTATGATGATGTTTTGGAAATCAGTAGGGAGGAACGCGCTGAGATGGCAAAAGCCCCTTTTAATCTCGAGAACTATAAAAAATCGTTGGCAATTAAAAGTGATTGGGGCGAAAAAGGTTTTTCTCCTACCGAAAGAACAGGCATAAGACCAACCTTGGACATAAATGGCATCTGGAGTGGTTATACTGGCGAAGGAGCTAAAACAGTGCTCCCTTCAGTAGCAACGGCTAAAATTTCTATGCGATTGGTTCCCAATCAGGAAAACGAAAAAATAAGTGAGTTGTTTAAAAAACATTTTGAAGCCATCGCACCTGACTATGTAAATGTGAAAGTAAGTATTTTGCATGGAGGACAAGCTTATGTATCTCCTATGAATATGCCGGCCTATATGGCTGCAGAAAAAGCATATACTCAAACTTTTGGCAAGAAACCTGTACCTACTCGCAGCGGTGGAAGCATTCCCGTTATTGCCGAATTCGAAAAAATATTGGGAGTAAAGTCAATATTGATGGGTTTTGGCTTGGAATCAGACGCTATTCATTCGCCCAACGAAAATTATCCTTTGTTCAACTTTTACAAAGGTATAGAAACCATACCCTGGTTTTATAAGTACTTTGTTGAGCTAAGTAAATAATGACTTGCCTTCGGAACTTAAAACGAAATAAATTGTTCTTCTAATATATTCTAATTATTTAAAAAAATGAAAAAAGTATTTTTATCAATCGGATTTTTGTTATTTACTTTTACTTTATTTGCTCAAGGGCCGGTTTCAAAAGGAGGTAGTCAACTCAATGCAGGTCTTGGATTTTCAAGTTGGGGTGTCCCCGTTTATGTAGGGCTAGATTATGGTGTTCACCATGATATAACAATAGGTGGAGAAATTTCTTTCCGTTCTTATAACGAAAGTTGGAGTAATGTGAAACACAACCGTAGTATTATCGGAATTTCAGGAAATGGAAATTATCATTTTAACAGGATTCTTGAAATTCCTTCACCCTGGGATTTTTACGCAGGTTTAAATTTGGGATTTTACAGTATTTCATCAAGTAGTTATTCAGGAGGTATTGCTTCAGGTTTAGGACTAGGTGCCCAGATTGGTGGAAGATATTATTTTTCAGGGAAATGGGGCGTTAATCTTGAAATTGGTGGTGGAAACACTGTTTCAGGAGGCAAATTCGGGATAACATTTAAGCTGTAATCAGTTTATGCAGATTTGCCTTCTACTACCATAACTATTTCTCCTTTAATTGTTTTCTCTTTAAAATAGGCTAAAATTTCAATTAAACTACCTCTTTGGGTTTCTTCATATATTTTAGTAAGTTCACGTGAAACACTGGCTTGACGTTCAGCACCAAAATATTCAATAAATTGTTCCAAAGTTTTAATCAAGCGATGGGGTGATTCATAAAAAATCATGTTAACATCTATTTCCGATAATGCTTTGAGTTTAGTTTGTCGCCCTTTTTTTACAGGTAAAAAGCCTTCAAATAAAAATCTGTCGCAGGGTAAACCTGAATTTACAATAGCAGGAACAAAAGCTGTTGCTCCCGGAAGACATTCTATATCAATATTATTGCGTAAGCATTCTCTGATGATTAAAAAACCAGGATCCGATATTCCGGGTGTACCTGCATCGGTAACCAATGCCATAGCTTCTCCCATTTGTAAACGATGAATTATTTGAGTTAATGTTTTGTGTTCATTAAACTGATGATGAGAAAACATCCGTGTTTCAATCTCAAAATGCCTGAGCAAAATTCCTGTTTTTCGGGTATCTTCAGCCAGAATAAGTTGGACTTCTTTTAATATTCTGATAGCTCTTAACGTAATGTCTTCTAAATTTCCGATGGGTGTTGGAACTAAATATAATTTCGACATAATAGGATGTATAGTTATAGGTTGTTAAGGAATTGAATATCAGATCGAAATAAAAAAAATATGAAAGCAGAAGAAATTTATTATTCACCTGTTGTTCAATAATAATATATTGTCGGTCAAACTATGTACTTCTAAATTCAAGCATAAAATTTCAGTGCATAAAATTACTAAAATAAATTTTATAATTCTAACGTTGTTACTGTAAAAATGTTTAATTTTGACTTTCAATAGAACCTTAATTTCTACATAGAATGAAAAAGTTTAAAACAATATTAATTATTACAGTCATAACATTTGCAATTTATGCTTGCGCCAAAGATGATCCAAATAGCAGTGATGCAAATATTATTATTCCAACCTGGTTTTCACCTGATGGAGATGGAATTAATGACACTTGGAAAGTTCAAGATCCAATGAATATAATTAATAATGAGATATTTCTTGCAAAGATTTATGATACCGCTAAGAATCTGGTTTTTCTAAGCCCTGATAAAAATTTACCTTGGACGGGTAATAAAGCGGATAGTACTGTAGCCTGTGATACTGGATATTATTACTATTCAGTTCAATACAAAACCTGGGGTGGATTAAATAGATTCAGAGTGGGAATGGTTTTCCTCTCACGAAAACCATAATTATATCAATATTTTATTAGATTTTAACCCTAACCATTCTCTTTTTCAAACAATTTGCAAGTATCAGTAATGCTTTGATGTATCGGCATAAAATCAAAAGATAATTGATGTTTTATTTTTTCAGAAGAATAATAATATTTGTTTTGTGAAGTATTTACAGTTTCTTTGGTAATGATAGGATTGCTTTTAAAAATCAAGGTTTTAAGTTTTTCGATCCGCCAAGCCAAATTGAGCATCCATTTACTGGCATATATAGTGGGTGGTTTTTTGCCATAAGCTATCATAATATTTGTAAAAAGTTCCTGATAGCTTAGATTTTCCGAAGAAAGGATAAAACGTTGATTTGCAACTGAACTCTTCATCAGTTTTGTCATAATTTGAGCTACATCTCTAACATCAACAAAGCCATTTACTCCTTTTGTGTAAAATTTATTCCCTTTCCACAATGTTTGGAATATTTTTGAACTTCCAGATTCCCAATCACCAGGGCCTAATATTATTGATGGATTTACAATAACTGCAGCTAATCCTTCTTCAATACCTCGCCACACTTCCCTTTCGGCTGCATACTTAGTTTTAGCATAATTTGAATTACGATCAGATGATTTCCATGCAGTTTCCTCTGTGATTAAATCGTTATGCTCGGTTCTGCCTATAGCTGCGATTGAACTCACATAACAAAATTTTTCAACAGCATGTTTTATGGCAACATTAACCATATTGGCTGTACCATTTACATTTGTTCTGAACATATTTTCTTTTTCATCAGGCTCAAAAGAAACAATTGCAGCACAATGATAAATTTGTTTTATATCAGCCATTGCATCATTCAATGATAAAATGTCGTTTACATCGCCTGTAACCCATTCAATTCGTGATAATAACTGCTTATCATCAAGACTATAGTATGAAAATATTTTTTCAGTAAGATCTATACTGCTGTTTGCACGTTTTAATGCTTTTACTTTTTCTCCGGTTTTAAGCAATTCGTATAATACGTGAGCACCTACAAAGCCTGTTCCTCCTGTTACTAATATCATATTCGTTATTTTATAAGAAAAAACTACCTATCTGGAAAACTAAAAAAGAAACAATCCAGGCAAGTAATGTTGTGTAAACAGCAAGAAACAATGCCCATTTAATACCTCCGGCTTCTTTCTTTACTGCAGCAAAAACAGCTACACAAGGGAAATAAATTAATACAAACATTAAAAATGAAAAGCCAGCCAATGGAGTAAAAACATACTCGTCCTTTTTAATGCCTGTTTTGTATGTTTCATTTTTAAGTTTACTGATTAATGCAGAAGAATGCTCATCGGCATTATCATCAGCTTGATAAATAACGCCCATAGTACTCACTACGATTTCTTTAGCAGCCGTTCCTGCAAGTAAACTCACACTCATTTTCCAATCGAAACCCAAAGGCCGCATTGCAGGTTCAATAAAATGGCCTATCCTTCCAATATAGGAATTCTCCTGACGGAATGATTCCTTTTCGAGTTCAATATTTTTAATGATAGAAGTTTTTTCTTTTTTTAGAAAAGCTGTATCAGCAGATAAAACAGCTGCTGCTTGTTTAGTATATGCGAGCTCGGTGGCTGTAATTCGTTGATTAAAAACAATTTCTTTCCCTGTTTTACGTGGAAAATAGCCTAAAGCCCAGATAATAATGGAAGCTAACAGTATTACACCTCCCATTTTTTTAAGGTATTGCCCGCTTTTGTTCCATACGTGTTTATAGGTTGCCCTTAATGTAGGTATCCGATAAGGTGGTAGCTCCATTACAAAAGGTACATCTTTTGACTTAAAAACAAATTTGCTAAAAATAATGGCAACAATAATAGCCAGTAAAATTCCTATCATATAGATTGAAAATAATACAGACCCTGCGTATTCAGCAAAAATGGCACTAGTAACTAAAATATATACAGGTAAACGTGCGCTGCACGACATAAAAGGGTTGATTAGAATGGTCAATATCCTATCACTTCTGTTTTCTAATGTTCGGGTCGACATAATAGCTGGGACATTGCAGCCAAAACCCATGATCAAAGGAATAAAGGATTTCCCATGTAATCCTATTTTATGCATCAATTTATCCATAATAAATGCTGCACGTGCCATATATCCTGTATCTTCCATTATTGAAATGAAAAAAAACAAGATTAAAATATTTGGCAAAAAAACAATCACACCACCTACTCCATGAATGATTCCATTAATCATTAAATCTTTCAGCATACCTTCGGGAATCAAATTTTGAAAAAGACTTGCAGTTAAGCCAACCAAATTCTGAATCCAGGAAACAGGATATTCGCCCAATTTAAAAGTAGACTGAAACATAATCCACAAGAAGAAAATAAAAATTGGATAACCCCAAACTTTATGTGTAAGCACATTGTCAATTTTTTTTGTAACCGACGGAGCATCTGAAGGATTTATTTTGAATACAAAAGTTTCTTTAAGCGCTCCGGCAATAAATCCATATCTGGCATCTGAAACCAGGGTTTCGGTATCTTCAGTATATAATATTTCTAGGCGGGTAACTTCTTTTTCGATGGTATCAGCCATTGTAAAATAGTTTTCCCAATTAACGATTGAAGCAGTTGCCCATTTGTCTTTTTCAAGCAGTTTGATAGCCAAAAAACGGGATGAAATTTTGTCGGTCAACGACTTGTTTTTCTTTATTTCATTCTGGATATTCTTAATGGCTTCTTCAACATTTAAACCATAATTAATATGAATATGTCTTACAGAAGGTTCCTGGTCTTCATACACATCAATTACTTTCCTGAACAATTCTTTGATTCCTTTTCCTTTTGAGCCAACTGTTGGTATCATTGGGATTCCAATCATATTACCCAGGTGTGTAAAATCAAACTGATTGCCTGTTTTCTCCAATTCATCAAACATATTCAAGGCAATTACTACCTTTATGTCCATGTCAATCAATTGAGTCGTCAAAAACAAATTGCGTTCAAGATTTGAAGCATCTATCACATTGATAACCACATCGGGACTTTCGTCAAAAATGAATTTTCTGACGTATAGTTCTTCTGGAGTATAGGCTGAGATTGAATAGGTTCCTGGTAAATCGGTGAGATTGAATGTATAATCGTCTAATTGAAATTTTGCAAGTTTGGCATCAATCGTAACACCACTATAATTACCAACATGTTCTTTTGAGTCCGATGCAAAGTTAAATAAAGAAGTTTTTCCTGAATTTGGATTGCCAACCAAAGCAATATCTATTATTTTGCCTTTTTCTCTTGCCGATGTTTTTAGTAAGTCTTCAACCGTAACACCCTGATAGAAATGCAAGGAATGAAAATTTTTGGCTTCAGCTTCAGTAATTACTTCTATTAAGGATGCTTCGCTACGACGCAACGAGATTTCATAACCCATTATTTGGTATTCAATGGGGTCTTTCAAGGGTGCTGATTTAACAACTTCTACTTTTCTGCCTTTTACAAAACCCATTTCGGTGATTCTGTTACGGAAAGCCCCTCTACCTTTCACTTTTGTGATAACACCTGATTCTCCTTGTTTTAAATCATTTAATGTCATGATAAATTTATTAAAACAAATGAGATCAAATATACGAATGAGATAATCATAGTTACAAACTTAAAATATTATTGCAAAATTAATGACTATTATGCAATTATGCAACTAATTTAGAATAATTTTAAATAAAAATGTAATTAGTAGATAATAAGTTTCTTAACAAAACTAATTTCGTTATCATTCATCAATCTTACCAAATAAATACCCTTTGCAAATCCGGTAAGGTTGAGGGTTAGGGTTTCTTCATTAGGGGAAAGTGTAGTTTTAGATATGCAATTGCCTTGCATATCAGCTATTAATAAAGTTGAATTTTTGGAAAGCTGATTTTTAAAACTTATCCGAAGGCTATTTTGGGCCGGATTTGGGAATAAAGAAAATTCATTTATCTTTTCAAAAGATTGAATGGTATTAATTGGAGAAACCAATTGAACATTTTTAATAACGGAAGCCTTATTGACAATTGTAGCATTTACAGTTTTTGATATATATCCGGGGGCAGAATAGGTTAAATTATAGCTTCCTGCATAAATCGGGCGAAAATAATTTCCTAATGGTAACAATGAATACACGTGAGAACTATCGATGTCATGCCCCTGAATAAAAATTTTAGCTTTTAATGGGAGTCCGGTTATACTATCGGTTACAATACCCTTGATGCCATATAAACTTTGTTCTATATAGTTTAACAATGAACGATAGTTGTAATTCCAGAAGCTCTGTAATTGAGAGGCTGCCGGAGTCATTGTATTGCTCAATTCCACTGTAAATTCGCGACAATGTTTAAAATAATTCATATAATCCTGACGTCCTCCAGTAATTCTATACCATGCATAGCCATTAGTAACACCATTATCCAGATCGCTTAAATAGCCTGTTACACTATTTACATGGACTGTGTCGGCAAATTCTCTGCTAACATAATTCC
Source organism: uncultured Bacteroides sp. (assembly GCA_964496885.1). Classification (GTDB taxonomy): domain Bacteria; phylum Bacteroidota; class Bacteroidia; order Bacteroidales; family JACABE01; genus JACABE01. The sequence goes on along the minus strand of CAZCBG010000050.1, from coordinate 2,347 downwards.
ACCATTTTTGATCTGCATGTTTGTGTGACAAGGAATCCCATGTATCCCAGGGATAATTAATAACTTCTGAACCACCATGGAAATTGGCAGACATCGTAAATTGTATACTATCGGCCAGGGCCATAAAAGCCATGGTTTCTGGTTGCCAAGCATTCCCATCAGGATGTAACCCATCCTGAGGATCAGGGAAATTTCTGTTTATATCAATATTGTTTGCATTTTCGCGGGTTGCAGACGAAACACTGCTGTTTCCTCCTCTATAGGCTCCATCTGGGTTGGCCAAAGGATTAATCCAGATTTCAATATTGTTTAAAATATTGCTAACACGAGGATTGCTTCCATAATTACTTAATAAATAATCAATAAGATGAAGGGTTAAAATATATCCAGTTAACTCGTTTCCATGCATGGAAGAGGTGTACAAAAATTTAGGTTTATTTTCAATACCATCTGGGTTGTTTGAGATTTTTACGAAAAGTAGTTTTCTTCCACTGCTAAGAGTTTTGATGCTAAAAGTTCTGCATAAATTGGGGTAGTTAATTTGAAACCTTGTCATTAAACTATCATAAACAGAATATGTAGGATAAAAATCCCAGGCTTGTATCGCTTTTGAATTCATGCGTTCCAGCATATTTAAATCTAAACTATTGACTTCATTTTTAATAATCTGGTATGGATAATTCAATTGTAAAAATTTTGAAAATTCTTTTTTGCTGGCAAAAGCATAAACTTCATTTTCTTTAACATTGGAAATGGAGATTATTTTGGTCAAATTTCGTATTTCATTTTTGGAAGAAATTGAAAATTTGAATTGAATTTCAGTATTTTTACCAAATATTTTGTCAAGATCTTGCACGACCGGAGTTGTGTTTTGTGCTGTAACTGAAATATTTAAATTTGAAAGTAAGAGTAAACTGCCTAATATTAATATAAATATTTTTCTCATAGTATTGATTTTAAAGAAATAAACGGATGTAAAAGTACAAAAAAATTAAACAAAGCGTATTAGATTAAAGCTTTTTAAATAAATTTAAGAATCTATAAAAAAGATACTACCCCCATCATAAAGTTCTCCATCATAAAGTTCAGTAATTTGAATGCCAGCCTTTTCAGCAAATATTTTTATTGCAGAACCTTCCTCTATTTTATCTAAATGGCCAATTATAAATAATTGCTGACCATGAACGCCACAACATCCACCAAAAAATCCGTTTTTTTGGCCAGGAAGTCTAATTTTTTCAGGATTTACATACAAGACGGTCATATTATCGTGAGATTGAAGTTGTTTGTAAACTCCTTTATCTGAAGTAATAAAACAAAAATTATTCAAATTGACTAAATTACAACGAGTATAACCTTGATTTACCGAAATTATCTCTTTCGCAGAACAATGATCTAATATTATTTCATCCGTATTTTTAGTATTGTGAATCAGAAAATTATTGGTAACTACTGCATTGTAAAGTGAGGTCTGCGGGTATTGCAATCCCACTGCTTGATTGCCAAAAATAAAATGTAGATGATTGTTTTGAAATTTATGAATGATATCTATAGGCGTATTAGGAGCAAGTATTATATTATCTGGTGTCTGACAGCAAAAAATATCAGGGTGGGAAGAAATTGAATCATAAGTAAATGAATGAGCCTCGAACTCAATAAGTTGGCCATATTGGCTTAGATTTTCTTTTGCTAAGCTTGGGATTTTGGAATCAATAACTATGTACATAAAAGTCTCTTTTCACTAAGTTAGTATCAATTAAAAACCTGACTTTACGGTATGAGTTTTCAAGTAATTTTTTGTTGGAAGCATGGTAACCGATGGCAAAATTATACATTTTTGGTGCAATAAAAATTTGTAAGTTTTGATGCTGATCTGGATTTTGAGCATATTTCATTAAAGTTTCTTCCCAAAGCTTAGTCTCGACCAATTCTCTCAACGAAGAATGAAAAGGTCCGGCTACATATGCACTCCCTTGCAAATCTTCTGATGGATGCAGTCCGATTCTAATAATTTGAACATTGGCTTTTTCGAACATCGGAATGATTTCTTTTAATACAACAATGCTCTCTTCAATGCTTAATGCTTTGTAATCGCCTCTTTTATATAAGTCTTCAAGGTAAGTATCTTTGATGACAAGTGTAGGATAAATTCTGGTATTGTCGGCTCCGAAAGCTATAATTTTATTAGCTGTAGCTATCGATTTCTCTATAGAATCACCCGGTAATCCTATCATCATTTGCAATCCAAGATCGAATCCCATGGATTTGATTAATTGTGAAGCCTTTCTGACGGTATCAGCAGTGTGGCCTCTTTTAGATAATAATAACACCTCATCATCCAGCGACT
>CAZCBG010000049.1:8169-23255 GCA_964496885.1 uncultured Bacteroides sp. | reverse complement strand
CATAAGTATTTGTTCAATGATATTAATGATCTTCTTATTTCTCGGATGTAAAAAGGATTTTAAAACAATAAATCAAAAACCAATTTTAAATATTAGTCATAGTATTGATGGATTAAATGTTACAATTAATGGCACTGCCAATGATCTCGATGGAAAAATTTCTGAAATAATTTTATTTTGGGGTGATGGTAATATGGATGATTTATTTGGCAGTGTATTGACAAACATTAATTTAAGCCATTCCTTCTCAACTCCTGGAACTTACACTATTAGAATAACTGCCAGAGATAATAAAGGAGACAGTATAATACAATCTTTCCCGCTTACTGTTGATTTTAATGAGACCAAACTTACAGGAATAAAAGAAACTATGTTTAAAAAGTCTAAAAATGAATACCTCATTTTGACATTAAATTTACATACGTATCAGGAAACTCAACAAAATGAAAAATTTAATATTATTACTGACATTATTGGAAAAATGGATATTGACTTTATTGCATTTCAGGAATGTGCACAAAACAAATCATCTGTTATCAAAGAAGGAATTATTAGAGTAGATAATATGGCTTTTATTATTGCAGACAGACTAAAACACAAATACAACGCTGATTATAATTTTGTTTGGAATTGGTCACATTACGGTTGGACCGTATTTGAAGAAGGAATAGCGATATTAAGCAAATATCCATTATTAGCATCCGAAAACAGATATATATCATCAAATACAGATGTAAATAATATTGCATCAAGAAAAGTTATTTATGCCACCTACCAATTACCTAAAGGGAGAATTAATATTTTTTCGGCTCATACACATTGGAGAACAACATTAACGGATGAAGAGCAAAACAATGAGATTAAAAACATTCAATTAATGGTGGATGAAAAAGAAGCTTTAACTCTTGAAAAAGCAAGTATTATTTGTGGAGATTTTAATGGAAATCCCACAAGTGATTTCCCTTGGAGTGAAGGCTACAATACGATGATGAAAAATAATGATTACAAGGATAGTTTTTTCGAAATTTATCCTGCTGCAAATTCCAAGCCTCCTCTAAGTATATACAATACGATAGGCGGGGATTTACCAGGCAGAATTGATTACATCTTTATTAAGAACAATGCCTATTTTAAAGTTGTCGATTCACAGATAGTATTCAAAAATGATGTGGCTGGAAATGTTTCTGACCATTATGGTGTCCTTACAAAACTAATTTTTGTAAAATAATGATTGAATTAAATTAATATTCCAAATTATTAAATTTCAACAAGATAATAATTGAAAATTATTCAAACTTTATAAATTTAATTCTAAAAATCAACCTTCAAATTCCAAACGATACATATTCACATTAAACATTGTAATTTTATTAATTAACTGAAAGTTAATAGATTTAATAGTGTGTTGAATTTTTCAACAGCTGTATAGAATATATACAAGTGCCAAAACCATTTGATTTACTATGCTTTATATTAATATTAAAATAATAGTGTTGAATTATTCAGCAGAAGCATGTCTATTTTTAAAACAAATAATATTCTTATATACTGTTTATCTGATATTTACAAAATTATTTAATGATTGGCATAATTTTTGAATATAGGTTTTTACAAACACAATTTAAAAATCTGAAATCATGGTAGTATTAATTTTAATCGCATTTTTACTGATGTTTTTCATAGTAGATGCAATCGTTCTTATTCGCAGAAAGGCAAAATCTAAAATGCCAATTTTAGTAGCGAATTCTTCTCGTTCTTTTAATGAAGCTTCAATATCTGCTCCAAAAGGTCTTTATTTTGATAAAACTCACACCTGGGCTTTTATGGAAAAAAATGGAGTCGTCAAAATCGGAATTGATGATTTCCTTTTACACATCACAGGAAAATTGAGTCGAGTTAAAATGAAAAGTCCTGGCGATAAAATTTACAAAGGAGAAGCTGCCCTATCTATCGTTAGAAACGGTAAACAACTAACTATTAATTCTCCAATTACTGGGACCATTAAGCTTCAAAATAATCAATTATTAGAAGATTGTTCTATTTTAAATGCTGCTCCTTATTCTGAAGGATGGGTATATATGGTTGAACCTTCAAACTGGCTGAGAGAAATACAATTTTTAATTATGTCAGAAAAATACAAAGAATGGTTAAAAAATGAATTTTCAAGGCTCAAAGATTTTTTGGTGACAATTCAAACTAAAAACAACACAACACTTATCCCAATAATACTTCAGGATGGTGGTGAACTCAAAGACAATGTGATTGAAGACCTTGAACCTGAAGTATGGGAAGAATTTCAAGCAAAATTTATCAATACTTCAAAATAAGAACCTATGTAATACAGAACACCATTATTAAAATCTGAAATCATGAGTTTAAATCGAAGAGATTTTTTTAAAACAGTCGGAGTTGCAGGACTAACATTGTGCACTGCAGATCTTATTGCTGAGGGAAACAAGAAAAAAAATGATATTGAATTTTGTGGTATGCTCTATGATGCAACAAAATGTGTTGGATGTCAAACTTGTGAAACTGTATGTGCAGAAACAAATGGTTTACCTCCCCCCATAGGTGCTCCCAAAATCGGGGAAGTGAGAAAAACAGATGAGAGCCACCGCACTGTCGTGAATTCATATAAAACAACAAAAGGTGAGAGCTTTGTTAAAACACAATGCATGCATTGCAATGAACCAGCTTGTGCAGCAGCTTGTTTAACACAGGCTATGTATAAAACAAAAGAAGGGCCCGTTATCTGGCGAGGCGACAAATGTATGGGTTGCAGGTATTGCATGGTTTCCTGTCCATTTGATGTTCCTAAATTTGAATACCACAGTGCAAATCCTAAAATCCAAAAATGCACAATGTGTTTTGAAAAAATAAAAAAGGGCGGAATTCCTGCCTGTGCTGAGAATTGCCCTGCAGAAGCTATTAAATATGGGTCAAGACGTGAATTACTGGCAGAGGCAAGAAAAAGAATTGTCGAAAACCCTGGTATTTATGTAGATGAGATATTTGGTGACCATACAGCTGGAGGAACAGGATTCCTTTATATTTCAGGGGTTCCTTTTAAGGAATTGGGATTGAACACTTCGCTTCAAAATGAATCATATCCTGAACTATCCAAAGGATTTTTATTTAGTGTCCCTACTGTATTTGTTTTATTACCACCACTATTATTAGGAATTTACGAAGCATGCAAAAAGAATTCTTCCAATGAAAACATTGAAAATGAATAATCCAACTTTATCGATTTCAAAAGATACCGAAAATAGATCAACTATTAAGTTTATTATTAGTGAACTTAAACCCAAAGGTAAATGGCTTACGCCATTCAATATTATTTCTATTCCAGTAATTCTCTTAGGGGTTGTAATCATTGTATTTCGTTTTATACACGGAATTGGTTCAGTAACCAACCTTACCCAAGAAGTTCCATGGGGTTTATGGATTGGTTTTGATGTGGTAACAGGAGTAGCATTTGCAGGTGGAGCCTATGTTCTTACATTTATGGTTTATATATTGAACCAGCACAAATACCATTCTATTGTAAGAGTAACCGTATTAAACGGATTTCTGGCTTATGTTTTTTATGCTGGAGCCCTGCTTTTGGATTTAGGTCGTCCTTGGAATGTAATCAACCCTATCATCGGAAATAATTTTGGAACAAGTTCTGTCCTTTTTTTAGTAGCCTGGCATTTTTTATTATACATGGTAGCCGAATTGATAGAGTTTTCTCCTGCAATTGCAGAATGGCTTGGAGCAAGGCGAGCTCGGAAAATTTTATCTTGGATGACAATTGCAGCCGTAATTTTCGGGATAACATTATCCACATTGCATCAGTCAGGATTAGGAGCTTTATATTTGATGGCAAAAGACAAAATACATCCGCTCTGGTATTCTGAATTTATCCCCGTATTATTTTTAGTCTCCAGCGTTTTTGCAGGACTTTCTATGGTAATATTTGAAGGTTCCATCACGCATAAAGTATTCTTTGATCAAATCAGCGAAAAAAATCATCAGGCACAAAAATCAATTGTTCTCAGTCTTTCAAAAATATGTGCAGCTGCAATGTTCGCTTACTTTTTTATGCAATTGCTCGTATTTATTCACGGAAAACGTTGGGATTTATTAAATACGCCAATGGGCTATTGGTATTTGTTAGAAATGTTTGGATTTGTACTTTTTCCAATGATGCTATTTGTTTATGGATATAGAAAAAACAGCATACTAACTGTAAAAATTGCTTCTATCTTATGTATGATCGGAGTTATTCTCAACAGATTAAACGTTACCGTTATCGGTTTTCGTTGGGATGCTGTAATTAGGTATATACCTACATGGATGGAATTAATTGTTACTTTAACCGTAATTTTTACAGAAATCTGGATATTTAGATGGGTTATCAATAGAATGCCTGTATTAAAAGATTCTCCGGCTTGGGTCAACGAAGAAAAATAGTTTAATCCGCTTTCTATTTCAAATGTAGAAAGCATAAATCTTATAAAAATGAACAGTTTTAATTATTCTAATATATTCGAAACCAAGGGTATTGAATATATTGCCATCATTAGTTTTTTTATCATTCTAATTCCTTTTTGGATACTATTAAACAAAAAAGGGTTTATAAAACAAAAAATCCAAAAAGTACTTAGCATACTGAGTTTTGATATTTTAAAGGTCCCTCAAGGGATTTTTCTTGGCAAGAATCACACCTGGGTTTTTTTGGAAAAATCAGGGACAGCACTGGTTGGTTTAGATGATTTTCTTCTACATACAACAGGAGAAGTCGAATTGATAAATTACAAAAATCCGGATGAAACTATACAAAAAGGTGAGTTATTGACAGAAGTTATCAAAGGTGATAAACACCTGAAAATATTTTCACCCATTTCTGGCAAAATCATGAATTCAAACACCCAGCTTAGTGAAATGCCTCATCTCTTAAATGAAGATCCTTTCGGAAAAGGCTGGATATATAAAGTAAAGCCTTCAAAATGGATAGATGAAACCCAATGTTGTTATTTAGCAGAAGATGCAGTCAATTGGTCGAAAACTGAAATGCAACGATTTAAAGACTTTTTAGCTCAGTCGAACTGTAAATATTCTCCAGAATCATCTTTAGTGGCACTTCAGGACGGAGGAGAATTGATTGATCATACGCTTTCTGAATTACCAAATGCTATTTGGCAGGATTTCCAGGAAAGTTTTCTGAATTTTAAAGATTGATTAATCAAGGAAATTAAAATATAATTGACCTAAACCCTTGTACTGAAATTTAAATATTTGAATAATAATTGTATTTTAAATAAAATTGATTTTCACCTCTTTATCAAAGGAATTTTATTATATTTGTAGTTCATTAAATGACCGGGAAATAATGGTATTAAAACTCAATCGTCTACTTGAAAATCCATTACTCAAAAAATATTTAAAATTTCGTTCTTCGATCTACGCTCGAGTTGTTTACATCATCATCCTTTTATCTGTATTTCTGTTTGTATCTTTCGGTATCATATTCAGATCGGTCAATGAAGAGTACATGAAAAGTATCATACACCAACGAGGAACCAATGCAGCTTTGCTTGTCAGAAGTGCTTTGTACCAATCTATGCTCGAGAATAATAAAACTTCATTACAAACTACCCTTGATATTATTAACAGAATGTCAGGAATTGATGAAGTGAATTTATATAACAGCAAAGAAAACCTTGTTTACTCATCCTTTTCAACCAATAATGTTGGTCATAGCAACCCAAATTGTCTGGCTTGCCATACAAGTATTAAATCCATGTTACCAGAAAAGGATAATTTTTATAAAGTGCTTGAGATAAAGAGCGAATGCGAAATGAACCAAAACGACAATAGGCACAGGCATTTGCTTTTAAATTCACCCATTTTAAATGAAAAATCTTGTTATACAAGTTCTTGTCATGCTCACCAACAAAGCGAAAAAGTGCTGGGTTCTCTCGTTATTAAAATCCCTTTAGAAGATCTTGATACTACATTAATAAAATCATCAAGAGATTTTTATTTATTAGCAACATTAACTACAATTTTACTACTTGGGTTTCTTATCTTCTTTACAAGCAAAAAAATAAAAAACCCGTTAAATGCCTTAATTAAAGCTAGTGACGCTGTTTCAAAAGGAGATAGAAATACAAGATTAGATATAAAACCCAATCAATTGGATGATATGAGAATGGTTTCATTGGCTTTCAACGATATGCTTGATCATTTACAGGAAGCTAATAATGAATTGCATAATTGGTCTCAACAACTCGAATATAAAGTTAGAATAAAATCAGAAGAATTAGGACAAGCACAAAACGAACTCATTAATATTGAAAAGATTGCTTCTTTGGGGAAATTATCACTTTCTGTTGCGCATGAAATCAACAACCCCCTTTCTGGAATTTTGATTTATACCAAATTGGTTTACAAACAACTCCTTACACAAAATCTGGACTCAGAAAAGAAAGAAGTGATCTTAAAGCATTTAAAGATGATTGAAAATGAGACAAAACGCTGTGGTGATATTGTGAAAGGATTATTGGATTTCTCGAGAAAAGATCAAAATTTTTTCGAGGATAAGCATCTTCATGAAATATTACTTGAAACCGGAGATCTAATGAATCATTCCTTGAAAATTGCCAAAATAAGTTTCTTGACAAATTTTTCAGCTTCAGATGATTTTGTGTATTGCAGTCCCAATCAGATTAAACAGGCTTGTATTGCAGTTTTAGTAAATGCATCCGAAGCAGTTGCTGAAAACGGAGAAATTATTTTTAGCACATTCAATCCTGACAAAGATCATATAAGTATTGAAGTTACTGATAATGGTTTTGGGATTGCAGAAGAAGATCTTTCACATATTTTCGAGCCATTTTTCTCTACAAAGCACAATATTAGAGGAACCGGTTTGGGCTTAGCAATTGTTCATGGTATCATACAAAGTCACAATGGGAAAATCCTTGTAAAATCTGAATTAGGAAAAGGAACTACAATTTCGATAATTTTACCTTTAAAACCAAAGATAAATGAGTAAAAAAATTTCAATTTTAATCGTTGATGATGAAGAATCCGTGAGAGATTCACTTTTCAACTGGTTCATTGAAGACGGCTATAGCGTTGAATGTGCTGAAAATGCAAAAACAGCCTTGTTAAAACTTGAGTCAGATCATTTTGATATTATTTTAGCCGATATTAAAATGCCCGGCATGGATGGATTGGAAATGCTCAGAAGAATAAAATTAATGAAAAATGAATCCATTGTAATTGTCATGACAGCTTTTGCAACTGTTGATACTGCTGTTCAGGCATTGAAAGATGGAGCCTTTGATTATATAACAAAGCCTTTTGATCCAGACGATTTATCACATCTTATCAGAAACGCATCTAAACAAATTTCTTTAATTCAAGAAAACGAAACACTCAAAGAAAGAGTTGTTACATTGGAAAATGTAGAAGATTTAATTGGTGAAAGTGAAGCTATTAAAAAAGTGCTGCAGGAAGTTGTAAGTGTGGCACATTCTAATTCTTCAGTTATAATAACAGGAGAAAGTGGCACAGGCAAAGAACTCATTGCAAAAGCGATACATTCAAATTCCCCACGAAAATATTTCCCTATGGTAAGTGTTCATTGCGGTGCACTAACAGAGAGCCTGCTCGAAAGTGAATTATTCGGCCACGAAAAAGGTGCTTTTACTGGTGCAATGTATAACAGGAAAGGAAGATTTGAAATGGCAGACAGTGGTACCATTTTTCTCGATGAAATTGCAACCATTTCATCAAAAATGCAGGTTGAATTACTTCGCGTTCTCGAAACAAAAACTTTCATTCGTGTCGGAGGAAATAAAGAAATCACTTCTGACTTCAGGGTCATATGTGCTACCAATCGAAATCTTAAACAAATGGTAGAAGAAGGCACTTTCCGTGAAGATTTATTTTACCGTTTGAATGTTGTGAATATTCATGTTCCGCCTTTACGAGAAAGAACCGGAGATATTCCTATGCTTACTGAATATTTTATCAAAAAATATTGCATTTCAATGAACAAGCCCCCTATCCCTATTGATTCTTCTGCATTAAAACGCTTAGAAGAATTTGATTTCCCAGGGAATATCCGCGAACTTGAGAACATGATTGAAAGAGCTATCGTAATCGGAAATGGAAAGAAAATCACATTAAAGGATCTACCTTTAGAAAAAAGCAAGCATAACTCTACGGCAGAAAGCCTGGACGAGCAAGAAAAACAACATATATCTCACATATTAATTAAATACGAATGGAATATATCTCGATCAGCAAAAGCTTTAGAAGTCGACAGGGTGACACTTTACAACAAAATAAAAAAATACAACTTAAAATCTTCAGATAAATAATATTCAGCTTAAAAACAAAGCAGCTTGAAATTGGATAAAGCATCTGTAATTCATTAGAAATTTTTAAATGAATCTACAAAATATAACTCTCATTTCTTTTGGAAACTTCGATACTAATTTTCTTAAAAAAATTGCAGAAAATATTCATGGCGAATTCTTTTCTAACGTTAAAATCAAAGAAGGTCATTTCGATTTAAGTGATTTTTACGACCCTGCAAGACGTCAATACAATGCCAATAATATTTTGAACCAATTGGAAAATCAATATGCTACAGATAATGAGAAAACAATCGGATTGTTCAATGTTGATCTGTATATTCCAATTTTCACCTATATCTTCGGACAGGCATTTTTAAATGGCAGAAGTGGCATTGCTTCTCTTTATCGTTTAAGTAACGAAAGATACGGGATAGAAGCAGACGAAATGCTTTTGCTAGAGCGTTTCAGTAAAGAAATCATACACGAATTAGGCCATACATTTGGATTGGTTCACTGCCATATTCCAGATTGCGTCATGATATCAGGAACTTATGTTGAAGATATCGATCAAAAAAAAACAAGCCTATGCCCCTCATGTCGAAATAAATTATTGCAGTAACGAAGGTTCTTTTAAGAATAGATAAAATTTAAAAAGAGTTAAGAAAAAAAAGTAGTAAAACTTTCATTGCAATCTTGTGTTTATTCATCTATGCTAAAACGTTCATCAAACCGAAGAACTTTTTAAATTTTTGAAATTATAAAACAGGTCTTTATTATTTTTACAAACTAATTGTGAACGAAAACATAAACTCAAGTTTCAATTTGAAAAGACTCAATGAAAAAAATAATTAAACGAATGATGATTATACTACTTTCCTTACTATTCATATTGTGCATTGCCATATTTGCTTTTATCCAACATCCTAAATTCGGAAAAAGACCCAGTGGAGAACGTCTCGAAAAGATCAAGCTATCATCTCATTACAAGAATGGTGAATTTCAAAATCTTGAAAAAACAACTGTTATTGTTGAAGGAGTTAGCTTCTTTGAAGTTTTTAAAAAATTTATTTTTGTAGATAATAAGCCGAAAGTTCTCATCCCTTCAATAAAAACTGATTTATTTAAATTAGATAAGACCAAAAATATCCTGGTATGGTTTGGACATTCTTCTTATTTTATGCAAATTGACGGCAAGAAAATTTTAGTTGACCCTGTGCTTAGTGGTAATGCTTCTCCCCTATTTTTCACTACAAAAGCGTTCGAAGGGTCTGATATCTATACACCTGCTGACATTCCTGAAATTGACTACCTTTTTATAACTCACGACCATTGGGATCATCTCGATTACAAAACGATGCTTCAATTGAAACCCAAAATTAAAAAAGTAATTTGCAGCCTTGGCTTAGGTGAAGATTTAGAATATTGGGGTTATAATCCTTCACATATAATTGAAAAAGACTGGAATGAAGAGATTGTTCTCGATAATGGCTTTAAGGCTTATACCCTTCCTTCACGTCACTTTTCAGGAAGAGGCTTCGTACGAAACAAAACCCTTTGGACTTCATTTGTATTGCAAACACCATCTTTCAAAATTTTTATGGGTTGCGATGGTGGTTATGGAACACATTTCAAAGAAATTGGAAAGGCTTTCGGTGAATTTGACTTAGCGATATTGGAAAACGGGCAGTATAACAAAAATTGGAAATACATTCATATGCAACCTGAAGAAGTTTTACAGGCTGCCAGAGATTTACATGCCCACCAACTGCTTCCTGTGCATTCTTCAAAATTTGCTTTAGCACTCCATCCCTGGGATGAACCATTGAAGAGAATTACCGCATTAAACACAAAGGAAGGGCTTGTTTTAATCACACCCATTATTGGAGAACAAGTAGATCTAAATGATAGCACTCAAAAATTTTCTCATTGGTGGGAAGGTATTCAAAAGAAAACGAAATAAATTACACTTTACCGTTGATTAAACTGCGGTGGATTTCGAGTACCTGAGGGATAAGTAATCGATGTTCATCATTTACTATTTCATAATTACTCAATTTTCGTTTTCGATCTTCATCCCATTGATTGTTCATTCGCTCTATTACATCAATTTCTGTTACTTGATCTCTGGCTTTAACACGTTTGATGCAAATATTTTTCGGAGAACTAACCAATATTGTCTGGTCAACATTTTGATTAAACCCACTTTCGAATAAAATGGCAGCTTCTAAAATAATATATGGACAGTCTTTAGGCTTCAACTTAAGCCAGTTTTCGAAATCTGTTTTAATCAAAGGATGAATGAGTTGATTTAAAAACCGCAGGGAAATAGCATCAGCAAATACCAAATCAGACAATTTTTTACGATCTACAATACCATTGGTTATGATGCCCTCTCCGAACTTTTGATACAATTTGATTAAAATATCAGCTTGAGCTAAAAACTTTTTTGCCTCATAGTCAGCAGAATATACAGGAATACCCAATACCTTAAAAACCCTAGCAACAGTTGTTTTTCCACTTCCTATATTTCCTGTAAGTCCGATTTTTAACATCGTTTTTTATTTAAAAATGATATATTCAATTTTCTCAGGATAGATTTTACTTATTTTTACAAATGAAGGATATTTTAGCAACTCAACTTTAATATTAAAATCATCTGTTGTTTTTGATTTGTCAACATCAGCCATAGCCTCAAACATTTCCCGACTAACTTTTTTAAAATCTTTCAATGCAACCTGATATGTAATTTTAACTTTTTCAGGAAAAAACTTGATTTTGCCAGTATTATTTAAAGTAGTTACCGGAACTTCAATTTCAGTTTCTGTAAATTTTTCAACAGGTATGCTAATTTTAATCTTTTCAGTAAACATCTTGATTTTAGAAAGATGAGCAGGCTGAACAATATCGAGAAACAGATGTTGTGAAGTACTTAGATTGTTTAATACTAGCTTTTTGGTAACGAAATATTTTATCTGAGCTAAATCAGCTATAGTTCCACTTACATAAATTGAATCGGGTTCAATTAGTATTGTATCATACAATTGATATTGTTTTTGATAACTGATTGAAAGGTTCAGTTTAACTGGAAGTTTTTTTAAAAAAGCCTTTTCCCAATGAAGGGCAAAGGTATCGGGTAGGAAATTTATGATTTCGTATTTAAAATCAATTTGTTTGCCAATTAATTTACTTAATTGTGAGTAACCAAGGTAGGATACCGTATCTGATGTATTACTATTCCTTTGTATTTGTGCAACATCCAGCTTAAGAATATTCTTCTTTTGAAAAAGCTGATAATATAAAAGCTGAAAGCCTTGTGCTTTGATTGTAATAAGGAAACTAGTATCAGCATTACACATCAAAACTCTGTCATTCGGAAGATTCACAAAGCTAACAGGGCAACGTACCGTTAATTGGAAGTCTTTTGAAAATTTGATTAACAGCCAAAAAAACAATGAAATAAACAAACAAAATGAAAAAACAATTACTTTTTGTTTGCTTGGTAATCCATTGACATTTATTACTTTATTAGCTAGTATTTTAAAATCTGTTTCCACTTTTCAAATTTAAACAAAAAATCTCAATCTAAACAGATTGAGATTTAATATTTTTACATAAAGTTATTTTTTATGTCAGGCACTTAGTAATTAAAAAAAAACAAATTACTTTGCTTCTTGCAATTGTGAAGAATTATCCAACGCAATGGCTGACTTTTCGATTTTTAAACGATTCTGACCTTCTACTTCAATAATTGCTGTAGTTTCCTGCATTTCAACTATTTTACCGTGAATTCCGCCAATCGTAACAATTTTCTGCCCTTTTTCAAGAGATTCTCTGAATTTCTTTTGTTCTTTGGTTTTTTTCATCTGAGGACGAATCATAAAGAAGTAAAATACAGCAAAAATTGCTACTAAGAAAAATATAGATTCAAAACCGCTGCCACCTTTAGCTCCTTGTTGAGGAGCCATTAAAATGATGTTTAATAAATTATTCATTGTTTTTATTATTATTTGATTATTAATTTTTTTCGGGTGATGTTACCATTGCTTTAATGTGTAATGTAAAATTGCTGGGTTGAGTATTTGCTCCCAACGTAACTGTTTTGTGCTGAAACCCATTCTTGCCGGTCGTATTAAAAGTTACGGTTATAATACCCTCTCCACCTTTGCGAACAGGCTCTTTTGAAAAATCAGGAACTGTACAACCACAACTGGCATTGGCTGTTGCAATAATTAAATCAGCGTTTCCAATATTTTTAAATTTAAAACTATAACTAAGTTTTTCGCCTTCAATTACTTTTCCGAAATCGTGGATATCACTCTCAAACTGAAACTTTGGCAATGCTGAAGCATCCTGATTTCCAGTTGCAGAATTGGGATTATTAACCAAATCAGATGATAATCTTTCGTTGGCATTATGGTTACAGGCTGTAATTACAAAAAGCAAGATACTTATTGATAATAATTTTAATTTAATATTCATAATTATTTAAAATATAAGAATTTAACAACTAATTATTTTCGATTAAACCTCTGCCAAATTTACTGATAGACTTGTTGGCTTTTAAATCATTTATGAGTTTATCCAACACTCCATTGATAAAAATCTTACTTTTATCAGAACTATAACCTTTTGATATTTCAATATATTCATTCAAGGTAACTTTAACAGGTATCGAAGGAAATTCGAGCAATTCTACCAACGCCATTTTAATAAGAATATTGTCAACAACAGCAATTCTTTCTACTTCCCAGTTAGTTGTTTTATCAGCAATTATTTTTTCAAATTTATCAGCATTTAAGATTGTTTTTCTGAATAAGTCTATCACAAAATTCTTATCATCATCGGCATTGCTTCTATCTTCATTTTTATAGAGCTGTGGTAACGTATAAAACTCCCCATCTTCTTCTGTAAAACTATCAATGGTTTTTAACACCATCATTGATACCGTGAGGAAATCATCGGCCCAATATATATTTTTGTCTTCAAAATAATTTTGTAGTGCTTCGTCTGAAATAATAAATTTTCTTAAAATTGAAATGATGATCTTTTTATCGGCAGCATAGGATGATTTCTCCAAACTCATATAATCCAAAAAAGATTTGCTATCAATAATTTTATTATAAATAGAACGAAACATATCCTGATCTTCTGACCAATTGATTTTTAATTGGTTAAAATGAAGTTGAAAATTAATATTGTTTTTGAGTTGTTGAATAAATTTATTTTCAATGAAACGCAAATTCGGATTTAAATCATCGGTAGTTGGGATGTGTTTCAATTTGTTTTCTTGCATTCTACGTTCAGCAAAATCAATCAGTTCAACCAATAACGAAAGCTGATAGATGTACAACTCATAAAGTTTATCGATACTTTTTATCAGGTTTCTTTCAGCAATATCCATTCTATCGTCGTCTGATTGAAAAAAAGCATACAATGCTTGCATCACTTTGGTACGTAAGTATCTTCTGTTCAGCATAAAAATAATGAGCGTTAATTAATTACTTGCCTTAAAATAAGTTTGCAAATTTACAATTTTTATTGATACCATTGGTATCTATTTTACAAAACTTACATAATTTAGAAAACATAGTGTATTCTGATTTGATAAAAAAATGATTACTTTTGAAAAATAAATTCATGCATTAAATCCATGTCAAAAACCAAAACACTTTTCTTTTGCCAAAACTGTGGTGTTCAATCGCTTAAATGGATTGGGAAATGTCCATCCTGTGGAGAATGGAATACTTATGTTGAAGAAATAGTAGAACGAGATAAAGATCAAAAGTGGAACCGCCAGACTGAACAAAAACAAAGCAAACCCACGCTTATCAACGAAATTAAATATGAACAGGATTCACGAAAAGACACCAATAATGAGGAATTAAACAGAGTGTTGGGTGGTGGAATGGTAGCAGGTTCATTGATTTTGGTTGGAGGTGAACCAGGCATAGGTAAATCGACGTTGATGTTACAAATCGCGTTAAATATCAAAAATTGCAAAGTGCTATATGTGAGTGGAGAAGAAAGCAAACAACAGATTAAAATGCGTGCTGAAAGAGTAGGATCAAACAATAATGACTGTTATATTTTAACGGAAACATCTACCCAGCAAATTTTTCAAGAAATTGCTGAAATTACACCCGATTTACTCATTATTGATTCTATTCAAACCTTACAGACAAATATTATTGATTCATCATCAGGAAGTATCTCACAAATCAAAGAATGTGCAGCTGAGATGCAACGTTATGCAAAATTAACAGGAACGCCTGTTTTTTTGATTGGACATATTACCAAAGATGGCAACCTGGCAGGCCCAAAACTACTCGAACACATGGTAGATACTGTACTTCAGTTTGAAGGCGACAGAAACTACGGTTATCGTATTTTGCGTTCTGTTAAAAACAGGTTTGGCTCTACATCTGAATTGGGTATCTACGAGATGCAAGGGAGCGGATTGCGTGAAGTATCCAATCCTTCCGAAATCTTATTATCGCAAAGAGATGAAAATCTGAGTGGAACTGCCATTGCAGCCACTATCGAGGGCATGCGCCCCATGTTAATTGAAACCCAGTCGTTGGTAAGTTCTGCAGCTTATGGAACACCTCAACGTTCTTCTACCGGATTTGAAACCAAACGTTTAGGAATGTTATTGGCAGTTCTTGAAAAACGCCATGGCTTTAGGCTGGGCGTTAAAGATGTTTTTTTTAATATTGCCGGTGGCAT
>CAZCBG010000049.1:0-8069 GCA_964496885.1 uncultured Bacteroides sp. | reverse complement strand
TTTAATAAAAATCAACTTATAATCTTTGTTGATAAGAATAATATTTGTAATTTTGCACACTTGCTAAAAAAATAAATGTTTTGGGATATTTAAAGCAATTTATATTGCCTTTCAGTGGTTTAAGTTTAGATAAACATCTTTATCATTTTGATATTGATGGTAAATTCTTTGCTGAATATGAATATACCGAAATTGATCAAGCTTCAATCAATGTGGATCTTACATTAGATAAACAAGAAAGAATGCTGGTTCTTGATTTTGCAATTACGGGAAGTGTAAATGTTATGTGCGATCGTTGCTTAGATAATTTCAACTTTGTAGTTGACAAGCAAGAACGCTTAATAATAAAGTTGGGGGAAAAATTTGAAGAAGTAAGTGATGATATAATAATTATCCCTGAGTCTGAATATCAAATAGACATATCACCCTATTTATATGAATACATCGTTTTGATGCTACCTATAAAAAAGACACATCCCGAAGATGAAAATGGGAATACTCAATGTAATCCTGAAATTATAAAAAAATTAAATGAACTTTCTCAACCTGAACCCGATTCACGATGGGATAGTTTGAAAGGATTAATAACAGATAATTAGATTAACAAATTAAATAATAATTCTATATGCCGCATCCTAAACACAGATTCTCAAAACAGAGAACAGCAAAAAGAAGAACACATGATAAAGCTGAAGCACCAACAATCGCAGTGTGCTCAAACTGTGGATCTCCTACACTTTACCATAGAGTATGCCCTGAATGTGGATACTACAAAGGTAAATTAGCAATTGAAAAACAAACAACCGCATAGTTGTCAACAGCTTACTGTTTCTTTAACTAAAATTCAAGTTAATGAAAATTGGATTAGATGTCATGGGTGGCGATTACGCTCCCGATGCTACGCTTAAAGGTGCTATACTAGCTCAAAAAGAAATATCTAAATCGGATAGAATTGTTTTAATTGGAGATGAGAACATTATCATCTCTAAATTGAAAGAATTTGATGCCAATTTGGATGATTTTGATATTGTACATGCACCAGATGTTATTGGTATGGGCGAAAAACCAATAAAAGCATACACTCAAAAGCCAAATTCAAGCATTAGTATTGGTTTCAAATTATTGAAAATCAAAAAAATTGATGCTTTTTCAAGTGCAGGGAACACAGGTGCAGCACTGGTAGGTGCTATGTACAGTGTAAATACCATCCCAGGTGTTATTCGTCCTTGTGTTTCAGGATTTATCCCTAAAGAAAACGGAGGTTTAAGCCTCATCCTTGATATTGGAGCAAACCCCGATAGCAAACCCGATGTTTTGTATCAATTTGCTATTTTAGGAAATATTTATGCTAAACATGTAATGGGTATTAAAAATCCAAGAGTAGGTTTGCTCAATATAGGTGAAGAAGAAGAAAAAGGCAATCTTCAGTGTCAGGCTACTTTTCAATTGATGAAAGATACCAAAGATTTTAACTTTGTTGGAAATGTCGAAAGCCGTGAGCTTTACGCGAACAATGTTGACGTTTTTGTTTGCGACGGATTTATTGGAAATGTGATTGTTAAGCAAATAGAAACTATTTATTCTTTACTAGTTGAGCATAAATTACTGGATGATTATTTTAAAAGGTTCAATTACGAAAATTTTGGAGGAAGTCCTATTTTAGGCGTTAATTCTTCCGTTTTGATCGGACACGGTATTTCAAATGACATTGCAATAAAAAACATGCTGTTATTATCCAGAGAAGTTCATTTAACAAAACTTCCTCAAAAAATCAAAGCAGCCATGGCAAAATATGCTCAGCCTAATTAAAGACCCTATAAATACAAAAGAATGACAAAAATTAGAGCAGCGATAACTGGTGTAGGAGCTTGTCTTCCTGATTATATTCTAACCAACGAAGAATTAAGCAAAATGGTAGACACTACCGATGAATGGATAATGACCCGCATCGGTATCAAAGAAAGAAGAATTTTAAAAGGCGAGGGCAAAGGATCAAGTGACCTTGGAGCCGGAGCTGTCTTGGATTTGTTGAAAAAAACCAATACTTCCCCCGAAGATGTAGAGTTACTGATCTGTGCAACGGTTACACCAGATATGCAATTCCCTGCAACTGCAAATATTATTTGCGACAAAGCTGGGATAAAAAATGCTTTCAGTTATGATTTAAACGCCGGTTGTTCAGGCTTTCTTTTTGCATTGGCTACAGCATCCAGATTTGTTGAAACAGGTCATTACAAAAAGGTAATCGTAGTAGGTGCCGAAAAAATGTCGTCTATCGTAGATTATACTGATAGGTCTGTTTGCCCTATCTTTGGTGATGGTGCTGGTGCAGTTCTTTTAGAACCTTTTGAGGAAGAAATCGGTATTATGGATATGTTGCTTCGTACCGATGGAGCAGGCAGAATACATTTACACCAAAAAGCAGGTGGTTCTGTAAAACCAAGCTCACATGCAACTGTTGATGCCCGCGAGCATTTTATCTATCAAGAAGGACAGCCTGTTTTTAAGGCAGCTGTTTCAAAAATGGCTGATACAGCCGTTGAACTGATGGAAAGAAATAATTTAACAGCTGATGATATTGCTTATCTGGTTCCTCATCAGGCCAATATGCGAATTATAGATGCTACAGGTAAACGCATGGATCTTCCTGTTGAAAAGGTTATGATAAATATCCAAAAATACGGGAATACAACTGCAGCAACACTACCTTTATTGCTCTATGATTATGAAAAGAAATTAAAAAAAGGTGACAATCTGATTCTTGCAACTTTTGGTGCAGGTTTTACCTGGGGAGCTATTTGGCTCAAATGGGCATATGATAGTAAATAGTTAGGTTATTAGGTTAATTATTTAAACCAGGATTTATTAACTTCAACAATAAAAATTATATATTTAAAAGCTCACAATCTACGTGAGCTTTTTTTTTAACCATTCCCCCGTTGAATTGTTTACTTTTACAAATACAAAAGTATCAGAAGCCAGAACCTATGCAATTTATTAGAAATTTTATTAAAGATTTAAAAAGCAAAGATCACAAACCCCAGTTAGGTGGCTTAGATATATTACATTATATTGGACCTGGTTTATTGGTTACCGTAGGTTTTATCGATCCTGGCAATTGGGCTTCAAATATTGCAGCCGGTTCCGAATTTGGTTATACACTGCTATGGATGGTAAGCCTTTCGACCATAATGTTGATTGTTTTGCAGCACAACGTTGCTCATCTGGGTATTGCAACTGGATTGTGTCTTGCTGAAGCAGCAAACCTTTATACGCCCAAATGGATTTCAAAACCGGTACTTTCTACAGCTGTACTTGCATCTATTTCAACTTCTCTGGCAGAAATACTAGGTGGTGCCATTGCACTTAATATGCTCTTTTCAATTCCTATTCATATAGGGGCAACTTTAGTAGTCATATTTGTCTATATCATGTTGATGAGCAATACATACCGGAAAATTGAAAAATGGATTATCGCGTTTGTATCTATCATAGGGATATCTTTCATTTACGAATTATACCTGGTTGATATCAATTGGGTTGAAGCAGGAATTGGCTGGGTTAAACCGGTCATTCCCGATGGAAGTATGATTATCGTAATGAGTGTTTTGGGTGCAGTAGTGATGCCTCATAATTTGTTTTTACATTCCGAAATTATTCAAAGTCGAAAATGGAATTTAGAAAATGAAAAGATTATAAAGAAACAATTGGATTATGAATTGTTTGACACCTTGCTTTCGATGATTATTGGCTGGGCAATCAATAGTGCTATGATTTTGCTGGCTGCCGCTGCTTTTTACAAAAGTGGTGTCCTGGTAAATGAACTTCAACAAGCCAAAAATATATTAATTCCACTGTTGGGCAATCATGCTTCAGATATATTTGCCATCGCTCTTTTGTTTGCAGGCATTGCATCCACCATTACATCAGGAATGGCAGGAGGATCTATATTTGCAGGTATTTTTGGAGAGCCCTACGATTTAAAAGACAATCACTCAAAAATTGGGGTAGCGATATCATTAGTAGTTGCTTTAGGTATTATTTTCTTAATCAAAAATCCTTTTAAAGGTTTGATTATTTCTCAAATGATATTGAGCATACAGCTTCCATTTACTATTTTTATGCAAGTTTATCTTACTTCATCTGTAAAAGTAATGGGTAAATATGCCAATAAAAAATCAACAACCCTTCTATTATTTTTCATTGGAATGATCGTCACTTATCTGAATATAAGATTGTTAATCAGCTTATTCTAATACTTTTTCGTTTCATAAATTTCAAACCAGTCATCAACATTTTGCAAAAAAAAAGAGGAAGCATCAACTTCCTCTTCGTTATTATTTTGCATAAAAATTATAATGGAATATTTCCATGTTTTTTAGGTGGATTGGATGCTCTTTTGTTTTGTGTCATTTCAAGGGCTTCAATCAGTTTGTAACGGGTATTTTTTGGAAAAATAATTTCATCAATATAACCGTGTTCAGCAGCTTTGTAAGGGCTGGCAAATTTTTCACGATAATCTTCTAAATATTGCAATTTTTCATCAGGATTTGCATCACGATAAAGAATGTTTACGGCACCTTCTGATCCCATTACAGCAATCTCTGCTGTTGGATATGCCATATTTACATCAGCACCGATATGTTTACTCGACATCACATCATAGGCACCACCATAGGCTTTACGGGTAATCAAAGTAATTTTGGGAACAGTTGCTTCACAAAATGCATACAATAGTTTTGCACCATGTTTAATAATACCCCCTAGTTCCTGAGTAGTACCGGGTAAAAATCCGGGAACATCTACAAAGGTAATAATTGGTATACTGAAAGAATCGCAGAACCTTACAAAACGAGCTGCTTTTGCAGATGACATAATATCGAGGCACCCTGCAAGATGTGCGGGTTGGTTGGCTACAATTCCAACTGACCGACCACCCAGTCTGGCAAACCCAATTACAATATTCATCGCATGCAAGGGTTGAATTTCGAAGAAACGATGATCGTCAACTACAGTTGTTATTAATTCTTTGATATCATAAGGTTTATTAGAATCTGCAGGAACTAGACTTTGAAGTTTCTCATCCACACGATGAATATCGTCGGTGCATACTTTCATAGGAGGATCTTCCATATTATTGGAAGGAAGGTAACTAATAAGCTCACGGAGCATCATCATAGCATGTTCATCATCTTCGGCAATGAGATGAGCAACTCCACTGGTAGCATTGTGGGTACGTGCACCACCCAAATCATCTTTGGTAACTTCTTCGTGAGTAACGCTTTTAATAACATCAGGACCGGTTACAAACATATAACTGGTTTGGTTTACCATTAGTATAAAATCAGTTAAAGCAGGTGAATAAACTGCACCTCCTGCACAGGGTCCTAGAATAGCTGAAATCTGAGGAACTACACCCGAAGCCATAACATTTAAATAAAACAAATCGGCATAACCACCCAAACTTTCAACACCTTCCTGGATACGTGCTCCTCCAGAATCATTTAAACCGATAATAGGTGATCCCATTCGCATGGCCATTTCCATCACTTTTTTCACTTTGTCAGCATTGGCACGGCCTAAACTACCTCCCAAAACGGTAAAGTCCTGAGAAAAAACATAAATCAATCTTCCGTCGATTTTTCCATGTCCAGTTACAACTCCATCACCCATATACTTTTGGTTCTCCATTCCAAAATCGGAATTACGATGAACCACAAATTTGTCCATTTCTACAAAAGAACCTTTATCAAGCAAAATCTCAATTCTTTCTCTGGCGGTTAATTTACCACCCTGATGTTGTTTTTCGATTCTATCAATACCTCCGCCCAGTTCTGCGGCTTCGTTTTTCTCTTCAAAAACTTTGAATTTTCTTTCTAATGTTGACATAAACTTTTTTATTAATTTTCAAACTTCCAGCAATTTCTTTTTCAAAACTGACATTGCTAAGTAGCTTAAAGAAACATATTTATTAAATTCTATTTACTAAATTATGAAATAATTATTCCATTACAATCATTTTCTGACCGCCACTTACTGTTTCTTCTTCTATTACAGCAATTTCTTTAATAACACCCGGTTTAGATGCCTTAAACTCACTTTCCATTTTCATGGCCGAA
Organism: uncultured Bacteroides sp.; assembly: GCA_964496885.1. Lineage (GTDB taxonomy): Bacteria > Bacteroidota > Bacteroidia > Bacteroidales > JACABE01 > JACABE01. Next base: position 1,950 of record CAZCBG010000049.1, on the reverse strand, counting down.
ACGATTACAAGTGTTTGTCCGGTTTCAACTGTATCGCCGACTGCAACCAAAACTTTAACAATTTTGCCTGGCATAGGGCAGTATATGATATTGCCTTCATCAAAACCTTTGGCTTTGTTCATGGCCTTTGTATACCGACTTTCAGCATCTACAATTTCAACTTTGTATTCGCTCATATCAGAATTGACAATAAAATGTTTATTGCTTTGCCCCTGAACTACATCAATATCAAATGATTTACCGTGAGAAATAATAGAATAAACACCATTACCTGTTGTAACACTATCTAATTCATAAATTGTATCACCCACTGATATTCTGAGCATATTGCCTGTTTTTTCCAGCCATTTGATTTGCGCAGACCGTTCTCCAATAATTGCTTCAAACTCCATAATTATTTTTTATTTTGATGATTAAATACGCATAGCTGCTTTTATTCTGCCTACATCTTTCCATTTGTTGGTGTAGACTTCAAATTGAGTGGTAGGTTGTATTTTTTTGAGTTTAGTAAGGTATTCTACAAATGCTGCAATCATGGCAATATCCTCACAATGAGTATCGCAAATACGTTTACTTAATAAAAATTCGATATTTTCCTCTATAAAATGAGTATTGTATTTCCCATCCACAAAAGCAGGTGTTTCCATTATACTTCTCAAAAACGCAAGTGAAGTCTTTACACCAGATATTTTGTATTCATCCAATGCTCTTTTCATACGGGAAATTGCTTCATGCCTGGTTTCGCCCCAAACAATCAGTTTTGAAATCATAGGATCATAAAATATAGGGATTTCAAATCCTTCATACATATATCCATCTGTACGAACACCCAAGCCCAAAGGTTCAACAATTTCCTTTATAGTACCAGGAGAAGGCATAAAATTATTATCAGGATCCTCGGCATAAATTCGACATTCAATACTATGACCACGTTGAATAATTTGTTCTTGTTGGTAAGTAAGGGGTAAACCATTTGCAATATTAATCTGTTCACGAACAATATCAACGCCTACAACTCTTTCTGTAATCGGATGCTCAACCTGTAAGCGGGTATTCATTTCGAGAAAATAATAATTAAGGTCATCATCTACCAAAAATTCAATAGTACCAGCACCATAATAATTGACGGCTTTTGCAGCTGCCACAGCAGCTTTTCCCATCTTTTCACGTAATTTAGCTGTCATAAGTGGCGAAGGTGTTTCTTCAACAACTTTTTGATGTCTACGTTGTACTGAACATTCTCTTTCGCAAAGGTGAATTGTATGTCCTAATTTATCGGCTAATATCTGAAATTCAATATGATGAGGCGAAGAAATATACTTTTCAATATAAACAGCATCATCACCAAAAGCTGATTTTGCTTCAGAACGAGCACCTCTGATTGCACTAATTAATTCTTTTTCTTCCTTAACCATGCGCATACCTTTACCACCACCGCCTGCTGAAGCTTTTATCATTACAGGAAAGCCGATTTCACGGATAATTTCCAACGCTCTTGATTCGGAAGTAATTTTTTCTTTAGTTCCCGGAACTACAGGTACTCCAGCAGCCATCATGGTTTGACGGGCTGTTATTTTATCACCCATGGTATGGATGGCATAAGGGGATGGCCCAATAAATATAATTCCCTCATCCTCACATAACTGTGAAAAGTCAGCATTTTCAGACAGGAAACCATATCCAGGGTGAATAGCATCAGCTCCGGATCTTTTGGCCACTTCAATAATTTTATCCATTCTCAAATAACTCTCCGAAGATGGCGAAGCTCCTATATAATAAGCTTCATCTGCATATCTCACGTGCTTTGCTTTGCGGTCGGCATCCGAAAAAACAGCTACTGTTTTTATATCCAACTCTTTGCAAGAGCGCATTACCCTTACTGCTATTTCGCCTCGATTGGCAACCAGTAATTTCTTTATCATAATTCCAATAAATTTTTTAATAAATTAT
>CAZCBG010000048.1:1176-24060 GCA_964496885.1 uncultured Bacteroides sp. | reverse complement strand
ATTGAAAATTTAGAGCAAAGCTTTTTATTAGGCTAAATTTGTTAAACAATTAATTTTTTTATTAACAAAAAAAACAAAACATGAAAAAAACAATTTTTATTTTAGTTATGGTATTAGGTTTTACCACAATCGTAAGTGCCCAATATAAACCTACAAAAGGATTTGATGCTGAAGTGAACTTTCGTCCATTTAATGCCAATCCAATTCAAATCGACTATTTAAAAGTAAGAATGTTCCTCAACGAAAATATGGCTCTTCGTTTAGGGTTTGAATTAAATTCTTACAGTGAAACGAATAAAGTTGGTATTCCTGCTGGATCAACGAATAAAGTTGAACAAGTTACCAAGAATTCTTATTTTATTTTTGGATTACACCCGGGTATCGAAATCCACATGGCTACTGATGCTGAAAGATTATCTCCATATTTTGGAGCTGAACTTAATTTTTCAATGAAATCGGCTTCTTCAGATATTACTGGTGTTGGTAATGATCCTACTAAATCAGGTACAGTTAGTGGAGCATGGAATGGTGGTACAAATCCTGGATATACTATTATAGGGCTGAATCTACTTTTTGGAGCTGATTATTATATTGCAAAACATATTTACATGGGAGCTGAACTAGGATTTGGATTTCAATCTTCATCTAGCAAAGATATCGTTGTAACAAATGTAGTTTCCGGTGTCAGCACTGCAGTGACCAATCCTGGAGGTTCTTCTTTTAATTTAGGCGTTAATTTCAACTCAGCTTTTCGCTTAGGTTGGTCCTTCTAAGTGTTAAGGGTGTGTAATATATGTTTGTTTTGCTTTTATGTGATTTCTATATTTATAATAACCTATTGAAAACACTTATATATTACACACTCTAAATTGAAATTTATTGAGGAACTTCCTCATTTAATCATTTAACACATACAATTATGAATAAAATTAAATTAATTTACCTAAATAAGTTTTCCCTTTTAATTTTCATCTTTTTTGTAGCTTTCTCTTGTACAAAAGATGAAGCTATTACATCAAAGAGCAAAGAAAAAGGAAGTACTCCTTCTAATGAATTTCCTAAAGGGAATTCAGGAACTACATTTTTATCAGGATCTAACGGGGGCAACTTTATAACTGGAAACAGTGGTACTTCATTCGTAAATGGAACATCCGGCAGTCACTTTGCTGGCAATGGAAGTGCCAACAACACTACTTCTGATGATGCAACTTGCTTATGCGGTAACTGGATACTAGCTAGTACTACATGTAATACAGGTTATCATTTACTTTTAAGTTTTTTTGCAAATGGAACAGGAGATGCACTTCACCTGGACGAATTTCTTTGTGTTCAGGATATGCATAGGCATTTTACTTGGACATTATCGAATAGTGTTTTGAAAATTCATTATATCGATGTCAACACAGGAGCGACAGATGACAGTGAAACCACCTTTTCATGTCCTTCATCAATTCTTCATATAAAGTGGAATGGTGGAAACGACAAATTTTTAACTAAACAATAAAAAAAAGAGGAGTTTTTCTCCTCTTTTTTTATGTGTTGGCATATAAATTAATAATTTCTTCCACTTTTTCTTTTTCTGTTTTTTTACCATCAATCCAATGAATCTTTAAGCCTTTCTTTTCCATTCTTCTGAACCAGGTTATTTGACGTTTGGCAAACTGATGAATGGCTATATTTAACAAGCGAAACATTTCGTTATAAGTTATCTCATTGTTGATATACATGGTAAGGTAGCGGTATTCAAGGCCATAAAACATTAATTGTTCGGGTGTTAAACCGCTTTTCAATAGTTCTTTAATTTCTTCTATCATTCCTGTTTTTAAACGAAGGCCCAAACGTTCAGTAATACGTTGACGAATTATATCTCTATCAAACAAAATACCAATTATCAGTGATGTGATTTTAGGAAAATCAGTTACTCCGTTTGATTCATTGGTGAAATTTGCAATCTCAAGAGCTCTGATTAATCGTTCTCTATCAGAAATGTCAGTAGTATTATGTAATGCTTTTCGTTGAGATAATGTTAAGCTTAATTCCTCATTCGTTTTATCTTTTAAGCTAAATCGAAATTCTACATCAATGGGTGCATTTACAAAATTATAAGCTGCTAAAACAGATTCAATATACATCCCACTTCCACCGCAAAGTATAGGAAGCTTTCCTCTTTCTACGATTTGTTGATAGGCATTTAAGAAATCTTTCTGAAATTTATAAACATTGTACTCTGTTCCTGCATTTGCAATGTCAACCAAATGATAAGGAATTTCAATTCCGTTTACGATGTAGTCTTGATAATCCTTACCACTGCCCAAATCCATCCCTCTATATACCTGACGGGAATCGGCACTTATGATTTCGCCATGCATGCGATCAGCAACCAAAGCAGCTAATCTTGTCTTACCAGTAGCTGTCGGACCACAAATACATAAGAGCTTTTTGGTTTTTATCATATTGATTTTTTTTGATAATTTGTTTCAATTTCCATAAGATAATTCCTGATAACATTCAGTTGGTTTACAGATAATTGATCAAATTTTATTTCCTTTTTTAATTCCAATAAAGTGATTGCTTCAGGATAAAATTTTTCGAAAAAATCTAATAAACATTTCTCATCACTAAATCCTACGAGGGGTTGAGAAATTTTTAAGTATTGCAAGGTACGCAATCCATCTATTTTTTCGAAACAGGCTTTTACAAAATGAGCCCTGGTTTTGAAATTTTTCCTTAACGATAACCACCACTTCTCATCCTTAAACTGTTCATTCAGAAAATCAGCCATTGGTAAAAGAATATCCTGTGAAAACAATTCAGGCAATAACTGATACGTCTTTTCTATATTGTTAAATAATGAATAATGGTAGATCGGATAACTGCTCCAGTCTCCATTATTGCCTTTAATCATTGCAGGTCCTGTGCCGAAGAAAACCCTGTCGGAAAACCTTGCTGCAGGATATGCTTTTTCTGAATTCCAATTGAGGATCTTCCCTGTTTTGCAAAATTTCTGGAGCAAGTAAAAATCTTCTCCACTTTTCATAGGCGAGATACCACCTGTCTTACGATAAGCCCATAATGGAAAAGCAATGGCAGAACCCAGGGCCGTAAAACTGAAAGGACTTGCAATTCGCCATAAGTTAATGACATAATACCGCATGTAAATTTCATAGCGCAAAATTGCTCTGTTAGCTGATTCATCTGTGCTCAGCTCATGATAATAAGGCAATGATATTGCCATGGCTTCTTTGTGCGATTGAAAGGATAAGACAATGGAGTCAAAATAATCTTTATTAAAATGTGTATCCGCATCCATGCTTACAATAATATCATTTGCATCTGCAACAACATTGATTGCATCCATCAATGTTTTTCTGGCCCATCCCACACCCGATTGTTTACCTTTCCAGCCTTTTCCCTTACTACAAAAATCCATTATTTTTATTTCAATATGCTTAATTTCGTTCAAGTATTGGATAGATTGCTGGTTGTTTTCGCAAATTTTTCTTTTTTCGCCATTATTCCACCATTCATCGGGCTGATTAACACAAACGTATAGAATATAATGCTTGAAAGTTTGTTGTTGTAAATCAGAAATGAAACAGGGGAGGAGTTCCATTTCATTGAGTGCAGGAAGGGCAACATATATTTTAGGCGATGCTTTCATTTTTATTTTATTTTGCTGATAATTTCCTGCTTATGAGTATTTAAAGTACTTGGAATACTTATTATATTTAGATTATTAATACAAATCATATTAATATTAAAAGTTAAAACATCCATCCCATTGAAATTCCATAAAAATTACCAGCTTCACTATTACGATAAATGTGTTTTAAACCAAAATGAGGCGATATAAAGAAGAATTCACTTGGCTTGAAGTAAATCTTCAACCCAACCGAAAATGTAAGTGTTGAACGATTGTTATCTAATATATTGAAATCGCATCCCAATGGGTTTATAAAAGGAGAAAGTTCGAGCCATTTACGTGGATAAGTATGAAAGCTAACTCCCTCTGGAATAACAAATGTAAGGAATAATAAATACGCCCATCCATCTTCATTGGCACTAGAAGCAATAAAATAAGAATCAGTTCTGAACATTTCTACAAAACCGGCAACAGCACCAGGATAGTGTAAATAAGTATTGTTTTTTTGATTGATACCAAGTGAATATTGGTAGTTCAAACTAAAGTTTTTGTGAATAAAATATTCTGCAGAAAAGCCATAAGAAGTAAGTGTACCTGAATTAAAAAAAGAAATCTCATTGAGGACTGCAACTCTATAATTGCCATTTCTTTGCGAAAAGGAGGAGGAATTAAAAGAAAATAAGCAAAAGCTAAACAATAGCCATCTTTTTATTTTCATTTTGTTGATTTTATATTTTCTTGTCAATTATGGTAGCAGCAGCCTGTGAAGTAGGAACTATCAACATATCATTTATGTTTACATGTTCTGGCAAAGAAGCTACATAATAAATTGCATCAGCAATATCTTCAGCTTTCAAAGGTGTAAATCCCTTGTAGACATTATCTGCACGTTCCTGATCTCCTTTAAAACGAACTACAGAAAATTCTGTTTCTACTGCACCGGGTTCTATCAACGTAACTTTGATACCATGTTTAAGTAAATCTATTCTCATCCCTTTCGTAATGGCATCCACAGCAGCTTTGGTGCCACAATAGACATTGCCATTCTGATAAGCTTCTCTGCCGGCAATAGAACCAATATTTATGATGTGTCCAAATCCGTTTTCTATCATCAGTGGCATGATAGCCCTTGATACATAAAGCAAACCTTTAATGTTGGTGTCAATCATGCGTTCCCAGTCGTCAATTACACCTTCGAATATTGGGTTTAATCCAACTGCCAGGCCCGCATTGTTGACCAATATGTTTATTTTTTTCCATGCTTCTGGCAAGGCTTGGATTTGTTTTTCGACTTCATCTTTACCTCTAACATCCAGCTTCATGCTGTATGTCTTGATTCCATAAATTTGTTGTAAAAAATCACTGATTTCTTCCAGTAAATCACTTCTTCTAGCTGTTAGGATTAAATTGTAACCCAGTTTAGCAAATTTCTCGGCTGTAGCTTTTCCAATTCCGGCAGTTGCACCGGTAATCATTGCAATTTTGTTGGATGTATAATCAGACATAAAATATTTTTTTAATTTGTTTTAGTTTAGAAAACGATAGTCAATTTAAATTATATTAGTAAATAGCACTTATTATGAATGGGAAAAATTCAATTCATCGCTTAATGCAGCAACAGGAAAATTCTTTTAAATAACTAAAAATCATAATTTTATAGCAATGCATTCTATTTCAACCATTACTCCTAGAGGTAATCCTTTAACCGCAAATGCAGCTCTTGCAGGAGGGTTTTCAGTGTAATATTTCCCATATACTTCGTTCATGCCGGCAAAATGTTCCATATCATTCAATAAACAAGTTGATTTGACAACATTGGCAAAAGTATAACCTGCTTCCGTTAGGATAGCTTCAATGTTTCTCATTACTTGTTCGGTTTGTTCTTTAATTCCACCTTCTACAACCTTGGCAATAGCAGGGTCAATAGGAATTTGTCCTGATATAAAAAGCATACCATTGGCTTCAATGGCTTGACTGTATGGACCTATAGCCTTAGGTGCGTTGGGTGTATTTATTATTTTTTTCATGCTTTGTTTATTTTATTTTATTTGAACAGCAAAGTTAGAAATTAAATGATTTTATTCATCATAATTTCTATTTTATCTTCAAGATCTATCATTGCATTGATAAGGTAAGCCTTTTTAAAAAGATGAATATTTGAAAGCAAAATATCTTTTTCGAAAATAGTCTTGTTGCGAAGCAATAGTTCTCGTTTGCAACCTTTTAGCAAAGGTGTTGCGGGTGTAATTAAGCTGTTTCCATCACTAAAAACAATGTTGCAGTAAGAAGTATCTGTAATAAATCCGTTTCTAACAATCAATATATCATCGCATTCAGCTTTTAACGCGAACAAGCGGTTGATCGTATCCCTGTTTTCTGATTTGTAAGGATATTGAATATAATTATCATGAACAATTTTTAAACTTTTAATATTTGGGATTTCATAAGGGTTTATTTCAATTTTTGAAATTAGTTTATTATAAAAGACCCTACATTTGAATATTCCGTTTTCTGTTGATTTTGATAAGTGAATTTTCTTTTCAAGCAGCAAGGTTTCTTCTATGCCAAATATGTCTTTTCTGCATCGATTGAAACGTTCGTTGTGAATGCTGATATTTTGCAAACTACCTTGCTTAATTTTTATGGTTTCAAGAAATTGGGACATAGACTTTATCTGTTAATTCTTGATATTCTTTTCTAACGTCACTCTTTGCTGTAATTCCACCACCACTTTTGTAAATCATTCCCTTGGAGGTTTTTTCAATAAATCGAATCATAACACCACTATCCAGTGTTTCTCCATCAAAATAACCAAATATACCCGTATAATAACCTCTCGCGTATTGTTCAGCTTCAGCAATAATTTCTATGGTTTTTTTCTTGGGTGCACCTGATATAGAACCAGCCGGAAGTAATTTGAAAATTAAATCACCAATATGATTTTCGTAATCAGCCGCTAATTCACCACTTATTTTTGAACTAAGTTGCAAAAGATGTTTTTCGCTGGTTTTTAGATGATCAATGTATCTAAATTTATCAACTTTAACATTTTTAGAAACCTTACTTAGATCGTTTCGAATGAGATCAACAATGGTGTAATGCTCAGCAATTTCCTTTTCGTCTGACAAAATAATTTGAGCTGCGTCAAAAATATTTGCATCTATAGTACCTTTCATAGGAAATGAAGAAATAATATTGTTTTTGATTTGAACAAATATTTCGGGCGAAAATACAATAAATTGATCTTTAAAATAGAGCTTGTATTTGGCTTGACTAAGATGAAAAATATCTAATAACGATAAGTTGCATTCAATAGCTGTAGGTTGAGTAAGATTTGCCAGATAAGTATTTCCATATTTTATATGTGCAATTACTTTATCAAAAGCTTTTTGATAGCTTGAAAATTTTATCGGTCTTTTGTTGAGATATAAGAGCGATGAAATTTCATTGGTTTTGTTTGATTTTATATTAGTAAATCCATTGATATTAAACATTACATCATCAGGAACTTCATTTAATTTGAAGACAATGGGTTGTTTTATCTCATAATCAATAATGAACAGAAAAGCTGATTTTTCTTTCCCTAATCGATTCATCAATTCTATGGTTTTATTCATTGAAATTCATATAGTTAAATGTTTATTTTGACTCAAAGTTTTCACTTTATCAAGCAATTGATTTGATTAGCTGGTAGCTGTTTTTATAATGGTAGTTTTTGCTCAGCAATTATAATTAGCAAACTTACATATTTTTTAATTGTAAAAAAATATCGTTTGAAAAAATAGTGGAATTCAGTATACTAGGCTGTTTTTGAGAATTAATGATAATAAAATGTAATAAGATTGTTTTTTTTTTATAATTTTGCCATCAATAAGCCCAGGTGGTGAAATTGGCAGACACGCTACTTTGAGGGGGTAGTGACCGAAAGGTCGTGCAAGTTCGAGTCTTGTTCTGGGCACAGCTAATATTTTATTAAATTTTCACTCTCAGCCCGGATGGCGGAATTGGTAGACGCGCTAGTTTCAGGGACTAGTATTCGCAAGGATGTGCAGGTTCGAGCCCTGTTCCGGGCACCATAGCTAAAGAATAAGCATTCATTTTGAGTGCTTATTTCTTTTTAAATAATAATGCCTCTTCTTTTAACTTAAACATGACAATGAATAAACATATTTTTCTGATTTTTTCATTCTTACTATTAGTCAAATTTTCCTATTCACAGGATTATATAAAAGAAATTCAATTGTTTCAAGAAGAAATGAACCAGGATTTTGCTGACTCTGTTAAATCACCATTAACAAAGGAAGACCGAATGCAATTTAAACAATTGGATTTCTTTACAATTGACAGTACATTTCGTGTTGAAGCTAAATTTACAAGAACTCCTTTTGAGTTGCCCTTCCCTATGAAAACAACTACGCTCAGAGCACCCATGTATGTAAAATATGCTGAAGTAGTTTTTACATTAAAGAATGTAAAATGTAAATTAAATATTTACCAGAATCTTGATTTAATTAAAAAAGAAGGCTATCAGGATTATTTGTTTCTCCCATTTACGGATGAAAGCAATGGTGATGATACTTATGGTGGCGGCAGATATATTGATCTGAAAATTTTAGGAAAAGATAGCCTGCTTATCGATTTTAACAAAGCATACAATCCCTATTGTGCCTACAATCATAAATATTCCTGCCCAATACCTCCCAGCGAAAACAATTTACAGTTAGAAATAAAAGCAGGTGTTAAAAAATTTCATTAAGCCATTCGTCTTTATATTAAAACAAATAAATATTGTCGTTCAATAATTAATAGATAAACATTCATTATTGAATAATAATTTTAGATACCCATCTCTTTTTATCAGAAATAATACTTATAAAATAGCTCCCAGCATTTAAATTGTCAATATGGATTTTTTCAGTATTAAAACCCGAAGGATTTATAGATTGAGAATGCACTATTTGACCGAATACATTGTAAATGTTTAGTTTCATAATTTCTTTGTTCATTTGATCAACTGCAATTGTAAAGTCACCATGACTTGGATTAGGATATAGAGGAATTTCATTATATTGATTAGTTTCAGCAATTCCACTTGGATCAAACTGTGCAGTTGCATCATAAAAAACACTAGCTGCTTTCGTAAAATTATTACTTCCAAAATTAATCATTAACAAAGGATATCTCGCATTTGCTCTCCAAAACATATAACGGTTGTCTGTAGTGGATTGTCCTTGAGAAACATTAAAAGCTGTTAGTAAGGTAGGAGATGCAGCTATACCGTTCATATAAAAGCTATCTGTTTGGACTTGTGTTCTTTTTACCATCAAAACATCATAAGCAAAACTTGGACCTGAAGATGTAGGAACTCTCATTTTGCCCCAACCAACTACAGTATCTGTTCTTATCGAATTGGTAACTTTTTGACAAGGCGCATTATTAATTGCATAAGCATTGATAGTGAGGTCAAATTTAACAAGACTTCTCAATGTAGTATGCCATGAAGTACTCATTGTTGTTGGAAATGGCATTGTATACGAAGGATTGCTGTAAATAAAATATTGAGACAGAAAAATGCATGAATCATTTGGATTACCGGTAATAGCTACTCCATAACGTTGATTTTTCAATGCATATCCCAATGTATTTGCTCCATTTGCTGAAGTTTGAGAATATGAATCATAATAATAATACCAACCCGGTACAAAAACAGCTGAATTTGTTGTATCAGCATAGGTTGCAGTTGGAAAATTTATGTTAGAAGGACTAACATGATAAAAAGTGTTCGAACTGTTTTGCAACAGATTTGAGAAGTTCCATTGTTTATTTATTCCGGGAGAAGGTACTGTAAATCCTGCAGTATCAGCACCCTTAGCATTAATCACACCAATAGTAAAATTAGTATTTGATTGTGTAAGGATAATTTGAGCTGTCATGTTTAAACTAAACACAAAAGCCATACTTAAAATGAATAATCGCTTTTTCATTGTCATTAAATTTTTGTGAATAATAATATTTTGTCACAAATGTACTATAGAAAAAACTTAAAATCACGAATCTACAAAAAAAAATGAAAATTAATTAATATTTTTTTGTGCTTATATTTAAGAGAAACTATCACGAATATTGCGATATAAGAAAAACAAAATAGTTTAAATTTTAAACCTGAAAAGACGTTTATTGGATTGTCTGATTTTTCTATATATTATCAATCATTTTATTTGGTACTCAAATGCCCCAATGTCAAAATTTCCTCCGGAAGGACGGTTTTGTTTATCAAAATCAAAACAGATACCATAAATGCTAAGATTTTTGCCTTTATCTATTGCATCTGAAGTACTTAATAATCTAAAATTATTGTTGTCGGCATCCACAAAATTTAGATTTTTGTAATTGGGGCTGAAGTAATTATTTGATTGAATTCCATTAGCTTTTGATGCAAAATTAATGTAACTATTTTCTGATGAATAGCTTGAGTAGGTTCCTAAAGACCCAGGATTTACAATGATGTTGTTGTAAAATCTATTGCTATCACTTTTATTACAAACAAAACGAATTCCATCGGTTTTAGGATTGATGATGGTATTGTTGAAAAAATAATAGGAAGAGGATGGGATTGTATATCTGTCATCACAATAAATTCCATCTACTTTTTTATTTCTTTCGGTTGGATAATAATTTAAACCTGCATTGATAATTACATTGTTGTAAACATAATTCTCACCTAAACCAAATATCAGTATCCCATTCCCTGTTCCATTTGCAATATAATTATTATAACATTTACCAACAGATCCACCTATTTGAATCCCATTGTTTTGAGTATTTATAGCATCGGTTCCGTAATTTGTCACTTTGTTTCCAAAAATATCACAATCTTTAAAACCACAACCTAACTGAATACCATCCCAATGTGTATTTTCGACAATATTATTGTAAATTTTTACTCCAATCAGCAAATGAGGATAAAGCGTGTCTGCAATACCATTGCATAGTGTAGGCCATCCATTATAAAAAGAATGCCCGATATAAAATCCTTCGCCACCGGTATCGTGAATATAATTATCGTGGAGAATTGTGTTATACTGTACAAAGTTTCCTCGATTACATGAAAGATCACATCGGGGTTCTGACTTAGTCATTATACCAGCAAAACCAGTATTGGAAACTTCTAAATGATCAAGTTCGAAGTTAGTACTTTTACTATCCACTGTTATTCCATTGCAGTCATGTTTTGTTCCAATTACTTTTATGCCATAATGAATAGAATCTACACCCGTTCCGCTAAAACGGAAAAAACTAGAATTACTTATTTTGATCCCGAAAGGACAATCCATGTTTTTCACAACTACACTACCTCCGTGGTTGATAAAAATAATATAGCGACTGGAATCTCCGTGAAAATTAATAAGTTTGAGAAATCTTTTAAGTCCTGCTTCCAAATAAATTGTATCACCGGGCTTTGCATACAGCTTATTTCCATCTACAGTAAGTTGTTCTGTGGGGATTATTAAACTGCAATTTGAATTTTGAGCAAATTGCACTTTGTATAGGAAAAATAAGATTATAATCAATACTATCAATTTCTTCATTTTTAATTGAATAAAAGGAAGTTGGAAGTATAGTTTTATGAATTTTAAAGTCAGAAAACTATACTTCCAATTTTTCAATATAAACTATTCTTACCTATAATTGAAAGCTCAACGCTTTTCTTACAACTTCCAAGGTAATCAATTGCCTGTCGCCAATTGCTCTCCATTTTCTTTCGTCAAAACGCAAAACAATACGGTTTACAGCTTCTATTCCTAAATTATAGCTACTTAATTCTGTTGGAATTCCAAACGATTCAAAGAAAGCAATCGTTTTCTGAATAGCGGCATCAATTTTTTCATCATCAGAACCTTCTCCTATATTCCAAACTCTTTGAGCATATTGTAAAAGTTTTTCTCTTTTTTCATTTTTAAGTGCTTTCCAAATACCAGGCAAAACAATAGCAAGTGTTCTTGCATGGTCAATTTCATAGAAGGCTGTAAATTCATGCCCAATCATATGAGTAGACCAGTCAGAAGGAACACCACAGGAAATGCTTCCATTCAATGCCATCGTTGCACACCACATCAAATTTGCCATTGCATCATAATCTCCGGGATTGGCAAATACTTTAGGCCCTTCTTCAATCAATGTCAATAGAATTGATTCAGCAAATCGGTCCTGCAAAGGCGCATTTTCAGGATAATTCATGTATTGTTCAATTACATGTACATAGGCATCAACAATTCCATTGGCAACCTGCCGCTGTGGCAAAGAAGCAGCAGCTTCTGGCATTAAAACCGAGAATTTTGGAAAAGACAAGGGCGTTAAAAAGGAAAATTTTTCATTGGATGATTTTCTTGTAATAACAGATCCCATATTCATCTCAGAACCTGTTGCAGGCAATGTAAGCACGGTTCCAAATGGAATGGAAGCTTTAACTAAAGCATTTTTAGCTAAGATATCCCAGGGATCAGCGGCTTTATAAAGTGAAGCTGCTGCAATAAACTTAGTAGCATCTATTACAGAGCCACCTCCGACAGCCAATAAAAAACCTATTTCCTCTTTTTGAATGATTTCAACTGCTTTCATAGCGGTTTCGTAATGTGGATTGGCTTCAATTCCGCTAAATTCAATTACATTATAGTCTTTCAATGCAGTCATTACCTGATTGTAAATGCCATTCTTTTTAATACTACCACCACCATAAATTATCATAATTTTTTGACCAACAGGGATATGTAAAGAAAGTTTGCTTAATTGCTCTTTACCAAATAATATTTTTACCGGATTGTAAAATTCGAAATTTTTCATTTTTTCATTTTTTTTATTGAAATAATAACGCAAATTTATTGAATTATTACAACAATGGTTAAAGAAAATAGCTTTTCTTTCGGTAATTTTTTTGAAAATTTTGTATAACTTTGACGATTAATTCCAACCTATGCAAATTAAAGAAAATTATCTATTGAAAAAACTGAATACTTTTGGTATTCAGGCTATAGCAAAGTATTTTGTTGAATTAAATTCGATAGAAGAAATTCAGGAAATTATACAATCGAAACTGTTTAAAGAAAACCAGTTTTTATTACTCGGTGGAGGTAGCAATATATTGTTTACCAAAGATTTTGAAGGTATTGTATTGAAAATTAATACGAAAGGTAAAGAAATTATTGGTGTCGATACAGAAAATATTTTCCTTAAAGTTCAGGCAGGGGAAGTCTGGGAATCTTTTGTAGATTATTGTGTGTTGAATAATTGGAGTGGTATCGAGAATCTGGCATTAATCCCGGGTATAGTTGGAACAGCACCAGTTCAAAACATTGGAGCCTATGGGGTGGAAGTAAAAGATTGCATCGAAAAAGTTGAAGTTATTGAGATCTCAAGCGGTGAAATCAAGGAGTTAAACAATCTCGAATGTAAATTTGAATACCGTAACAGTATTTTTAAACAAGAAGCTAAAAATAAGTACATTATAATTTCTGTCACTTTTAAATTTTCTAAAAAACCTAATTTGAATACCCATTACGGTGATATTTTAAAAGAATTAGAAAACATGTTCGTGGCTCCCAGTCTTGAGAATATAAGCAATGCCATTAAAAATATACGACATCGTAAGCTCCCAGATCCAAGCATAACGGGCAATGCAGGTAGTTTCTTCAAAAACCCTATAGTAAGCAAAGAAAAATACAATGAATTACTAGTTGATTTTCCTAAAATCAGAGCTTTTCCTTCAGGAGATGCATATAAATTAGCAGCTGGCTGGTTGATTGAAAAAAGTGGATGGAAAGGTAAATCTTTGGGGAATGCTGGAGTACACCATAAACAGGCATTGGTACTTATCAATAAAGGAGGTGCTAGTGGAAATGAGATAATTGCATTAGCCAAGGCTGTTCAGCATGCTGTATGGAGTATGTTTGGTGTTGAATTGGAAATGGAAGTAAATATTGTTTAAAAATTGGAATTTCATTGCTTATCTTTGTGTATAGCTTAATCCCTAAAGTCATTTTGTCTTAAAGCATTCAATTGCATCTGCCAATACGTCATGCTTTTCTATTTTATTACCGTTGGCATTAAGTTTGCGAAATCAAAAAAAATGTAAACGATGAACCTTAATAATTTTACTATCAAATCACAGGAAGCTGTTCAAAAAGCGATGGAAATTGCATTGGAGCATCAGCATCAGGCTATTGAAAATGTTCATATACTAAAGGGTATGATGCGGGTTGACGAAACCCTGGTTCCATTTTTGTTAAAAAAGCTGAACGTTAACACGGTAATTTTCATTCAAGCGCTTGATAAAATCATTGCATCACTTCCAAAAGCAAATGGAGGAACCCCATTTCTTACGAACGATGTAAATCAATCATTGATAAATGCTGCAAATTATTTGAAAGAATTTGGTGATGAATATGTTTCTATCGAACATTTGTTATTAGGGATTCTTAGTGCAAAAGATACTGCTGCTAAACTATTAAAAGATAATGGTGTTAACGAAAAAGACTTAAAGTTAGCCATTAAAGAACTTCGTAAAGGAGGAACAGTAAACAGTCAAACGGCAGAAGATACTTATAATAGCCTTGACAAATATGCCCGTAATCTCAATCATCTTGCCAGCATAGGCAAACTCGATCCTGTAATTGGAAGAGATGAAGAAATCCGAAGGGTACTTCAGATTTTGTCACGCAGAACAAAAAATAATCCTATTCTTATTGGCGAAGCTGGTGTTGGAAAAACAGCTATTGCTGAAGGTCTGGCTCACCGAATTGTAAATGGAGATGTCCCGGAAAACCTTCAATCAAAACAGATTTTTTCTCTTGATATGGGTGCTTTAATTGCTGGAGCAAAATTCAAGGGTGAATTTGAAGAAAGATTAAAAAGTGTAATCAAAGAGGTTGTTGCAGCTGAAGGCGAAGTAATATTATTTATCGATGAAATTCATACCCTGGTAGGAGCAGGGGCTGCCGGTGAAGGTGCCATGGATGCTGCTAATATTCTAAAACCTGCTCTTTCACGAGGCGAATTACGTGCCATTGGTGCAACCACCATCAAAGAATATCAACGTTATTTTGAAAAGGACAAAGCCCTTGAACGCCGTTTTCAGGTAGTTTTAATTGACGAACCAGATACACTGGATGCCATTTCAATTTTACGAGGATTGAAAGAACGCTATGAAATCCACCATAAGGTAAGGATTAAAGATGAGGCAATTATAGCTGCTGTTGAACTTTCGCAACGATATATCAGCGATCGTTTTTTGCCCGATAAGGCGATTGATTTAATGGATGAAGCGGCCTCAAAACTCAGGATGGAAATTAATTCTGTTCCTGAAGAACTGGACGAAAGTGAACGTAGAATCCGTCAGTTAGAAATTGAACGAGAAGCAATCAAACGTGAAAACGATACGATTAAACTTTCTCAGTTAAACGAAGAAATTGCCAATTTGAATGATGAAAGAAATCTATTGAAATCGAAATGGTTAGCCGAAAAAGAATGTGTTGAAAAAATCCAACAAAAGGTTAACGAAATCGAAAGGTATAGATTCGAAGCCGATCAGGCAGAACGATCCGGCGACTATGGTAAAGTTGCCGAAATTAGATACGGAAAGATAAAAGAAGCCGAAAATGATGTTGTCCTTTTTAAGCAAAAACTATCTGAATTACAGCTTGGTACTGCAATGATTAAAGAAGAGGTGGATAGTGAAGATATTGCACAAGTAGTTTCGCGCTGGACAGGAATTCCAGTCAGTAGAATGCTTCAAAGCGAAAGAGAAAAATTATTGAATCTCGAAAAAGAATTGCATAAAAAAGTTGTTGGTCAGGATGAAGCTATTGAAGCTATATCAGATGCTATACGTCGCAGCAGAGCTGGATTACAAGATGTAAAACGCCCGATTGGATCATTTATTTTTTTAGGAACAACAGGTGTAGGAAAAACAGAATTAGCCAAAGCCCTTGCAGAATTTCTTTTTAACGATGAAAATGCCTTACTTAGAATTGATATGTCAGAATATCAGGAACGTCATACCGTTTCCCGTTTAATAGGAGCACCTCCCGGTTATGTTGGATACGAAGAAAGTGGCCAGTTAACAGAAGCTGTCAGGAGAAAACCATATTCGGTGGTATTGCTCGACGAAATTGAGAAAGCGCATCCTGATGTTTTTAATATCTTGTTGCAAGTGCTAGACGAAGGACGCCTTACTGACAATAAAGGAAGGACAGCTGATTTTAAGAATGCTATTATCATAATGACTTCAAACATTGGCTCCCATTTAATACAGGAAGGTATCAACAATATCAATGAATTTAACAGAGAAAAAGAATTGCTTAAAACAAGGTATGAAGTAATGGATTTGCTAAAGGCAACAATACGTCCTGAATTTTTAAACAGAGTTGATGAAATTATCATGTTCAGCCCCCTTACTAAAAAAGAAATTAGAGAAATCGTTTTGTTGCAGTTCGGATTACTGAGCGAGTTGTTGGCTAAAAGCAATATACAAATAAGTGCAACCAACTATGCCATTGACTATTTAGCTGAACTTGGCTTTGACCCTCAATATGGAGCCCGTCCTTTGAAAAGAGTAATGCAAAGAAGAATCCTCAATGAATTATCAAAAATGATTTTGTCGGGCAAGGTTTTGCCTGAGCATGAAATTGTTGTGGATATGTTTGACGATACTTTTGTATTTAGAAACACCAGTCTAAAACAGTAATATCCATTGATTTTATTCAATCTTTTAATGCCTGATCTATTTCGTTTTTATAGAATCTTTTGCAGCAATGTTTTTAGCTTCAAAACTTTTTATTAAGGCATCTAAAGGAATACCCAGATTTTCAATAGCAGCTTTGGCAGAGGGGGCTAATTCGTGTGTAGGATATTTTTTTAAAAATTCCTGGTAAGTTAGTCTTGCTTTGTCGATGTCTTTGTTTTGATTTTCATAAATGAAAGCCTTCAGAAATAAACAATCAGGAAGTTTAGCAAATTTAGGATAATCAAGTAAGATTCTGTCTAATAAAGAAATAGACATTGCAGGTTTCATACAATTCATCGAAATATCAGCCGCTTTTAATAAATAAACAGGTGAAATGCTGTCTGTTTTAAATTGATTGGCATAATTTATATATAAATCAATTAATTGCTGAGCTTTTGTACTATCCATCTTAGCAGTGGCTGATAACAATTCTTTTTCCAAAATAGTAATTTCTTCAGCAGCCTTGTTTTTTGCTGATTTACAGCCTGAAAATGCAATTATCAAAAGCAAAACAAAAGAAAGAAATTTAATTTTATTCATTTTATATTTTTTTAATCTTGTAGAATATACTAAAACAATATTAAGTGTGAAATTACTAATGGTTAAAAACTATCATAAGGCGCTATTAAAAATTTAAAAATTGCTATTTAGTTTTCTTACGGTATTGAAATGGGAATTTCATTCGGTAATCAACTTTAATATTTCCTTTTGAAATCTCCAGTAATTTCCTTTTTAATAGCATTTTTTTTAATGAAGTCAATCTTTCAACAAAAAGTATACCCTCTAAATGATCGTATTCATGTTGAATGATACGTGCTATTATACCATCAAAAACCTCATCAAAGGCATTGAAATTTTCATCAACATATTGAATTCTAATTTTAGGTTTTCTAACCACATCTTCACGAATATCAGGTACACTCAAACAACCTTCATTAAAACTCCATTCAAGGCCTTCCTCTTCAATGATATGCGCATTAATCATTACCTTCTTAAAATTCTTCACTTCAGGGTAATCGGTAGCATAAGGAGTTGCATCTATCGTTAAAAGTCGTATGGAGAGGTCTACCTGTGGAGCAGCCAGTCCAACACCTTTGGAAAAATACATTGTTTCAAACATATCTTTAATGATAACATCCAGATTTGGATAATTTTTATCAATATCAAGCGCAATCTTTTTCAGCGTAGGGTGACCATATGCAGTTATCGGTAATAGCATGTAATTCTTTATATTAATTTAAAATTTAAAATTTGATTCCATATAAGACTGTAAAATAATAGTAGCACTAATGGTATCAACCAAGGCTTTGTTTTGACGGTCTTTTTTCTTTAAACCAGCAGTAAGCATAGTCTGCGAAGCAATTTTAGAAGTAAACCTTTCGTCAATTCTTTCAATAGGAATTTCGGGAAACATTTTCTTTAATTGTTTAATAAACGGATCAATAAATTTAACAGATTCAGAAGGTAAATTGTTCATTTGCCGGGGTTCACCCACTACAAAACAATCGACTTTTTCTTTTAAAATATACTCTTTTAAAAAAATGAAAATATCTTTGGAATGAACAGTTGTCAACCCATTTGCAATAAGCTGAAATTCATCAGTTACAGCTATCCCCACACGTTTTTGACCGTAATCTATTGCTAGTATTCTTCCCATTTTTATTTTTTGCAAAATTAGTTGTTTTTACTGAGATAATAAATTTTCGTTCGTCAATTTTTTTTTATCTCAAAAAGCATCCATGTATTGGTTCTAGACATCCAATTGTTTATATTAAATTTGCTCACCCATGCAGGATAAGTCTTGTAAATTTCAGTAAATTTTAAAGACTGATCTCCATTAGCATGGCTTCCATTAAAGTTTTTTATTGCCAGGAAGTAATTAGAAGTATCAGAAGTCAATAAACTGTCATTTAAAGCAGCATCGTTTTCTATATGAATGAATGATAATGTTTTTGATTTATAAAAACTAATTTCAAGTTTTTTACCGCCTCTTAAAAAAGGATTTTCATCTCCAACGATGATCATTTTTGAATTCTTATCTAAAGATTTGTTATATATACATTTATAAAGAGAAATAAGTTCGTCGGCAGGTTTAAAGCACATAATTATCAAGACTATCAGATTTAGTGCTAGCAAAAGATAAATAATCTTTTTCAGTATTGTGTTTTGAAGTAATTTTTTTAATAATAGCGATTTTTGTAAATCAGAATAAACAACAGTAAAACATAAGGGAAGCAATAACAATAATGGATAAAGAAACCTAAGTTCTTTATGCCCAATAAAGAAATGAGCAACAACAAAAGGAATTGATATCCACGAAACAATGTTTTTGGCGTGTTTATACCAAAAATAAAGAAATGAAAAAATGATTGCAAGACCAATAGGAGGGGTGGCTTTTAGAAAAATATTTTCGAAATAGAACCACCATGGTAAAATACCAAATTCTGAAACCTTGTCTTGTAAAATGTTTAAATCAAAGTAATTCCAAAAACTGAGTATCCATTCTCCATACAACCATCTGTCAATTATTATTCCGATTATAAGTGCAAGCATATTACCAGCAGTAAAAAACAAGATTCTTTTAAAGCATTCTTTCCCTATTATTATCATCCAAAGACCTAAACCAACGATCATAAAAGCGGACTGATAACGAAACACAAATGACAATCCTGTTAGTAATCCGACGAAAATAAGTTTGTAATTTATTTTGTTATCTCTATTCAGCAAGTAAAAGGCTATACCAAGCATAAATGTCATGCCTGACCAGTTTTCTGAGGAAAATCTGACAAAATTGTAGGGTAGAAACCAAATAAAGAAAGAAAAAAAATACAAATTGTTTTTCGAAAACTGAGTTGAAGAATTACTTGTAAAAGCTTTTGTTAATAAATAGATTGTTAATAATATAAGAGCTGCAGAAAGTAATCTTAATAAAAAAGAAATTACAAAAGGGTTGTAAAGATTGAAAAAATTGCAAGTTGTGATAACAGTGTAAGCTATAGCAGGTTGTAATCCTGCACGCATTTGTGAATGAAACTCCCATGGTAATGTTGCAGCAGTTGTATTTCCGGCTTTATAATTGGCTATCTCTAAAATTTGAAAATGTTCATCTGCAAAATCATAACCTGTACTAAAAAATGCAGTTATTAATAGTATTAAACCACCCCAAAATAAAGGATGACTGAGAGCCTGCTTTTTAATAAAATGGATAATATTCATAGAAAATTATTTTAGCAAAAATAAGTTTTAAAAATTGTTTTTTCATAGATATATTTATAAATTTGCATCTTACTAGCGGTAGTAGCTCAGTTGGTAGAGCATCAGCTTCCCAAGCTGAAGGACGTTAAAGCATTTAAGACCATTTACTTAAATGCTTTTTTATTGTTTTTCAGCTTTTTATATTTTTTAGTACTTAAGATTCTATTCTTTTGTACTTTTTTCGTTCCCGTTTTCGTTCCCGCATTTTTTTTGATGTATCTTTGTAATAACGAAAAATCATCATAATAATGTCAGCAAAATTCTATCTTAGAGAAAGGAATAAACCCATTTCTTCTCTTCAGGTTATTATCAGATTTCATTCTGATATTTATAAATTTTCAACCGGTATAAAAGTCGAAACAAAATATTGGAATCAAGCAAGGCAACGTTTAAAAGAATCCCCTCTTTATCCCGATGCATATTTTATTAACCAAGCTATAATTATACAAGAAAAAAAGTATAATGATGTTTTGCATTCTTTTATTTCAAAACAATTCCATCCATCTCAGAATGAATTCAAAAAGAAAATTGATGAATATATTGATAGTAATAATCCTAAATCAAGCAATAATGATCTTTTTTTGCCTTTCGTTTATAAAACAATGCATAAATTAAAAGCAGTGAGATCAAGTAAAACTTTCGAAAATTATGAAAGCTTTTATAATAAAATGTTAGAATATGAAACTAAACATAAATTAAAACTTACTTTTTCTGATTTCAATAAAGAAATGTATTTGCATTTCAGAAAATGGTTTTATGAATTAGATCATTCTATTAATTATTACAATACTATGATGAAAATGATCAGAACTTTTATGAATATTGCTTTAGATGAAGATTTAATTAAACTAAATGATTTTAAAAAAAATACCTTTAAAAAAGATCATTTTAATGCTGAAAATATTTATCTTTCAACGGAAGAATTATTAAAAATTCATTACCTCGATTTTTCTCAAATTCCTGAATTTAAAAATCCTTTGTATAATTTAGCTAAAAATAAATTTTTAATAGGTGCATTTACCGGATTAAGAGTTTCAGATTTTAATCGTTTGAAAAAGATGAATATTTCTGATAATTTTATTAAAATAGTTCAACATAAAACCGAACGCCCGGTTATTGTTCCTATTCATTGGGTTGTCAAAGAAATTTTAAATAATGGTTTCGATATCAATGAAAAAATTTCTGATGATTATATTTCTGTTTATATCAAAAAAATATGCGAAAAAGCCGAAATAAATACGCCTATATTATATCATTTAAGCAAAGGAGGTGTTATCAAAGAAACCCAACTCCCTAAATACAAATTAGTATCTTCACACACCGCCCGCCGTAGCTTCGCAACCAATGCTTTTAAAGCTGGAGTCCCTACTATTTCTATTATGAAAATTACCGGCCATCGGTCCGAAACATCTTTTATGAAATACATAAAAATTACGGAAGAAGAGAATGCAATTTTGATGAGTAATCATGCATTTTTTCTAAAAAAATCCTAAAATCAAATGTTAATTTTTTTTTCGGTTTTTTTTCATTAGTCAAAAACTGATCATCAAAAAACTACGTAAGAATTTATTCTTAGGTATTTTTTTTCTTAATTTTAAGGGTTTACTCCTATGATTTTAAGATACATACGTATTTTCTCTTAAGGTTTTCTCCTAAGTAAATTTAATTATTTATACCTATTCGTTTCAGGTTTTTCCCTATTTTGAATTTTTGGTTTTGAATTTATATTTGGTTTTCCATTGTTCTTTGTAATTTTTTTTTGTAATTTTTTTTTAAATTTTTACAATTTATTAAACTTGCTAATAATAATTTTATGGATAAATATGAAATTTGCCAATTTAATTTAGAAGATTTTGAATCTGCTATTAAGAAAACCCTTAAAGAATTAGTTTTCAGATCCTGGATTGTCAATTTTTCAGGAAATGATGTCGATGTTAGGTTCGTTTGCCAGCTTTGGGGCATTACACCTCATACCCTCTATATTTATATCAAAAAAGGCTTTATAACTCCGAAAAATCCTGGTTCCAGTAAATTGCTTTTCGATATGCACGAACTATTTTTGACAAAAAACCCACGTATTAAACAAGCTTAATTTTATGCTTATGTCTGATTTATTTAATATCGGCAAAATTTCGGCTCCTTTTTATTCCAATTTTCATGTTTTTTACATTCATAATGACAATCAATTGAAAATTGTAAATATCGAAACCAACGAAATTTTTTTTATGCTTACCATTACTTTTGATTCCATCAATCAATTCAATGATAAGGTAAATGATTTAAAAAATTTATTCTTTTTTTTAAATTCAACAGATAATAATTATTTTAAAAATGCCAATGATCTTTTTAGCGAATTAGAACATCTTAATCTGCAAATTTTTGAATTAAAATCAAAGCAGTTTCATTTATTAAAATCCTTAAAATTTAACGAGGAAAATATTAAACGTTTAATTTAATTTTTAGATGAAGTTAATAACATTCAAACTCGCTTTGTTGACCTTTTAACGTATGTTTCAAAATTTTAATAGTATGACTAATTTTTCAGACTTTTTAAAAAACCCAGGCTTCATTTCCGATTGTGCCGATTTAAACGATAAAGAAATTTTTCAGTTCATTGTTTTATTAAGCTTTCAGTATCAAAAAGGAGACATTTCTAAAAGAAAGATAAATATTCTCATTCCTGATATTTCTTTTGATGTTTTAATGAAATTTAAATTAAATAAAAGACAATTTTTTTTCAATCAAAGATTACAATCTGTAATGAATAAAAAAATTACTTTTTCTAAAGAACAAATTAAATCATTTTAAAAAAATAATTACGCTCACTTTAAAAAATAATTTTATGAAAGACCCAGCTTTTTTATTTTACAGTTCCGATTTTATAACCGGTACATTTGGCTTTTCTATGTCGCAAATTGGTCAATACATTATGCTTTTATGTTTACAACATCAAAAAGGGCATTTATCTATTGATTTTATAAAGTCTTCAATTCCAAATCTTTCTCCATTAGTTTTGAAAAAATTTAAAACCGATGAAAATAATTTATTTTTTAATGAAAGATTAGATTTCGAAATTTTTAATAGAGCAAAACATAAAAAAAATCAAAAATCAAATGTCGAAAAACGATGGAAAAATCAAAAAAAATTTATACCAAATCAATACCAAACTGATACCAAATTGATACCTTTAGAAAATGAAATTGAAAAT
>CAZCBG010000048.1:0-1076 GCA_964496885.1 uncultured Bacteroides sp. | reverse complement strand
GAAAATGAAATTGAAAATATAATTGAAATTAAAAATGAAAAAAAAATAAAAAATAAAAATTTCGATTTCGATTTTTTAAATTTTCAACCTGATTTTTTGCCCCTGGTCCATTCCTGGATCAAATACAAAAACGAAACCCTGCATCAAAACCTCACCCAGCAGCAAATCGAATCTTTTTTCACCCAGCTCCTCGGCTTTTCCGAAAATGATGCTGCCATTGCGCAAAAGATTATCAATCAATCCATTTCAGCCGGTCACAAAATTATTTACGATTTAAACAAACCCCCTCCGGCTAAAAACACTATTGCTCAAAAATCCAATCTTCAGATTTTTGATTCAGTACATAAAATTATTAACTCTAAACTTAATTTAGCATGACAACAAATCCTCAAACCAAGCTTAATTTCAATATTATTTTAAATCATTTTTTTGAAAATGATATTCCACTCACTTCACATGAAACCGATATTTTTAATGCTATCAACGATCCTTCAATAAAAATCATCTCCCCTGAAATTTTATTTTCAAAATTGGAAGAGTTAATCTACATGGTTTTTTTTAATGCCGGTTTTTCATTGAAAGGCGATACAGAAGAGGAAAAAGCTAATTTTGTCATCAATCTTTGTCAGAAATTTTCTGTTGAACTTTTATCCGACTTTCCATCCTTCACATTGATGGACATTGAACTTTCATTGCGTCGGGGTGTATGCAATCATTACGACGAATACAAGACGATTTCAGTTTCAATGATGGTTTTATGGTTAAACGCATATTTGAAAGAAAAACAGCTCTTAATTGCTAAAATTCATAAAGTCCAGGATCTAAAAAATACTAAACCCAATTATGTTTTAAATGCAGAAAATCGTTCAAAAATCTTTTCCGAATGTGCATTGAATTCTTTTGAAAATTATAAAACGAAAGGCATTTTTTTGGATGCTGGAAATGTAATTTATGATTTTTTAGACAAAAGAAATATCATCAATTATTCCAAAGACGAAAAAATTGAATTCCTTTCTGTTGCTAAGTGGAGAATCCGCGCAAAGTGGTCCACTAATTCCGCGGTAAACTGGTCCTCA
>CAZCBG010000047.1:0-25419 GCA_964496885.1 uncultured Bacteroides sp. | reverse complement strand
CAGCAACTTCTTTTCCCATGAGTTTGTCAACATACATTTTGGCAAGGTATTGCGCCAACATAAATCCATGCCCACGCATACCGATAAATAATCCCAATTCAACATCAACGATGTAGCGAGGCTCAACATAATAGCCTGCCCATACAGCCTGAAATCCTGCAGAAGAAAGTTCGGGTAACCAATCCACGAAAATCTCAGCAACGATTTCAAGAAATTCTTTGGTATTTATTTTGAGGTTTTTGTTGGTTTCCAAAGCTTCAATGCTTGGTGAGGCACAACCGATAATTTGACCGGTATCGTGCAACTGTTGACCATAAACTGCCGAAAAGCCTTTGTATTTCCTGCGGTCAATCAGCATGTCCAGCGAATTTCCATCTTTACCCAGCAAAGGTAAGCGGCGACTGATAAATGCCTGATGTTTTACCGGGAATAATGCGGTTTCTATGCCTAGGTTGCGGGCAAATTTTTCGCCTTCAGCACCCATGGCATTGACGAAAATTTCGGTTTCGTATTCTACATATTCTTTGTCGTGGGTTTGAACTATCAAATGATAGGTATTTCCTTGTTTTTCAACATCTATCAATTTGCAATCCTCCAATATTTCGCCACCTTTTTCAATCCCAATATTTCTTATCAATTCTATTACCCGGCCTGGTGTAGCTTGCCAGCATTCATTGGTAATCAGAGCAGCCTGGTAAGTTTTTAGCTTGTTGTTGAAAAAAGGTGATATTTCTTTACGGAAATCTTTAGGATCGACCATATAAGCATCTGACCAGGCTTTGGATGCATCTAATGCTCTATATGTTTCGTCATCATGGGCGAAGCTGACATATTTGATTGGACGGTAATCAATATTTTTTATCTTTTGTAAATCCATAAAAATATCACGATTGTGCATAGCAATATCTGATATTTCAGGAACACTAAATGCAGGGCGACCTCCTGCTATATTCCGCCAGGAAGCTCCACGACCATAATTAGCCATAACAGGTTGCAAACCAGCTTCCGAAAGATAACGGAACAAAGCACTGCCTCCAATACCACCACCGGCAACAAAAGATTTTACTTTAACTTTCCGTATCGATTTTCCAGTAGGATTGGTAATTACCTTTTCGTGCCTATCGCAAGGATACAATTCTCCCATTCCAATCTGATTGGATAAAGGACCACGGGGCGTAGCATCGCCAACGATTTCAACACCATATGGTCGAATCAACTGTTTCATACGAGGAATACAGCGTTTTCCACGGCAAGGTCCCATACCCAGACGGGTTGTATGTTTTACTTCATCTACCGAAATGAATTTACGGTCACCAACTATGCTCAATACTTCTGTTACACTTACATCGTCACAATGACATACATAGGTTTCTGAATCAATGGTTTTGGAGGGTTTAATTTCTACCTCTTCCGGATAATTATCTTTTACAATAAACCCTCTAACTTTAACAAGGTCTTCACCGCTGATGCTCAATGATTTCACCCTGGCAATATTGGTTTTGTTAGCTTTTTTTAGTATTTTTTCGATGACGCCTTCTCCTAATTTTTCACCCTGGTTGTCAACTAAAAATACTTCAGCACCTTCGCTTACTTCGTATTCTATGGGTAAGAACAGCCAATCCTTTTTAAGGTTGTAACCAAATATCGCCAAACCGGGACATTGATACACACAATCCATACAACCAATGCATTTCTCAAAATCGATTTGAGGTACCGTGCTGGTAGATGATTTGGTGATAGCTCCGTATTTACAGGAAAAAGCACAGGGATTGCATGCAAATCCATATAAGCAATCTATTTGAACAAAGCCTTTGGCATTCATTCTTTCAGATGAAGGCAGATAAGGTGCTTCAATTACCCGCATTGGATGCTGTTGCGAATCGATGTATTCTTTAGAGATGGCCAGGTAATCGTCATAATTGTATCGTTCACCCATCTCCTGTAATATTTCAAAAGCGACCTGTTTCCCTCTTAATACAGCACTGGTGCCTTCGCCAATACGAATAGCATCGCCAACACCAAAGCAACTTCTGCCAAATACTTCATAACCTTTTATCAACAACTGATCGTCGGGAATCAGGCCTGTGCAGATGTTAATGGCATCAATGCCATCAATAATTTTTTCGGTACCAGGTATGGGCTTGAAGTTTTCGCATTCAGCCACTACAGCACCGATAATTCCATTGTGTTTTTCGTTGGGGATGGCTTTTAGTAATATATGAGAAGTCATGATAGGAATACCCAACCTTCTGACACGATTTGCCTGAACTGGAAAGCCTCCTTCGTGTGGTAATGCTTCGATGATAGCTTTTACATTCGCTCCAGCCTGCATCAGCTGATAAGAGGTTAAATATCCGATATTTCCAGCTCCTACTGTCAAGATGTTTTTACCCAACAATGTCAGTTCGTTGTTCATCATTTTTTGCACAACTGCAGCTGTGAATACACCCGGTAAATCGTCGTTTTCAAAAGTAGGCATAAAGGGAACTGCTCCTGTAGCAATAATTAGTTGGGTAGCATCTACATAATAAATTTCTTCGGTCAACACATTTTTAACAGCAATGCGTTTTCCTTCCAATAAATCCCATACAGTTGAATTCAGAAAAATACCATCATGGTTTTCTCCTGCAAGGGTAGTGGCAATATCAAAACCTCGCATACCACCGAATTTCTTTTCATTTTCGAAAAAGAAAAACTGATGGGTTTGCATTAAAAACTGTCCACCAATTTTATCGTTGTTGTCGATTACTATATTGGGAACATTGTGTTTGTTCAACTCTTCGCGGGCAGCCAGACCGGCAGGACCGGCACCTATAATGACAACTTGTGTTTTATATACTTTAACGGCCGTATCTTTTTTATAGGCAACAATTTCAGGGCTGTAATCATTGGGGACTTCACTTACTTCTTTAATACCATCCACCTTTGTAATGCATATTCGCTTGATGTTACCATCCACCAACATTTCGCAAGCACCGCATTTGCCAATACCACATTCGAGGCTGCGTTCTCTGTTATGTAAACTATGGCTGTGTACAGGAAATCCTGCCTGATGTAAAGCAGCTGCAATGGTAAATCCTTGCTCTCCTGTTATGATTTTTCCTTCGAAAGTAAAAGTAACTTTCTCCGTTTGAGGTATATCTAAAATGGGGTGTTTAGTAATTTTATACATTGATTCCAGCGTTTAGTATTGCTAATGATTATTTCGAATCGAAAATGCATATCTAATCTTTATTTTTCTGACTGACTGTAAATCAATTGAATGATTTCAGCCGTATAGTATTAATATCGTTGATTTGCATTAAGCTATTCAGTCAGCAAAATTACATTTATTTTAAAAATTCTAAGCCTTCATTTAATTTTTTTTTGTTAATGTATTCACAAAGGATGGGAGTCGGTTTGGTCTTGTCAATCAGGATGATTTAAAGTATTATTTTCTAAGTGTTTGCATGAATGTTACCACTTTAAAAAGCGGTAGGAAAAATTGATGAGCAATCCACCTGATACTTTTTGAAGCTTAGGGAAAAAATAGGTTTTTGCTTCAATTCCAATTGCTAAGTTTTTAGATAATGGATGTGAATAAGCAATGGCTACATCATAACAATAATACCAGTGGCTTACTACTACTCTTTCGTTGAATGCTTCTAAGCGAGAAGTAACATAGCTGATGCCAATGCCATAATAAAATTCGATTTTTGAAAACTTCATATTGAAAACCAATAATATAGGAATCGCATTCAGTCTTGCTCTGAAAGCAGTGGATCCAAAATCTGTGGATACCGTAGTGGAATCTTGTTTGGATATCGTTAAATAAGCTGATTCAAGCCCTATATTCAGCAGATGATCCGGCTTCCACAACAACCTTAGGGCAGGGGAATAATATATATTTTCGTTGAATTTCTTAGTATTATCGATATTGGCAATGAAACCGCTGCCAAAATAAGCTGATAGTGAGTATCCTTTCTCAGCAAAAGGATGTTCTTGTGAATAAACAGAAACACCAGCCATCAATAAGCAAATTAAAATCAATGATTTCTTATTCAGAAGTATAATATTCATATGCAACAATACTTGGATAATTTGTAACAATACCATCAAAATTTCCTCTGGTAACGAATGATTTAACGATTTCAACAGCATCCAGCGTCCAAACAAAGCATCTGTAACCTTTGCTGTGCATAGTATTTACCCTTTCGTCGAGCAGACCCATCGACCATCTTGGGGCCCAAACCAAGGCTTTGGATTGGATTACATAGTCTTCGTCAAGTTCACAGATAGTTGGATAGTTCTGAAAATCAGGAGAATTTATAATTTCATTAAAAACATCCCCGCTTGGGATTCCAATTAATATCTCCAATTTTCTTCCTTTCTGAGCAGCCAGAGAGATGTATTTTTGTTGTAAAGTAATCATTTTTGCAGTCATTCCTATTGATTTTGTATCGAGCCAGACCAGTTTAAGATTGGTTTTATCAACAACAGTTTGTAAGGCTTCTTCCAGGGTTGGAATTCTTTCTCCATCCTTTAATGTGCAGAATGAACGCAACTGAGCGAAGCTATAATCAGAAATTCCTCCAATAAAATAGTCTTCGTTGATTAATCGTTTACTCATTATATCGTCGTGGAAAAGTACTGGAACCCCATCTTTGGTGAGCCTAACGTCAATTTCAATTGCATTGGCACCCAGTCTTTCAGCGTATTGGATGATACCCAACGAATTTTCAGAAGCAGGAAGCATATCAATGTTTCGTCCGCCACCTCTGTGAGCAATAATAAAGAAACTGTCTATGGGTTTTGAAATGGGTTTCAAATAATTGAATACAAAATTGGTCTTAGGATATTCATTGCCTGTGCCGTAAGTAGCATTGATGATAATTTTTGAAGGCTGCATACCTTTTATGATTTCTTTTGCACCATTTTCGGGACTTATATTCATGGCAACAAGGCCAGTTTCTGTACTTGAAGCATATCGCCAATAGCCTTCCATAATAATTGCAGAGTCTTTATAACCTGCCTGAAGCACAATATACGATTCGCTCTTCATGGCAAAAACGGACAAATATTTCCCGTTTGCTTTCATCACTAATTTATTTCCTAACAATGGAGAAGTAAGGCTGTAAATACCTTGTAACCTGAGCATCATTGAATCGGATAAAGCGGTTGTGCCGTTTAACAATCCCAGGCTTCCGTTTAAAGGGATTTCAAGGCTGGAATAATCCTTGTAACAGGAAATTGTAAGCAGTAAAAATGGGATTAAAATTGCAATTTGTTTTATTTTCCTCATTTTTTTTAAAAAATAAATGTAAAAGAATATTCAGGATAAAGCAAGTATTCATCAATTGCTGTATAAGTAAGCCATGCCTGGTAATTGAATTTGGCATAGTTTAATTTAACACCCATAGCTACCCAATTGTTCTTCCATAAAGGCTGTTCTAAAGAAAATGTAAAAGAATAGGCAGAATTGGGCTGTGTGAACCTGCCCAGCATTACATCTTCTGAAGAAGTTTTCATAATGCCGAATTGATTGTCGATTTTTAAAGAAATATATATATCATTAAAATGAAATCCCCCAGCGATATAAGGATTTAAAATACCACCGAAAGCTTTTAGTTTTATTGCATCCTGATAAAGCTGACCAAACCAGTAAGACGAATTCAAACCTACAGCCAATGCAAATTTCTTGCTGATAATGTTCTTTTCAATTGCCAGCGAAATACGGTTGGAAATATAATTTGCTTCAATTCTGGAATGCAGTAAAAAATTAAGGGGAAGTCCGATTTTGAAATCAGCATTTACCATAGGCAAGGTGTTAATTTCCTCTTCAATAATTTCATTGGGCAATCTTGTTAAGCTTATGCCCGTACTGATTTTGTATTCCCATTTTTGAAAAACTCCTGGGAAGAAAATGTATGGTTTGTGCGGCACAACATCCTGAGCATGAATGATAGTTTGAGAAAGAATCAGGAAAAAAAGAAGTATTTTAGTGTTCATTTATTTAAAACTTTCAGGCGGTAAAAATAGTAAATTTACTATAGCTTTATAAATATTTCAAAATTCATTTAAACCATGAGGCCATTTTTTCATCTAAAAGTGATTAAATTTAAAACAAAATTTTTTCATTTCATTTATCATTTATGACCCAAACTCATACAGTTTTTAATTTTATTTTTGGGTCACTTCCAAAATGTTTCATCATTTATAAATACTTGGATACTCAATGGTAAAGGTGGAAAATGATGTGAGGCTAAAAAAAATTAAGACTGCTGATACAGCAGCATTTGATGAATTGGTTGCTGTTTATGCCGAAAGAGTAATCAATACCTGTTATAGGTTTTTATTGAATAAAGAAGATGCTGAAGATGTATCTCAGGATGTTTTTGTTGAGGTTTTTCAGTCTATGCATTCCTTTCGAGGTGATGCAAAACTGTCGAGTTGGATATACAGAATTGCAGTAACCAAAAGTCTGGATGAAATAAAAAAACGCAATCGTAAAAAAC
Source organism: uncultured Bacteroides sp. (assembly GCA_964496885.1). Lineage (GTDB taxonomy): Bacteria > Bacteroidota > Bacteroidia > Bacteroidales > JACABE01 > JACABE01. The sequence continues at coordinate 18,925 of CAZCBG010000047.1, read as the reverse complement.
GAATAAGCTCTCTTGGAAGAATTTTACACTTGGATGAAGTGGCAAATTGGCTGGTTGGAGGAAGTATGCCCGACAAATCTATTCATGAAGAAGAAAAAATGAAAGAGGTGATGCAGGCTTTAAATACTTTGCCCGAAAATCAAAGGGTTGCTTTTACTTTAAGCAAAATGGAAGGCTATAGCAATGTTGAAATTGCCGAAATTATGAATACTAGCATAATAGCTGTAGAATCATTGGTGTCCAGAGCCAAAAAAAGAATGATTACCGAATTAAGCTTAATAGATAATTCTCAAGTATTTTAATTAACCTAAAAGTTTTATTTTCAATCTATCTGTAAGCTATCTTTATTAAAAAAAAACAAAAAATGCCAGAAATGGTAAAAATAATCGTCTAATAAATAAAAACAAAATGAAAGTCTCGGAAGTAGATAGTAATGTACTTAGAAAACTTAAAGATTTCGAAGAAATGGAAGCCATCCATCCATCCTCCATTTGGAATCAATCATTGATGGATAGGGTTTCAATTACAAAAAAAGCTTCAGCTTCATCAATGGTATCAACTAAATTTGCTTTGGGTGTATTGTTTTTTTTTATAATTAATATTGGTCTTTTTATTCATACTTTAAGCAATAATTCAAAGCAAGCTTTGCAAAGGAATGACGAACTTAAATTGATTTCGAAAGAATTATTGATCAACCCGATTTCAATACCTATTTAAAATGGACATTTTTTTACAAAAAAAGTTTTTGATACGCTTGGTTATCATACTTGCAGTTTTGAATTTGTTTTCAATAGGCATTTTTATACGAAAAGATTTTTTCTGTAATCGGCCTTCTAAAGAATTTAAAAACTATCATGACATATCGACCGTTTTGGAGAAAAAATTGAATTTATCAGAAAAGCAAACCAAACAGATAAAGAATCTTAGAAATTTATTTTTCGAAAAAGAAGAAGCTTTGGTAAAAGTAATCCGTCTTCAAAGAGATTCGATGAATCAGGCGATGTTTAACATAGACAATAATGAAGAATTGGTAAAAACAATAGCTTCAAGGGTTGCTGCCAACGAATATCAAATGGAGTTATTGCGATTTGAACAGGCTAAGGAATTCAAATTGATATGCAACCCTGAACAGCTCGAAAAATTTAACAGTCTGGTTATAGAAATAAGGGATTATTTCAGACCCGACAATCAATCAAAAGAAAAAAGATGATAAAAATGATAAGTATGAGGAATTTTAAAATTATTATATTGTTGCTGATCTTTGGCTTTATTCAACTAAGTTTATCAGCTCAAACTTTTAACGAAATATTAGGTAGACCAACCAATAATTCAATATGTATGAGCATTTTGTTTGATCAGAAATCAGATGTTTATTGGGAGTATGGTGTTAATCAGGGAAATTATATTAATACAACTTCTACTTATATTGCAAAAAAAGATACAACATTAAAAATTGATTTTACTAATTTATCGCCTAATACCAAGTATTATTACCGTACAAGGTATCGTTTAAACGGATCATCATCTGTTTTTTCAGCTACCGCTGAACATAGTTTTTATACACAGCGTGCTATTGGGAGTAGTTTTACATTTACAATTGAGTCGGATGTACATTTGTACGATAAAAAAGGAATTTTGAATGAATACAAAACTTGTTTGGCAAATCAGGCTGCTGATAAGCCAGATTTTATGATTGACATGGGCGATACTTATGGTGATGATCATAACCCGACTACTATTACTTCTGGAGCATTAGATTCATTGCACAAAACCTACAGACCTTTATTAGGAAATATTTGTCATTCAATTCCTTACTTTTTTTGTTTGGGAAATCATGAGGGGGAGTTTAATTATTATTATAATCAAAACCCACCAAACAATCTGGCTGTAATGGGTACATTGTGGAGAAAATTCTATTATGCAAATCCATTTCCTAACAGTTTTTATTCCGGAAATACTGATGTTGAACCCTATGGGATTGGGAATCCTGAAAATTATTATGCTTTTACATGGGGTAATGCGCTTTTTGTTGTCCTCGATGTTTACAGATACCAATGCGATACATCTGCAAAACCGATAAAATGGGATTGGACCTTAGGCAGCGCACAATACAACTGGTTAAAATCGACTTTGGAAAACTCAACAGCACAATATAAATTTGTTTTTGCGCATCATGTATCCGGCCAGGGAAGGGGAGCTAAAGTACAAGCTAAATTTTTTGAATGGGGTGGTTATGAGCAAAATGGAGTTAATTATACTTTCCCGAGTAAGCGACCAGGATGGGCTAAGCCAATCCATCGATTATTTGTGGATAACGGGGTAAATATTTTCTTTCAGGGGCACGATCATCTTTTTGCACATGAAGTATTGGATAGTGTAATTTATCAGGAAGTTCCTATGCCAAGTGATTCAACTTATCAAATTGGAATGCTGGCAAATGCAGACGCTTATACTTCAGATACTATTGGTGGTTCAGGACATCTAAGGGTAAGTGTTTCGCCCGAATGTGTAAAAGTAGATTTCGTGAGAGCCTATTTGCCGGCAGATACTATCAGTGGAGCTCATCATAACAGAGAAGTTGCTTTTTCATACACTATAGGCAGTTGTTCAACTGTACAAGTGTCTGATAACAAAGCTAAAGAATCTGTAAAAGTATTTCCTAACCCGGTTTCTGAAAAATTGACCTTGGACTTTCCAGATAATCTTAAGATTTATCAAATACAATTGTTCAATGCTTTTGGACAAATGATATTGCAAACCCAATCAAAGCAAATTGATGTCAGTCTGATTTCAAATGGTCTTTATTTTTTGAATATTAAAGCTGAAAATATTGAAATTAATAAAAAAATAATTATAAATCACTAAAATTCAATACGTCAATAACACAAAAATTAATTAAACGATAAAATATGAAAATAAAAATAATAATGCTTTTTTTTACTTCAGTATTAAGCAATGTAGTTTTTGCTCAAAATTTTAGTGAATTATTGGGCCGACCCACAAACACATCCATCACCATGAACATATTATTTGATCAGCAAGTGGACGTTTATTGGGAATACGGGACTGTTTCAGGTGTTTATTCAAATTCTACTTCTACTTTTCAGGCATCTATGAATCTACCTCTTGAAAAAGATTTCACCAACTTACAGCCGAATACAAAATATTTTTATCGTACAAGGTATCGTTTAACAGGAGGTTCATCGGCTTTTTTAATGGGAACAGAACATAGTTTTCATACACCTAGACCTGCTGGAAGTTCATTTAAATTTGCGATAGAAGCTGATCCTCATCTTGATACCAACTCAAATCCTGCTGCTTATACTCTTACTTTGCAAAATATATTCAATAAAACGCCTGATTTCATGCTTGACTTAGGTGATATTTTTATGTCGGAAAAATTGCCTGTACAATCTCAAACGGAAATTACAAATCGTCATATCCTTTACAGGCCTTATTTTAACAATGTCTGTCATACGGTACCTTTATACCTGGTGATTGGAAACCACGAAGGCGAATTGGGATGGATGCTGAATGGAACCGCCAATAGTCTTCCAGTTATGGCATCCAACACCCGAAAATTATATTATCCAAATCCATATCCAAATTCATTTTATACCGGCGATACTACCAATCAACCATTTATTGGACTTCGTGGAAACTACTATGCTTTTGAATGGGGAAATACCTTGATTGTTGTATTAGATCCATTTTGGTATACCCTTGTTAAAGGTAATTGGGGATGGACTTTAGGAACAACGCAGTACAATTGGTTTAAAAATACGTTGGCAACAAGTCAGGCAAAATTCAAATTCGTTTTTTGTCATAATTTGGTTGGAGGGAAAACCAGTGATGCACGTGGAGGAGCTGAATATGCTGACTTTTTTGAGATGGGAGGTGAGAATGCTGATTCCACATTTGGATTTAATACTTACCGACCCAACTGGAATAAAACAATTCATCAGATAATGTTGGATAATAATACGGATATTTTCTTCCACGGGCATGATCATTTCTATGGGAAACAAGATAAAGATGGAATGGTGTATCAGGAAGTTCCTCAGCCTTCCAATAGAAATATAACAAATACTTCAGCTACTCAATATGGTTATGTAAACGGTGTGATTTTGCCTGGCAGAGGATATTTATTGGTGAGTGTAACAGATTCAAATGCAAAAGTTGAATACATCAGGACTTATCTCCCGAATGAAGAAACCGGTGGTCATCTGAATGGAGAAATTGCACATTCTTATACAATTACATCTGCAGCAACTTCTGTTGACGAAATTAATCAACTAGCTGCAACTTTTGAGCTCAAACAAAATTATCCAAACCCCTTTAATTCCGAAACTATTTTTAGTTATAAGGTTTCAACTGCAGACAATGTGCAACTTAATGTATATGATATGTTTGGCAGGGAAATTAAAACCCTTGTCAATCAATATCAGCCAGTTGGAAATTACTCAGTTTCGTTTGATGCAACTGAATTATCACTAAAAACCGGTATTTATTATTATAAAATTACCGTTGGAGCTTATTCGAAAACCAAGAAAATGATTTGTATTCATTAAAAAACATTTGCCATGTTAAAAAAAATTATCATTATTTTTTTGATTGGTATATCTGCTTACCAATCTCAAGCTCAGAAACTACGTCCTTTCAAACTTCCTGAAACAGGACAAACCAACAGTTTTACATCAACACATGGAGAAGATGCTGATTTTGTAATTAATCCGCTTTCTTTTACCGATAATGGAAATGGAACAATTACCGACAACAATACTGGATTAATCTGGCAGAAAGTTGATGCTGGCGAGATGAAGTACGAAAATGCAGTAACATACTGCGATAACCTTGTGTTTGCAGGTTCTTCCGATTGGCGGCTTCCAACAGCGATAGAGTTATATAGTATAATTAATGAAAATCGTATAAATCCTGCCATTGATACTGTTTACTTCACTAAGACTTTGGCTGAATATTGGTGGACTAACCAAAGAGGAGCAGATGATACTACAAAAGTATGGGTTGTTAATGCCGGTGGAGGCATTGGAGCTCATCCGAAATCAGAAACTGTAAGTGCAGGAGGGACCAAAAAAATGCATGTAAGAGCAGTTAGAAATCCAATTACAACTACATTTTCTGTATCTCATTTTACAGATAATGGGAACCAAACAATTACAGATAATTATACAGGCTTGGTATGGCAGAAAATTCAATCAGTCAATACAATGACATGGGAACAAGCACTTGTGTATGCTAATAGCTCTTCTTTAGCCGGCAAAACGGACTGGCGTTTACCAAATGTCAAGGAAATTCAGTCGTTAAATGATGTTTCCAGACACCATCCTTCATTCAATACAACTTATTTCCCAAATGTGTTAGCTGGAAATTACTGGTCCTCAACTTCTATGATCAATACCCCCACAAAAGCCTGGGATATAAATGTTGATTATGGAATTGTTTCTTATAATGATAAAACCATCAGTGAAAATGTTTTGCTTGTAAGGGGTGGAATGGATAATAAAGATTTAAATTTAAATGAAGCATTGATTCCTTCAGGAATTTATGATATGGGAGATCATTTTGGTTTTGTTGACCCACAGCATCCCAGTGACGAATTACCCATTCACTCTGTAAAAGTTGATTCATTTTTGATGTCGAAAACAGAAACAACCAATCAGCAATTCCTTACTTATTTAAATGCTTCATTGCTTAGTGGAGGAATAACTGTTACTAATAATACAGTTTACCTTAGTGGTGATACGAATATTATTTGCTATACCAATCAATTTGCTTCTTATTATAGTATTTCATACAATGGTTCTTTATTTACAATGGCCGATTTCAGGGCAAATCACCCAATGGTTGGTGTAATGTGGTCAGGTGCTGCTGCTTTCTGTAATTGGTTAAGTGTACAAAATGGGCTACAAATTTGCTATAATCTTCAAACATGGGGATGTGATTTCACGAAAAATGGCTATCGTCTTCCCTCAGAAGCTGAATGGGAATGGGCAGGCAGAGGTGGACATATCAATCCTTATTTTAATTATCCTTGTGGGGATAGTCTTGATATTAACAGGGCAAATCTTCCAACTTCAGGAGATCCTTATGAAGCTGGTACGATTCCTCAAACTACACCTGTAGGGTTTTACGATGGGACTTTAAAACTGAATGCTAATTATAACTGGCCTTCAAGTGCAACTTCTTATCAAACTTTAGATGGTGCGAATGGTTTTGGACTTTATGATATGCAAGGAAATGCATGGGAAATGCTCAACGATTGGTATGGTCAGAATTATTATAGTTTAAGTGCTTATAGCAATCCAACCGGACCTACTTCTGGGTTTATAATGCCTGATGGAAAGCCTTACAGGGGCATGCGAGGTGGGAACTGGTATAATGGACTTATGGTTAATGGTAAAAGCGATGGACATTCAAGGGTTTCAAACCGTAATCCGACTTATTATCGAGGACCATTGGATCCAAATCATCCATGGTATCATATTGGATTTAGAGTTGTTCGAAAATATACAGCCGGAACGCTTGGCATAAATGAAAATACTAATTTGTATCCTAACAATTATCAATTTAAAAATTACCCTAATCCATTAAAAAATACAACAACTATTCAATTTAATCTAGCAAAAACTGAAAATGTAAGTTTAAAAGTTTACAATTCTTTCGGACAATTATTGGAAACTTTAGTAGATGAAAGATTAAACAGTGGTTTGCATAATTATCAATGGAATGCCGAAAAAAATCCGAATGGTATTTATTATATTAAACTAGAGGCAGCTAATAACGAAATTACAAATAAAATGATTTTAATCAAATAAATAATTATTATGAAAAGAACACTTTTATTATCAGTCTTTTTCTTGTTTGCAATTACAATTTTTGCACAGGAATGTTTTATGGTTCCTACAGAAACAAGGTATTGGAATTCTTCAAAAGCTTACAATGGCTATACCCTTTTTGGAACCCGTGGCACTTCCTATTTGATTGATATGGAGGGACATGTGATTCACACATGGCCTCTTGGAACCAACCCTCGTTTTACAGAAGCAGGTACATTGCTGGATGCTGTGGGTGGTAATCCAAGTAGTCAGAATACCTGGAAAGAACTAGACTGGAATGGAAATACAGTATGGCAATATACAGAAACCCGTTCTAACTATCACGGGCATCATGATTTTGCAAAAATCTTCAATCCAAAACTAGGTGATTCTACCTTTATTTATATTGCCAACAAAGATCTAACTTCAGCACAATGTTTGGCTGCAGGATGTGATGCGACAAATACATATACCAATCCTCAAATGGATGCTATTGTCGAGGTTGACAGGCAGGGGAACATTATCTGGGAATGGTGTTTCTTCGATCACGTCGTTCAGGATTTGTACCCAAGCTTACCCACTTATGGTGTAATTGCAAATACTCCCGGAAAAATTGATTTAAATATAAGGGGGAATTCAGTTAAAAGTGATTGGATGCATTGTAACTCGCTGGATTATAATCAAACGCTCGATTTAATTGTAATTAATTCAGTACATGGTGAATTTTACGTGATAGATCATGGGAATACTTTTATTGCTAATCAGCCTGCTAATAGTATTGCATTGGCTGCCGGAAGTGGCGGTGATTTTAAATACAGGTTTGGGGATCCTGCCAAATACGACAAAGGAGATCCTCCTTCGGTATTGGACAACTGGGAAAAAGCAACTGCAGGGCACAAACAATTAGGTGGTTCGCATGATATACAGTGGATTAAGTCGGGTTTGCCTGGCGCAGGCAATTTCTTGATTTTTAACAATGCTGAAAATCTTTTTGAACTTACGCCTCAATCGTATATTGTAGAAATTAATCCATATTTAAACGCTGCTGGTGTTAATACTGGAAATTTCGTAAATCCACCTGATGCTGGATATAATGTTGTAAATACACCAGATAATAATTTAATGAAGGAAAAGAAAAATGTTTCCAAACAAATAGTCTGGAAATATTCAAGTAAAAACAATACTTCCTTTTATAGTACCATTGGCTCCAGTGCTCAACGTTTACCCAATGGAAATACCTTGGTTTGTTCTATGAATGATGGTCATTTCTTTGAAGTTGCACCTTTAGACACTTCTATTGTTTGGGAATACATCAATCCAATGACAAGAGAAGGAATAAAAAAGGTGAAAGTGGACAACTATCCAACCTATAATGGAGTATTCAGAGCTTATAGGTATACAAATACCCATCCAGCTTTGAATGGTCAAATACTTACACCGGGAAACACGATGACAGGTGCTACGCCTAATTATTTTGTTCCAGCTGATCTTAATACTATCAAAGAATACAATGATGTTAATCAATCACTTGATTTATTGAATCAAAACTACCCAAATCCTTTTTCGAATAGTACTACCATTGAATTTGAGATTTTCGATTCAAAGTATGTAAATCTCGATATTTACGACTTTTCGGGAAACAAAGTAAAATCCTTGATTAATAGAAATTATTCAAAAGGAAAATATACTGTTAACTGGAATGCATACAATGAAGCTGGTAATAGAGTGGCCAACGGAATGTATTTTTATATTTTAAAAGGTGATAATCAGCAAATAAGTAAAAAAATGATCGTAATTAAATAACTTCCTTGAGTACTTGAAGTACTTGGAGTTATGAATATAATAGTTATATAAAAAAATAGGAGAACCAAATTATGATTAATAAAAGAATATTTACAATACTGATTTTGTTGATGATATCTGTTTTTGTTCAAACAATTTATGGACAAACACAAACAATGGGAGTGTTCATCAACGACACAGCTCACACATTTAAAGGATATACTTTATTTGCTCCTAAGCAATATACCAAGACTTATCTGATAAATAATGAAGGTCGTAAGGTTCATGAATGGACAGCAAGTACCTATGCCCCCGGTCAAGCTGTTTATCTGTTAGAAAATGGAAATTTGCTGCGTGCTTGCATGACGCAAGGGAATTTAGGTACCGGAGGTGGTGAAGGTGGGCGTATTGAAGAATACAGCTGGAACGACAGTCTGGTTTGGTCTATGGATTATTCGACTTCAACCTATATGCAACACCACGATATTAAGAAACTTCCCAATGGGAATATCATCATGCTGGTTGTAGAGAAAAAAACAACGGCTCAGGTGGAAGCTGCTGGATTTGATACTACCACTTTTCAGCAACCTGATTTTGGTCAGAAAAAATGTATTTTACCCGATTGTATAATTGAAATACAACCTACTTATCCAACAGGAGGAATAGTTGTTTGGGAATGGCATGTTTGGGATCATTTAATCCAGACCCATGATGCCACTAAATTAAATTATGGAGTTCCAAGTGCTCATCCTGAGTTGGTTGATTGCGCTGGTGATCATAGAACCAAACCTATATTCTGGAATCACATGAACTCAATTGATTATAATGCCACATTTGACCAGATTGCCATGAGTGTCAGGGGGAACAGTGAAGTGTGGATAGTTGACCATAGTACTACTACTGCTCAATCTGCTGGTCATACAGGTGGCCTCAGAGGAAAAGGTGGTGATTTGATTTTTCGTTGGGGAAACCCATTATGTTATGGTATCGGAACAGTTAGCAATCAAAAATATTATGAACAACATGATGTAGAATGGATTAAAACAGGCAGCCCTGGTGCTGGTGATTTACTTTGTTTCAACAATGGTGTAAATCGCAATTATTCAACCATCGACCAGTTTACGCCTCCTGTAGATGCCAACGGAAACTATAGCATTGTGAGTGGTTTTGCATATGCACCTACGAATTTAAGCTGGACCTATCAGGCTACACCTCCTACATCAATGTATGCTGGAGATATTTCTGGGGCACAGCGTTTGCCAAATGGGAATACCATTATTTGTGTCGGCCCTACAGGAACTTTGTATGAAGTTACAGCTGCAGGACAGGTTGCTTGGAAGTATATTGGCCCTGTTACCAATACTGGTCCATTAATTCAAGGAGACACTATTCCTTCAAATCCTGTTCGTCCTTTTGAAACCATGAATTCTATTTTCAGGGTTTATAAATATGCCCCAACTTATGCTGCTTTTACAGGTAAGGTCTTAACTCCCGGAGCTTTTCTTGAAATCTATCCGGCTTCTATTAATGAAAATACATTAAATGCACCTAAAATTCAGGTTTATCCTAATCCATTTTCCGATAAGATTAACATAATGAATAATAATGGAAAAGAAGATTATGAGTTGACTGATGTGTTGGGCCAATTGGTATGGAATGGGAAACAAATTGAACAACATAATTTTTCAGGCTTGAGATTGGGATTGTATTTTTTAAAGGTGAAATTACTAAACTCAACTCAAACTATTAAGCTAATTAAACAATCGAATTCTTCAAAATAAATACTGGAGCTGATTATGAAAAAGTTGATATTTATTATTTGTCTTTTAGTATTTAGTGGTGCCAATGCCCAAAAATGGGGATTGTTTACTTTATATAGCTTAAAGGGAAGTAATACAGCTTTTTTGATTGATACGAATAATATTATTTATAAAACCTGGACTTTTGCAAACAATAAAAAGACCTGTTTTTCATCCTATTTAATTCCCGGTGATACGCTTTTAAGAACTGTTTTATATACAGGTAATGTTATTACTGGCGGAACTACATCCGGAGAAGTTCAAAAAATAGACTGGAATAATAATGTAGTTTGGGATTATATTTATTCTGATTCTACCCATGTTTTACACCATGATATTTGTCCAATGCCAAATGGAAATGTATTGATGATAGCCCTTGATGTTAAAACTGCAGCTGAAGGAACACAGGCAGGGGGCTCCTCAAATATTATAAGACATACGGATAAAATTATTGAGGTGCATCCAACGGGACCGACTTCTGGAACTATTGTCTGGGAATGGAATTTATGGGATCACCTTTGTCAGAATTTTAATTCAGCAAAAGATAATTATGTTTCATCATTGGTTCAAAACCCGCAATTGATAAATGTAAATTATGATAATTCCATTGATTTTTTTCACATGAATGGAATTGATTACAATGCAGCATTAGATCAGATATGTTTTAGTTCTTTTACATTCAGTGAGATTTTTGTAATAGATCACAGTGCTACTTCAGCTCAAGCATCAGCTCATAGCGGAGGGAACTCAGGACATGGAGGTGATATTATTTATAGATGGGGGAATCCAACCGCTTATGGAGCCACTGGAACTAAAATATTTAATATTGCCCATGATGCGCATTGGGTATCTGCTGATAATCTGTATTTTCCTAATTATTTGAGCGGATTTAATAATACCGGGGGAGCTGGTGGAAAATCTGCAATTGATGTTATTTTGCCTCCTTATAATGGATATAATTATTTTTTAACGCTGGGTTCAGCTTATAATCCGCCATCTTATGCATGGCTTTACACTGCTCCTTCTACCTCTGAACATGAGGGGACATCTCAACAGTTGCCAAATGGGAATTCATTGGTTTGCTTAACTTATTGTGATACTATACTTGAAGTAAATAAAACTGGTTCAACGCTTTGGGCTTTAATAACAACGGGTCCTGTTTCAAATGCACTGCGTTATTCAAAATGTTTTATCAGGGGACCTCTAGCTTTTGCAACGGCTTCCTCTACTCAAATAGTAAGTGGAACAGCTTTAAATTTAAATGCTTCAGCAACTTCAGTTACTGAAAATAATCCCACTTATACTTATGCATGGTCGTCCATTCCTTCGGGCTTTACTTCTTCATTGCAGAAACCAACTTTGTCACCATCAACAACAGCAACTTATATTGTAACTGTTACGAATACTGCACTGGGATGTTCAGATACTGCTTCTGTTGTTGTAAATGTTGGAACAAATGGAATTATTTCAATAGATCAGCCTAAAGAATTATTAATTTATCCAAACCCTTTTACCAACAATATCAGTTTGCAAAATATGTGTGGTAAAGAGGATTATGAATTATGTGATGCATTGGGGCAAGTCATCTGGAAGGGTAAACAAATTGAAAATCAGAATTTTTCAGATCTTAAACTTGGTTTGTATTTTCTGAAAGTGAAATTACAAAATTCAATACAAACCCTAAAACTTATTAAACAGTAATTTATTAGGATGTAGGTATTTAGGCTTTAGGTTTTTAGGCTGAAGACTTAATTTTTCACACTGTTTCTGTCAATATCAAAAGGAATCCGCAGGCTGAGTACTATATTTCTTCCGGGGTTGGAAATGCCGAAAGTTCTTAACCTAGAAAGATTATCCATATACACTTTATCAAGGGCATTGTTCACAGCCAGGCTAAACTCAACATTATTGAATTTCCATACTTTACGGCTTACGCCAATAGATGCATTAAGTAAAGTATAACCTGGTGTTGACAATTCGTTGGCAGCTACTTTGTTTTGTTCCAATGCTGTAACTGTTCCAATACGGAAAAACACATTTTTAAATTGCTTGTATTGATTGAAATTAAAGATCAAGGTATTGTAAATCTTTTCTGTAGGCATCATGGGTAGATATAAACTGCTGTCAGTACGCGTGGCTTTGAGCGTTGATAGTTTTATTTCGTAATGCACCCAGCTTAAGCCAGAAGGATGAATGTCAATGCCTGCCTCTCCACCTTTGATTTGTGCATCGGCTTGTTGATATCTGTACTCAGCAACTTTTGTTGATGAAGTAAGATTGCTTTTTACCATAATGCCAGTAGGAGCTAGATGTATGAAATTATGGATGGTGTTTAAGTAGGCCGCTGCTTCAATTGAAAAATTTTCAGTTTTAAAAATAGCACTGATATCAAACTCTTTGTTTTGTTCTTTTTCAAAATTTACATTGCCGATTTCGTAATGCTGTGATTCTAGTTTAACTCCATTCGACATCAATTCATTCAGGTTGGGTGTACGAAAGCCAGTAGCAAAATTGGCGCGAAGCAGTAAAAGGTCTTCTATATCATAAGTAGCACCGATGGAAGCGCTTACATTGTTATATGATTTTGAAATGGCAGGCATATTCAGCGTTGAATCTTTAACAATGGATATTGTGCTCATATTTCGAGCATCGTAACGAATGCCAGCAGTAAAATTGAGTCGCTTCAGATTGTATTTTGTTAAAGCTAAAATCCCAATATCATTGATCGTTGCATCGGGCACCAATTGTGTCCGGGCTTCCGCAGAATTTTTATTTGACTGATACATTCCTTGCACACCAATGATGCAAGAAAAATTTTTATAAGTTGGTAAATACCACTTTGCATCATAAGTGCCGGATTGCAATGTCATATCTACATAATTGTAACCAGCTTTTGTCCCATTGTCTTCAAATTCAGTACGATGATTGTTCTGATAGCCAAGTACAACCGTAAACCTTGAATTACCTGCAAGCAAAGTGGTTTTGGAACTGATTTTGTGATCCGTCACCGAATGATAAGGTGCTTCCACTTCACTGGGAAACATATCCACTTCTGCAGTATCTTTGTTGATGAACGAACCATCTGGGTTCTTTACAATATCTTTTCCATCTAAAATTCCATAATAAGCTTGATTGAACTGATAGGAAAGTACCGAGGAGCCCCATTTTCGATTGATACCGATATTTCCTTTTATACCTATTTCGTTCATACGGGTATTGGGAGCTCTGAAACTATATCCATTGAAATAATAATCAGGAAGCATTTTTGCCAGTGCAGCAAAACCCCAGTTGTATTTATCTGTAGCTCCCTTTATGTCGGCAGCTGCATTGATCCCAAGATTGTTCAAATGGAGGGAGCCATAAATATTCCCCATTATGTGTCCGATAGCTGCAGGTTGTTCTTCGATAAAATGCACCACTCCACCCATTGCTTCGGGTCCATATAACAGAGTGGCTGGACCTTTGATGATCTCGATGCGGTCCATGCCGAGTTCGTTTATCCCAATTCCATGTTCTTCGTCCCATTGCTGGGTTTCGAATCGAACACCATCAACAACAGTAAGTACTCTGTTGCCGGATAAACCACGGATGATAGGGCGGCTTACAAGAGGCCCTGTTGTGATGGCACTTACACCAGGAACTTTACATATTATATCCATCACCGTAGATGCACCTGTTTGTAGCATTTCTGCCTTTTTGACCACATCAATTTCCTGAGGACTTTCGTCCTGAGAAGTAAAATAAGCACCTGATATCACCACTTCATTTACTACAATTGCTGCTTTTTCCATTAAAATGTTTAAAGAAAAATCGGTTCCATTCAAATTGATTTTTTGTATCCTGGTTTGAAACCCAAGGTAAGAAATTTGAACTGTAAAATTTCCTTTACTGAAACCACTTAAAGTAAACATTCCATTTTCGTTAGTAGCAGTGCCTTTATTTAGTTCGGGAATAAACACTGATGCACCTGCCAGCTTTTCGTGGGTATTTTTGTCAGTAACGATTCCTTTAATAGTGTTTTGTGCAGCTACTATGTGCGAAACAGCGATTATTATTACTAACAAAATAAATGTTCTCATCCTTTCAGTTTTTATGGTTAGCAGCAAAAATAGTAAATTTCTGCATACCTTTAAATAGAATACTTTCAATACTTTTTATTAATTTTCCAGCTTTACGAGCCAAATATTTAATTTTACAATATAATTCATTCATTGCTTTCAATACATATATTTGCTAATTTTGTAGCAAATGCTTAAAATATTATTCCAATGCAAAAATATTTGTTTTTACTGATGTTTTTTAATGTTTCAACGTCTTGGGCACAATCAATTGCTATTCCTCAATGGGCCATAGGAGCGGGTGGAAGTGGGAATTCTGCCTCATATGTAAATGAAGTTACATCCGTCACTTGCGATTATGCAGGCAAGGTAATTTCAGCAGGTAATTTTGCAGGTACCATCGATCTCGATCCCAGTGCTGCAGTGGCTAATGTAAGTGCTGTGAATACTACTCACTTAAATGCCTTTGTAGCTAAATATGATACTTTGCATAACTTTAACTGGGGTTTTAGTTTATACAGCACCGATCAGAGTCTGGTAAGCGATATTGGTACTGATATTAACAATAATATTTATGTAGCCGGAGAATTTGTTAATCAGATGGATGCCGATCCTTCCACAACTGCCACTTATATGTTGAATGCTGCAGGAGCTGGACGTGATATGTATGTTGCCAAATATTCTCCAGCTGGTAGCTTTCAGTGGGCTTTTAGTATTGGGAGTAGTTTATCAACTGACTATCTAAGGAAAATGATTTGCGACAATGATGGGAATACATATATAACCGGAACTATTTCTGATTCTGTTGATTTTGATCCTTCAACTGTTGTACACAGATTATATGCTACTACTAGCGGAGCAATGTTTTTAGCAAAATATGATGCAGCTGGGAATTATGTATGGGCATTTTCCATCGATGAAGCTTCGGGGAATGAAGAAGGACAATCATTGGCTTTTGATGGCAATGGAAATATAATACTTGGAATGATTTATCATAATACGATAGATGCAGATCCTTCAACATATACAGCTTTATACACAGCTCAGGGAAATGGAGATGCATTGATAGCCAGATACAATATGATAACTGGAACTTATGTTTCAGCTTTCAGTATAGGTGGAGGTACAGGCGGTCCTAGTATCAGTTCAGTTATTGTTGCCTGCAATCCAATGCATCAACTTGCAGTTAGTGGTCGTTTTTGGGGAAATCTCGATTTTGATCCCGGTTTAGCAACTCATTCTATCAATAATACCAGCTATGATGATATATTTGTAGCAGCTTATTCATTAACAGGAGTTTATAAATGGTGTTTTAATATTGGAAACAATACTGGAACTGCTCAACCATACAAAATGTTCATGGATAATGCAGGGAAAATTTACCTTACTGGCGAAGCTGCCGGATCTTCAGATATTGATCCCGGAACTTCCAGTGTGGCTGCAACTACTTTTATAGCAGTCTATGATTCTACTGGAAATTATAAGTATTCAAACGGGTTTAATGCTACTTCAGGTATGTATTTCAAAGGGTTTTGTATGAGTGCTACTGATGTTTTTTATCTGGGTGGTGGTTTTAAAGGCATGTTGTATTATTCAGCCAGTGATATTCTTTTTGGTGCTACTAACTGGAATGCCTTTTTAATACGTTTTGCCCAATGCCTAACACCTATCATCCAAAGTCAGACGGTTTCCTCTTCTCTATGTGCTGAAGACAATTTTATGATGAGCATAACTGCAATTGGTACAGGAATGCATTACCAATGGTATAAAAATGCTATCATATATAATGATACCTTGTCAACACTTCAATTAACCCATGTTGAAACTGCCCATTCAGGAACATATAGTTGTATCATTACCGGTTTATGTGGAGCAGATACATCTCAGAATATAGTAATAACAGTTCATTCATTACCCGTTCCTATAGCAGCAAAGTTTGGATCTGTCTTTCAAACAGGACTCTTCAGTGCCTATCAGTGGTATATGAACGGAAATCCGATAACAGCAGCTAATGGTCAAACCTATACACCAACTGCCAATAACTTATATTTTGTTGTGGTAACCGACAGCAATGGTTGTAAAGATACTTCTAATATGATCGGACTTGCAGTTGGTTTAGTGCAGGAATCTTCTTTACCTGCATTTTCTGTTTATCCTAATCCTGTTTCTCATCTGTTGTTTGTTTCCGGAAATATACAACTTAAGCTGTTAAAAGCAGAAATTTACAATGCTGAAGGAATTAAGGTTAAAAGCATTATATTGAAATCTTACATCGAAGAGATAGATATAAGTAATCTTGCCAATGGAATATATATATTAAGAATTTTACATCCTGATAATATAAAATCATATAGGTTTATCAAAATCAGGGAATAAATTAAATCCAATAAAATAGACATAAGAATAAAATTCAAACAAACCTAGAATGATATTATATGGCGAAACGAAGTTCACTAACACATTTATAAATAAATTATCATGTGAGTAATTCCCCCGATAAATCGGGGCAGGCTATGTGACCAATAAATAATTAAAATTAATAACACATGAAATGTCTATGCACTAATGACGCAACCGAGATGAATATATCAAGGACATTCCGTTGGCGAAACTTGAATACAATTTATTAACTTAAATGTTATAACAATAACTATTTCAGTAATTTAATAAAATACAAACAAATGAAAAATAAAAATATACAGACAGAAATTGATGCCTGGTTTTTGTACCAGACACTTGCCGAGCATGAAGCCGATGAAAACATTGCCAATGTTTTCAGGCAAATGAGTGCTATTGAAAGAAGTCATGCTGAAGCTTTTGCTAAAAAGGAAAACATAAATGTTGATAATTTAATGCAACCATCATTCAGAGCAAGGATATTAAACACAATTGGCAAAATTTTCGGTTATGATTATGTATTGGGTGTTTTGATGGAAACTGAAAAAAGTATTTCTACTGCGATTATCAGTACCAAGCAAAAAAACAAACAACAAATTTCAGGTACAGAAACCAATCATGTAAAAATTCTCCAATCGATACTAGAAAAAGACAAAGAAACGGCAGGAAAGTATATGTCTAAATTTGAAAGCCGACATCGTTCAGTTGGAGGAAATGCTATTAGAGCAGCCGTATTGGGTGGTAATGATGGATTGCTGTCTAACTTTGGTTTGGTAATGGGTGTTGCAGGTGCAACTTCTGGTGAAAAAGGCGTATTGTTGACAGGAATTGCCGGGATGATAGCTGGCGCATTATCAATGGCTATGGGAGAATGGATTTCGGTAAAGAGTTCCCAGGAATTATATGAAAACCAGATGCAAATTGAAATGGATGAGTTGGAAGCCAATCCCGAAGGTGAGATGAAGGAATTAGCATTGATTTATATGGCTAAAGGAATTCCAGAAACACAAGCTCATGAGATGGCTTCTGAAATTATTAAAAATACAGCTAATGCTCATGAGATATTAGTGAAAGAAGAATTAGGTATTAATGTAGAGGATATAAAGGGATCTGCTGTTGAAGCGGCAGTGTATTCATTTATTTTATTTCTATTGGGTGCAATAATCCCGGTGCTTCCGTTTATGTTTACAAGTGGACTTAAAGCCATCGTTATAAGTGTATTGTCTAGTGCTATTGGTCTTTTTATGATTGGTGCAGCTATCACTTTGTTTACTGGTAAAAACTTATGGTTTTCAGGTTTTAGACAAGTCTTATTTGGACTAGTCGCAGCTGCAATTACCTTTGGCATTGGTAGACTAATTGGAATTTCGATAACAGGATAAAAATTTTATTTTTTTAATGAAATTATTAATTATGCAGTAAACCTTTTCGGCTTAATAATTGTCTTAATATTAAACCTTTTGAATAAATTATTATCTAATTAAATGCTAAAATATTTCAAATTCATACGTACATATATATTAAAATTATATTAGTTTTGTAATCAATAATTTAAATCTTTAAAAATGAAAAAGTTTACTCATTCTTCAGTTCACTTTATAATTGGAATGCTATTGCTAATGATGTTTTCGGGAAATTCATTTGCATTAAACAATCATTTAACTTCCCCGAATGCATTGCAAACCAATGATATTTTTGTTTCAAAAACGAATATTGTGTTAAGTGCAACAGCCTGTTCTGACACTTTTTCTATTGCTTCTTCAGTAAATTGGGTTGTGACTTCTAATCAGACATGGCTTACCGTAACACCTATCAGCGGTATAAACAATGGAGTTGTTAACGTTATTGCTACAGCAAATACAGGAGCTGTTCAAAGAGAGGCTACAGTTACTATTTCAGGAACAAATGCATCTTCAACAGTTGTATCTAAAATAGTGCACATTGTCCAATTGTCATTGACTCCATCAACATCTTATTTGAATGTTTCGAGAAGCAATATTATATTGCCATCCAATAATGCTTGTGCAGATACTTTTGCCATCACTTCAAATGC